>CANOMQ010000013.1 GCA_947567595.1 uncultured Lachnospiraceae bacterium | reverse complement strand
GTATCCTCTGATATTCCGAGAATATAAATCAATGCCTTGTGATAGCAGTCCTGATGCCTAGCCTGTTCCAGTTTCTCATAGTAAAATTTCTCATGTTCCTCGTTTGCAAAAACCATGTGTGTGTTGTTGGCGCTCTGCGCCCCTGCTCTTAACGCTGTGTTGTTCATACATGAACCTCCTTTGATTATTTTGTTTGTATATATAAAAAGGACTCTATCCTTTGTTTGGGATAGAATCCTTTGAAAAAACCACGAAAAAAGGGGAAAACTCTTAAATGAATTTTCCCCTAATCGTTAAAGATAGATTTTACAAACGAAATCCTCAAAGCGGTTCGCCTTTGTGTACTCCGGACGATGTGCCATAAAATCATTCACATCGGCTCTGGTTATCAGATATTCCGTAAAGTACATATATTTGTAATCTACTTTCCTACATTGTTTATTGCTGCCTGTGCCGCCGCCAGTCGAGCAATCGGCACCCTAAACGGTGAGCAAGACACATAATCCAGCCCAATCTTATGGCAGAATTCAACCGAAGACGGATCTCCGCCATGCTCGCCGCAAATACCAACATGCAGCTTCGGATTAACCGGCTTGCCAAGCTTCAAAGAAATCTCCATCAGCTTACCAACACCCGTCTGATCCAGCTTCGCAAACGGATCATTCTCAAAAATCTTCGTATCATAATAAGCATTCAGGAACTTCCCTGCGTCATCTCTTGAGAAGCCAAACGTCATCTGTGTCAGGTCATTTGTACCGAAGCAGAAGAAGTCAGCCTCTTTCGCAATCTCCTCCGCTGTCAGTGCAGCTCTCGGGATTTCAATCATCGTACCTACTTCATACTCCAGCTTCACGCCTGCTGCCGCAATCTCTGCGTCCGCTGTCTCAACAACAACCTTCTTTACAAACTTTAACTCATTCACTTCGCAAATCAGCGGAATCATAATCTCAGGCTTTACATTCCAGTCAGCGTGTTTTTTCTGTACGTTAATCGCCGCACGGATAACAGCCTTTGTCTGCATTCTCGCGATTTCCGGATACGTAACCGCAAGACGGCAGCCTCTATGTCCCATCATCGGGTTGAACTCATGCAGTGACGCGATGATGTTCTTAATCGTCTCTACAGACTTGCCCTGTGCATTTGCAAGCTTCTCAATGTCTGCTTCCTCTGTCGGAACAAACTCGTGAAGGGGCGGATCAAGGAAACGGATGGTAACTGGGTTACCCTCAAGCGCTTCGTAAAGCGCCTCAAAATCGCCCTGCTGATACGGCAGGATTTTCTCCAGTGCCGCCTCTCTCTCCTCAGCGGTGTCTGAGCAAATCATCTCACGGAATGCCGCAATTCTGTCCTCCTCAAAGAACATATGCTCTGTACGGCAAAGACCGATACCCTCTGCCCCAAGCTCTCTTGCCTTCCTTGCGTCTGCGGGTGTGTCTGCGTTTGTACGAACCTTTAACTTTCTATATTTGTCAGCCCATGCCATAATACGGCCGAACTCGCCTGCAATCGTTGCGTCAACCGTCTTAATCTGTCCGTCATAAATATTGCCTGTCGTGCCGTCGATTGAAATATAGTCGCCCTCGTGGAACTCTTTTCCTGCCAGTGTGAACTTCTTGTTTTCCTCGTCCATCGCAATATCGCCGCAACCTGAAACACAGCAGGTACCCATACCACGCGCAACAACTGCCGCATGCGATGTCATGCCGCCGCGGACTGTCAAAATACCCTGTGCAGCCTTCATGCCTGTAATGTCCTCCGGTGATGTCTCAAGGCGGACAAGCACAACCTTCTCGCCTCTTGCTGCCCATGTTTCCGCGTCGTCAGCCGTAAATACAATCTTACCGCAGGCAGCGCCCGGTGAAGCACCCAAGCCTTTTCCTAACGGTGTTGCCGCCTTCAAGGAAGCCGCGTCAAACTGCGGGTGCAGCAATGTATCCAAGTTACGGGGATCAATCATTGCAACAGCCTCTTCCTCTGTCTTCATGCCCTCGTCTACCAAATCACATGCAATCTTTAACGCCGCCTGTGCTGTTCTCTTACCGTTGCGGCACTGTAACATATAAAGCTTGCCGTTCTCAACCGTAAACTCCATATCCTGCATATCGTGATAATGATTTTCCAGCAAATCGCATACCTCGATAAACTGCTTGTATGCCTCGGGGAACTTCTCCTCCATCTGTACAATCGGCATCGGTGTACGAACGCCTGCAACAACGTCCTCGCCCTGTGCATTTGTGAGGAACTCGCCCATCAGCTTCTTCTCGCCCGTTGCCGGATCACGCGTAAACGCAACGCCCGTGCCGGACTCTTCATTCAAGTTGCCAAATACCATCGGCATAACGTTTACAGCCGTACCCCAGCTATAAGGAATGTCGTTGTCACGACGGTAAACATTTGCACGCGGGTTGTCCCAAGAACGGAATACCGCTCTGACAGCCTCTTTTAACTGAACAACCGGATCGGACGGGAAATCCTGTCCAAGCTGTTTCTTATATTCTGCCTTAAACTGCTCCGCAAGCTCCTTCAAATCGGCAGCAGTCAGCTCAACGTCAAATTTAACGCCCTTCTTCTCCTTCATCTCGTCGATAAGCTGTTCAAAGTACTTCTTACCAACCTCCATAACAACGTCAGAGAACATCTGAATGAAACGTCTGTAAGAGTCATATACGAAACGCTCAAACTTCGGATCAGGGTTGCCTGCAATCATCGCTGCGACAACGTCGTCATTCAAGCCTAAGTTCAAAATGGTGTCCATCATACCCGGCATGGACGCTCTTGCACCGGAACGAACGGAAACAAGCAGCGGATTTTTCAAATCACCGAACTTCTTGCCATTCAGCTCTTCCATCTTTGCAACATATTCCATAATCTGTCCCATGATTTCGTCATTAATCTGTCTGCCATCTTCATAGTACTGCGTACAAGCCTCTGTCGTAATCGTAAATCCCTGCGGAACAGGAAGACCGATTTTTGTCATTTCAGCAAGGTTTGCACCCTTACCTCCTAAAAGCTCGCGCATTCCGGCGTCACCTTCTGTGAATAAATATACCCACTTGCTCATTTTCCACATTCTCCTTTTCCTTTGACAATCTTTTAATCAGTTATTGGCTCTTCGTGCAGTCGTTTTCTGCACTTCACGTATTCATAATATACACAATATGGATGATTGTCAATAATTTATCAAAGATTTTTCAAAAAATTTTAATTTCCTGCAAAACGCTGTCATAAATATAGAGGGAATCCGATAAAATCTCCTCCTCCAAGAGCTGCGTTTCATTGACTTCACGGATAATATCCCGAATGGAGCTGCTCTCGTCGGCGTCTCCTGCGGGCAGCAGCAAAAGCTCATGCACGGAGGACGGGATAATATACAAATCACTGCCCATCGCCATCGCAAAATCGCTGATTAAGCTCGGATAAAGCATACACGACGCGCCGTCCGTCCGGTTGACATTGCTGAGCACATACATCGGGACACACTGTCCCAGTTCCTCTATCGAATCATCGCACCACGCTTCCCCGCACCTTTTTGCCTTGGCACGCAAAATCTCAAGCATGACATCGCGCATACTTTGGATTTCATACCCCAAAATCCGGGGCGTATTTTGCAGCGCGCGCCTGTACAGCTCCTGACAGTCCACGCCCCATAGCTTTGTATGCGCGTTATGGATTAAAATCGACGCGGCGCCGATGTTTTCATTCACGATGGAAACCTGAAAAACAATCGCCAAGTCGAGAAATTCCATATATGGTATATCCTTTAACAGCTCCTCATTTTTTTCCGTATTAATCAGTTTAAACACAATCCTGTTCTTTATGCTCTCATAATTAAAAAAATACCGCATATCCAGTTTTCTGTTTACCTTATTTTTATTGTACACGTCCATCACATCGTTAATCACCATTCCAAGTGTCGCCTGCCCGTTCTCGTATGCCTCATAATAATTGTTCAGATAAATGGTCGGGGAAATGTTGCTGTCGTCCTGCATGACCGTCAGTCCGCTTAACACGACGCCATTATTTTTCATCACGTCGTTAAGCCGCACGTTATAATCCCTTCCTGCCCTTCTCTCCACTTCTTCCTTCACCAATGTCTTAAAGCTTGTAAATTCCATAATACTCCTCCTGTTTTGTTTTTCTTAAATTTCTCATAATCCATGCCGCATGCGCACAAAAAAAGACAATGAAAAGAATGGATAGCGCGCTATCACTCTCTGTTTCATTGTCTTTATGCATTCAGTTTTTTATCAACCGGTATAAAACGGTTTACGCTCTTGAAAGATACTCGCCTGTTCTCGTATCAATCTTAATCACATCATTCACGTCCACAAACAAAGGCACATACACGGTCGCACCTGTCTCCACAACCGCAGGCTTTGTCGCGCCTGTCGCCGTGTCACCCTTAAAGCCCGGCTCTGTATCCGTAATCGCAAGCTCCACGAACAAGGGCGGCTCAATGGCAAACACATTGCCGTTGTGTGAGCAGACCTTTACCATCTCGTTTTCCTTCACGAACTTGAGCGCGTCGCCAACCTTGTCCGCACTTAAGCCAATCTGCTCATAGTTTTCCATGTCCATAAAATTATAAATATCGCCGTCCGCATAGAGGTACTGCATTTCCCTTCTGTCGATACGCGCCTGCGGACATTTCTCAGTCGGACGGAACGTCTTCTCGACAACGCCTCCGTTGATGATATTTTTCAGCTTTGTCCTGACAAAAGCAGCGCCCTTTCCGGGTTTTACGTGCTGGAATTCGATAATCTGATAAATGTTGCCTTCATACTCTATCGTAATGCCGTTTCTGAAATCTCCTGCTGATACCATAAAAAATCTTCCTCCTACTATCGTGACCGTCCTGCGCCTTTTTTACAGGCAAATTGAATGTTTTCGCACAAAACGGTTCTCCTTATTCACTTGTAACGTTTACAATCCTAAACCATTTTATAACAATTTCCCGTCAATTTCAACTATTAATTTTTACATTTCACGATTTTTTTGCAGGACAAAATCAATCGCCATGATGTAGCCCTCAAGCCCCTTGCCGAAAATCTGATGGTCGCAGGCGGGCTTTGTCACGGAAATTTTGCGAAATTCCTCGCGTTTTGTGATGTCCGAAATGTGGATTTCAACCTTTGGCACGGTGATACTTGCGAGCGCGTCCCGAATGGCGTAGGAGTAATGCGTGTAGGCGCCGGGGTTGATGACAATGCCGTTTGTGCCGTCAAAATACGCCTCCTGTATCCTGTCGATGATTGCGCCCTCATGGTTTGACTGGAAGCAGACAATCTCGCAGTCCTCCTTTTTTGCCTTTTCCTGTATCATATCCACAAGATAATTGTAATCCTGTGTCCCGTAAATGCCCTTTTCCCGAATGCCTAAAAAATTTAAATTCGGTCCGTTTATCACCAATAGCTTCATCTGTTTTGCTCCTATCCTTTCCCTGCAAGCTTTAAAATTTCCTCTGCCGCCCCGCGCGGCGTAAGGCGGTCTGCGTCCAAAATCACATCTGCCGCCGTCTCGTATGCTGCCGCTCTTTCCCCAAGCATTTCCCGAATGCGCTCCATCGGGTTTTCGCACTGCAAAAGCGGGCGCGTCGTGTCATGCTGAATACGCCCATAGACTGTTTCGGGTGTTACACGAATGTAAATCACAGTGCCTAGCGCTTTCAGAAGCCGCCTGTTTTCCTCCCTTACGGGCATACCACCGCCTGTCGCAAGGACAAGCCTGTCCGTGTTTTCTGTGAGCAGCTTTTCCAATAGCGCCGTTTCCATTGCACGAAACGCGGGCTCCCCCTCTGCTTCAAAAATGTCGTTAATGCTTCTGCCCTGTTGTGCCACAATCAGCGCGTCCGTGTCCGCAAAGGTATAGCCATCTGCCAAATCCGCAATGCAGGTTCCGACGGTCGTCTTGCCGCAGCCCATGTAGCCGGTTAGAATGATGTTGCTCATTTTGCCCCCACGCTTTCTTTTAATTTTTGATAAATCTGCTGTGCGTGCGCGTCGGACACCTTGCAGCCGTTCCACAGCTCAAACGCGTCAATTGCCTGATATAGCAGCATTTTAAGCCCGTTAAACGCCACGCCGCCGTTTGCCGTCACGTACTCCATAAACTTCGTTTCCCACGGCGAGTAAATCAAGTCGTACCCGAATTTGACATAATGGTAAAAATCGCCGTCCGCAATTACCACATCGTCCACATTTGGCGAAAGACCGACACTGGTGCACTGCAGCACGACGTAACGGTTTTCCGCGCCCCCTAGAAGCGTCTGATAATCGGCAAGCGCCATCGCCTCCACATGGCTTGTCCCGAGCGCCTGATTGACCTCCGCCGCCACGCTGACGGCTTTTTCCACACTGCGGTTGAGCAAATGCACCTTGTTTGCACCGTTTGCGGCACACAGAAACGCAACCGCGCGCCCGACGCCGCCTGCGCCCAAAATAATCACGTCCTCGCCCGCGATGTCCACGCCGTCACTTTTCATCGCACGAAGCAGTCCTGTCATGTCCGTGTTATAGCCTTTGTATCCGCCCTCAACCCGCACGAGCGTGTTCACCGCACCGATTTTTTCGGCGAGCGAATCGATTGCGGCAAGCGAACCAATCACTTCCTTTTTATAAGGAACGGTCACGTTCATGCCTAGAATGTTCAGTCCGTATGCACCCTTCACCGCCGCGTCAAGCTGCCTGTCCTTTACATGGAAGGGCACGTATGTCATGTTAATGCCCATAAGCTCTGCGAGCGTGTTGTGCACCAGCGGCGACATGGTGTGCTCTACGGGGTTTCCGATTAAACCACAGGTGCGCGTTTTTCCGTTTATCTCAATCACTTGGGTTCCTCCTCTTTTGTGCTCTTTGATAAAAAAATAACACAATCTTTTCCAAATATCGTTTCAATACAATCTGAATTTCTTCCTTCGGGTGAATTGGCTTTACGAGGACGGAATAAATTCCCGCCTTGTTCGCGCCCCACACATCGGTAAAAATCTGGTCGCCGACAAACAGCGTATCGGTTTCGTCCGTCCCCATCCGCTCACAGGCCTTTTTGTAATTTTTCGGATTGGGCTTTCCTGCCTTGAAGATATAGGGCGCGTCCACCGCGTCACAAAACATCTTGACACGCGGCTCCTTGTTATTGGAAATCATGATGACATGATAGCCTGTCTGTTTCAGACGCGCAAACAGGGCAATGGCGCGCTCGTCGGCAGGCATTCCGTGCGGCACGAGCGTATTGTCGATATCGAAAATAATTCCGCGGTAGCCTTCCTGATAGAACGCCTCAAAGTCGATTTCGTATGTGGAATTGACGTATTTGTCGGGATAAAATCCTTGCAGCATGAAACAGTCCTGCCCCTTTCCTGTTTTACCTTTTTTAATTTGGCAAAGCACTGGTTCTATTTTATATCATACTTCCCGATATTTCAACTGTTAATGCGGGGACGGAATTTCAAAATCTTCCGAATAAAAATTACCGTAGTATCTTCCCCTGACTGCAGTAAACTTCAAAACGCAGTAATCGGGATCCGTTACGCCGCCCTTGTAATACAGGGTGTCGCCCTCTTCCCAAATCCGTTCCTTAGCTTCGCTTGTTTCTAACACTTCCACGCTGCCAATCAGGCTTACGCCCCGATAGAACCGCTTGTCCATGAAATAAATACTGGCTTTTGGATTTTCCCGAAAAAATTTCACCTTGTTTGATGAGGTGTTGGTGCTAAACCAAAATGTGTGGAGTCCTTCGCGCTCCCTTGGTTTCAGCATTGCCTTTGTGATGGGGAACCCTTCATCATCAACATAGCTTAGAAATGTGGTGCTGCATTTTTCGATAAGTTTGCCGATTGTCTGTTCTGGATTTTTCATCATGACAGATACCTCCCGTAATCTGATTTTTTCAAATATTATCTCATATTTCCATCCACTTGACTCTGCCCTTTGCGAATATTGTATCATACCTGTCGTTTGGTGTCATCTGCAATCTTTTGTATAGGAATTTTCTGCTTCCTATATTATAATGAAACAAAAGAACGATTACCAAGGAGGACTTTTTATGGACACTGTCACTGTCAGGGACGCCGTGCCTGCGGATGCGGCGCGGATTTTGGAAATTTATGCTTACTATGTGGAGCACACGGCGATTTCGTTTGAATATGAAGTACCTACATTAGCGGAATTTGAAAAACGCATGGAACGTACCATGCAAAAATATCCCTATCTTGTAGTTGAGCAGGACGGGGTTATTCAGGGGTACGCTTATGCGGGCGCGTTTGTGGGTCGCGCTGCTTATGATTATTCGTGCGAGCTGACGATTTACCTTGACCATGCCGCCAAAAAGCGCGGATTTGGGCGGAAATTATATGAAGCGCTTGAGGAACGGCTGCGAACGCTTGGGTTTTTGAATTTGTATGCCTGTATTGGTTATCCCGATGTGGACGATGAATATTTGGATAAAAACAGCGCCGCGTTCCATGCGCATATGGGGTTTGAGACGGTCGGGACATTTCACAAATGCGGGTACAAGTTCGGGCGTTGGTATCATATGATTTGGGTGGAAAAAATAATCGGGGAGCACAAAACGCAGCAGCCGTTGTAATCACGGCTGCTACATCTTTTTACTTTCAAATTTCCCGAAAAGCCTAATGCTGGATTTCCTGCTCCTGTGTCAACTGCTCCATATCAAACGGCGGCAGAATGCTGTCTATCTTTTCATACAGCTTATCGTCAAACTGATAGCGCAGCTCGCATATCCTGTCAAAAATCATGGTCGGTTCTTCGTCGGGTGTTACCGGCTTCCAGTCAGGCAGCGCGCCGCTTTGCGGTTTTCCGGTTTTTGCAAACGACAAAAACGCTTCCGAAATCTGCCGTTCCAGCCTTTCGCCCACCTCTGGGATTTGACATACCTCCACCAAATCCGTGTTGTGGAAGAAAAACGGAATATCCGAGCAGTGCCATGCGATTTTTTCATGATATATCGGAAACTCCAGCGTGAACTCGTACAAATAGGTGCCGCTCCCTCCCCCTTGTGCATGTAATTTTGCAAGCCGTTTCGTGGGCTGTCGCAATGCGCGGTCAAGCAGCAGCAAATCCGTCGCCTTTTTTCCGGGAAAAGCCTCTTGGAACAGCGCAAGCATTTCGTCGGTATGCTCCTTGTACACGGCGCTGACAAGCTCCTTTGCCTGCTCCTGCGTCAGCTCATTTTTGTCATAATCCGTGTGTCCGAACGCAAACTCGCTGAACACGCTTCCCATCATCAGCGGAACCGCAAATGCGCGCTTGCAAAATCCGTATTTGAGCGGGTTGCCCCAGTAATAATCATTCACAAGCGGGGCGCCTCCGATATAGCCGCCCTGCGCCCGGATTGCAGGGCTTACCTTTGTATACGCCCTCACAAGCACATCATACGGAACATGCTCTAGCTTTTCCACGTCATTTGGCGCAATGCCAAGCTCCTCCAAAAGCCCCGTGACAATCAGGCGCCCGTTCCCTGTGCATGGCGGCAGGAGTGTCCCGTCGGCAACGCCGCTCATAATCAGTCCCTTATGGAACAGTCCGTCCGCTTTTTCAATCTGCAATAAATCGGCAACCTTCGCACCGCCGCCCGACTGTCCGAAAATCGTCACATTTTCCGCGTCGCCGCCAAACAGTGCAATATTGTCATGAATCCACTCCAGTGCCGCAACCATGTCCGCATGTCCCGCATTGCCGGAATTTTGATATTTTTCCCCAAACGGGGAAAGATCCAAATATCCTAAAATGTTGAGCCTGTGATTGAGGGACACGACCACAACGTCCCCGTCCATGCAAAGATGAAATCCGTCATAAGCAGCCTGTTCAATGGAAGAGCCTGCAAAATAACCGCCCCCGTGCAGCCACACGACAACCGGCATTTTTTGTCCGCTGTCCAAGCTTTTTGTCCAAATATTCAGGTTCTGACAATGTTCGTCCTGCGGCCAGTACCGGTGGGGGACTAACAGCTCCGCGTTCAGGGTGTCCTGCGCCATAAGGGGGCATACAAATCCATAGGAAAACGCCTCCTTTACGCCGTCCCAGTGTATCTTTTGGGGCATTTGGAAGCGGTCGGCATACGCATATGGTACGCCCTTGAAAATGTATGCCCCGTCATAAAAATAGCCTTTTAGTTTTCCGCTTGTTGTTTCTATAATTGGCATGTCGTCTGCACGAAATGGTTTTGTCATAATTTTCGCCTCCTGTTTGATTGAAATGATAATGGTTAAACATAAGTTTAGTCCGCTTCTGCCTGCTTTTTCTTGGCAACAAGCAGGCTGTGGTAAAAATAATTTTTATAGGAAATATTTTCTGATGAACAATAGTGCTCAATCTTGGCGGATAGCCGTTCCCAGTAATCCATCCTTTTCTTTTCATAAATCTCTTTATATTCCGCCAAATACTGCGGATATTTTCGGGATATGTACGTCAGAATTTCCTGCTTGTATTCCCCGCGCAGGTTCAGATTTTCAAACCAGTATTCACACACAAAATCCTTTGTCGCCGCAACGATTTCCTGAAAATCCGTAAGGTAGGGGAAAATCGGGGACAGGAATAAAACGGTGTAAATCCCTTCTTTTCGCAATGCTCTTAAAGCTTCCATCCGCTGTGGAATGCTGCTGGCATTGTCCATGTCCTTTTGAACCCCGTCATCCAAGGTATTCATGGAAATGGCTACCGTTAAGTGCTTCAGCTTTTTCAACAAATCAATATCCCTTACAATCAGGTCTGATTTTGTGGAAATCGTAATCTGACAGTCGGCTTGCTTTAGCTGCTCCAAAATGCTTCTTGTGCACTGATATTTCGCCTCAAACGGATTATAGCAGTCCGTGACAGACGCGATAAATACGGATTTATGATGGAGCTTTTTGATATTAATCGGCTTCCCACAACGCTTTATGTCAATGAAACGCCCCCACTCCTGCGTATGCTTTGTAAACCGTTTCATAAAACGGGCATAGCAGTATTTGCAGGCATGAGGACAGCCGACATACGGGTTGATGACATAATCGCTGGCAGGAAGGTTGGATTTTGTAACCAAGTCCTTTGCCACGATTTCCTGTTCTATTATGTTCAAGACAAATCACCTCCATGAAACCGGCAGAAGTAGACCTTTTCATGCTTGCAGTAAATAAGCTCTTTTCCGTGAAAGCAATGGAAATCCCCGTGCACCTGACAGTGGTATGCATAATCTCCTTTTTGGTAAAATTCCGGTCCCCGGAATGGCCGTTCGCAGGAAACGAGGGAGAGCATTTCTTTTAAAAAATCAATACTGAACTGTCCGCTTAAAATCTGCCCGTAATAATTCATGGCATAGACCGGAAGCTCCTTGCAGAAAACAGCCTCTTCTCCTGCAAAACGCGCGCTGCCCATGTAAGTGTCCGTGTAGGTGTATTCACCCTCGCAGTAGCGGTATGCTGTTGTGTTTGGTTTTGTATTTAAACATATGTTTGCATTTGTGGCATAGGTGCTTTTTTTGGCTCTTACCAAAAACATTTGGAGTTCTTGATGTTCTAGTGGCTGTTTGGGAATAAGATTGAGGTTGCAGGTGTCGTTTTCTTTTACAAGCTGGTCGATGGAAACCTTGAATAAATCGCTTAACCGGATTAGGTTTCCAATGTCGGGAAAGGACTGTCCGTTTTCCCATTTGGTAACGGATTGGCGCGAAATATTTAAGCTTTCCGCCAGTTCCTCTTGGGATATTCGCATTTGTGTTCTTAGTAGTTGTAGCTTTTCTTTCAATTCCATTTTACCGCCTCCTGCTGCCATTATACACCAACTGTCCTATGGCAGACAAATTACTGGTGGGTTCGTATTTGGCAACTGGTGGTTGCGGGGTGGCGGTAATTCCATAAACTTTTCAATTGGTGTTATTGCATTTATTCCTCTTTCAGACAATCCATATAACAGTTTATGGTTTCTTCGATTGCTTCCCAATTTTCATTCAGCTGCGCATATAGTCCTGTTTCTCCAAGTCCAATCATATTGTAAAGTGCCAAAAGCAATTCCGTAGTCAGGAAGTTGCTGTTGCAATCTGCAATCTTATCTTCCCTTAAAATCTTCGGGTAGGTGAGTTCTTTTTTTACTTTTTTGGAAAAGCAGTATGCTAATAAATCGGGCGGGAGTTTATTTTTTCGGTTTTCACCAAGCAATTCCCTTGCTATGCGGATTTCAAGTCCATAAATATTTTGAATGCCATCATTCCAACAGGCAAATTCAAATGAAAACGATACTTCATGCGCAAGCTCGCAAATCTCCAGCGCAAGCTCCTTATCTCCATAAATATAAAGCCAGTATGCTAACGTGCAAAGGCAGCTTGTATCTGAATTGCTTTTGTAGGAGCATTTTTGAATAAGTCTTTTGCAGGGCTTTATAATTGTCTGATAGGTTTTTGATGTATGTTTCTTCTGATACTGCTCCAAAACTTTTTCAAGTATTGGTGTCAGTTTTTCATGAAAGTGCTTTATTTCCTGTTGTAATTCGTTCATAGTTCAACCAATGCCTGATTTTTTATTTATTGTTCTGTATCCTTATTTTAGCACAAATATGGATACGAATCTATTTTATTTTGCTTATGCCATTCCATTTTTTTATTGCTGAACGCCAAAATATTGCGTATAATAGCAAGGCAAGGAGGGGCTGCTTATGAAAATCCGTACCGAATACACCTGCCCGCTGGAGCTTGTGCATGACATGATTAGGGGGAAATGGAAGGGCATATTTTAACTGAATATACGCTCAAAGGGATTTATTGAGAAGGGAAGGATAGCAGATGAAGCTACTGGTAAGCGCCTGTCTTCTAGGCGAAAATTGCAAATATAACGGTGGCAACAATTACAATCAAGCCGTTGTCGGTTTTATCAGAGGACATGAGGTCATAGCCGTCTGTCCTGAGGTGCTCGGCGGTCTGAGCGTACCGCGAACGTCGGCGGAGCTTGTGGACGGAACGGTCATGACGGCGGAGCATGTGAGCGTTGACGCAGAATTTCGAAAAGGTGCTGCCCTCGCGTTAAAGTAGGCGTTAGACGCACGGGTAGACGCTGCTATTTTACAGTCAAGAAGCCTTAGCTGCGGCGTTCATCAGGTATATGACGGAAGTTTTGGCAACAAGCTGATACAGGGACAGGGGGTCTTTGCCAAGCTGCTTCGTGACGCAGGGATTAAGCTGATTGCAGATGGGCGGAAGTAGTAAGCTGTCCTTTTTACTCTGACTTTCAAAACCATATTCAGTGCCTTGCGTGATACATTTGGAAATTGGATTTTATAATACTTCGTATATTGTACAATATTTTTTACAATAATATCTTCTTCGTCTCTTGCGCAAGCCTGAACGACTAATATTGGTGTGCCTTACCAAAAATATGACATACAAGACTTATACCACTAAGGATTTTATCAATCCCTGTAGATCTGTACCCTATTTTTGCAATAAATGACGTAAATCTGCGATAATTTACGATAGTTTCACAAAATACCAAACATAACGCAAACCCTGATAAATACAGCATTTTCAGGCACTTTCCTACAAATCATACGGTGTCACCTGATATACGTAGTAATTCAGCCAATTCGTATAAAGATTATTACTATGCGAGCGCCACTGCAGCCTCGGTCTGTTCCCCGGATTATCCTTCGGATAATAATTCCTCGGAATATGTATCGAAAGCCCCTTTCCCAAATCCCGCTTATACTCCGCATCCAGCGTATACCGGTCATACTCGGGATGCCCGTTCACAAAAATCTTTTTCCCATATTCCGCGTACGCCAAAAACACGCCCGCCTCATCGGACTCCGCAAGCACCGTAATCGCACTGCATTTATGAATTTCACTTGCCGGTGTTTCCGTATGGCGGCTGTGCGGTGCAAGGAAAAAATCATCAAATCCGCGGACAAGCGGCACCTTGCGGTTCTGTACCCTATGGGAATAAATACCAAACAGCTTCTCCGAAAGCATTCGCTTTTGAATCCCGTAATAATGATAAAATCCCGCCTGCGCACCCCAGCAAATATGAAGCGTCGAAGTCACATGAAACTCCGCCCAGTCCATAATCGTGCAAATCTCATCCCAATAATCAACTTCCTCAAACTCCATATCCTCCACTGGTGCACCGGTAATAATCATTCCGTCAAACCGTTTTTCCTTAATGTCCTCAAACGTCGTATAAAAACGGTTTAAATGGTTCGCGGACGTGTTCAGCGACACATGGCTTTTCACCATCAGAAACGTCACGTCTACCTGAAGCGGCGTGTTGGAAAGCGCGCGCAGAAGCTGAAGCTCCGTGTCCTGCTTAATCGGCATCAAATTCAAAATGCATACCTGCAATGGTCTGATGTCCTGATGCATTGCACGGTTTTCATCCATGACAAATATGTTTTCGTTCTCCAAAATTTCCTTCGCAGGTAACGCACTCTGCACTTTAATCGGCATTTTTCTTTCCTCCGTATCTCTCTAATTCCAAAATGCTCAAGGCTGCATATCAAGATAATCCGCCATAAACTGTTCCTCTGTCACAATCGGCACGTTCAGCTCCTTCGCCTTCTTGTTCTTTGACGAGGAGGACGCAATGTCATTGTTAATCAGGCACACCGTCTTTGCAGAAACGCTGCCCGCGACCTTTCCGCCCCGTCTCTCAATCAAATCCTTTAGCTCATTGCGGCTGCCAAAATGCGCAAGGCTGCCCGTGACCACAAACGTCTTTCCCTCAAGCGACTGCCCCTGCGTGTCCATTTCTTCCTTCTTAATCGTAAGCTCCTTTAAAAGATTGTCAAACCGTTCACAATTTTCATCAACTAAAAAGTAATCCTCAAACGCCTTCCCAATCACCTCGCCAATCCCGTCAATCGCGCTAAGCGCCTCCGCTCCTGCCCCCCGTATGGCAGCCAAATCATAGTCATAAAACCTGCAAATGACCTTTGCGTTTGCAAGACCGATATTCGGAATTCCAAGACTGTAAATCAACCGGGGAAGCTCTACCTCCCTCGCCGCGTCAATGCTCTCAATCAGCCTGTTATAGGACTTTTCACCAAACCCCTCCATCGCAATGATTTCATCACAATGCTCCTCAAGATGGAAAATATCACGGTACTGGTGGATAAAGCCTTTCGCAATGAACTTCTCAAGCGTTGCTTCGGAAAGCCCGTCAATGTTCATGGCATCACGTCCCACGAAATGGGTGAACGACTTGATTTTCTTTGCGTCACAATCCGGATTGGTGCAATAAAGCGACTGCACCTCGCCGACCGCGCGAAGCTGCGTATCCCCTCCGCACACCGGACAATGCTTTGGTATCTCTATCGAATCACTGTTTGTTAAATTTTCGGCAATCTGCGGGATAATCATATTTGCCTTATAGACTGTTATCCGGTCGCCAATCCCAAGCCTTAGCCCCTTTAAAATGCTGATGTTGTGGACGGAAGCGCGGCTTACGGTCGTCCCCTCCAGCTCCACCGGCTCAAAAATTGCAATCGGGTTAATCAGTCCCGTGCGGCTCGGGCTCCACTCAATCTCCTTTAAAACGGTCTCCCTGATTTCGTCCGCCCATTTGAACGCAATGGAGTCCCTTGGAAACTTTGCCGTGCGCCCAAGCGAGCGCCCGTATGCAATGTCATCATAAATCAGCACCAAACCATCGGAAGGCACCTCATAGGTCTCAACGCGCTTCTCATAATCCGCCACTGCTTCTATGATATTATCCTGATTTACCCGCGTATACTGCACCACATCAAAGCCCTGCTCCGCAAGGAACGCAAACTGCTTTTCCCGCGAATTTCCAAAATCATACGCCACGTTATCCTCCTGCGCCTGCACGAGGGAGAACGCGTAAAAACGCACATTGCGCTGCGCCGTTATCTGATTGTTCAACTGTCTCACCGAGCCTGAACACAAATTCCTAGGATTTTTGTACTTCGCCTCCACATCGGCAATCCGGCTGTTAATCGCCTCAAAATCGTCATACGTGATAACCGCCTCGCCGCGCAGGATAAGCTCGCCCTGATACTTGATTTTTAGCGGAATGTTCTGGAACACACGCGCATTGTTCGTGATAACCTCGCCGACCTCGCCGTTGCCGCGCGTGACCGCTTTTGCAAGCGTGCCGTTCTGATAGGTGAGCACAATCGTCAGCCCGTCAAGCTTCCAGCTTAAAAGCCCCTCCTTATCGCCAAGCCAGCTTCTAAGCTCCTCCCGCTCCTTCGTCTTGCCAAGCGAAAGCATTGGTGTCTCGTGCGCCTCCTTTGGCAGCTCGTCCACCGCCTCATAGCCCACGCGCATGGTCGGGCTCCCCGCAAGCACCATGCCCGTCTCCTGCTCTAGCGCCTCAAGCTCATCATAGAGGGCGTCGTATTCACGATTACTCATGATTTCCCGGTCCTGCGCATAATATGCCTTTGACGCCTCATTGAGCCGCCCGCAAAGCTCCTTCATTCTATGTATCGCTTCATTCCCTACTGCCATTTTTGTAACCTGCTCCTTTCACAGCCTCCACAGCCTGCTCCATCTTGCAAAGCCTGTACAGGCAAAAAAGCTCCTCGCCCTTGATTTCCCTGTATTCTCCCGCCTGCAACGCCCCAAGTCCGATATTCATAATCCGAACGCGGACAAGACGTCTGACACCATACCCAAGCTGCGCGCACATCCTTCGAATCTGCCTGTTCAGCCCTTGGGTAAGTATGATTTTAAAGGTATCTTTCCCCATTTTTTCAAGACTGCACGGTCTTGTCGTCTCGTCCAGTTCCTCCAAATACACGCCCTTTGCCATACCCTCCAAAAAGCTGTCCGTAATCTCCCTGTCAACCGTTACGATATATTCCTTTTCATGATGGTTCGCCGCTTTCATCATAGCCTGAATGAGCTCCCCGTCATTTGTCATGATTATGAGCCCCTCCGACTCTTTGTCAAGCCGCCCGGCATAGGTCAGCCGCACAGGGTAATCAAGCGCCTCGACAATCGTTTTTTCGGCGTGTTTATCCTTTTCGGTGCAGGTCACGCCTACTGGCTTATGATACGCCAACACGGTTTTTGATAACGCAGGTCTTATGGCTTTTTTGTCCACTTCCACAAAATCTTCCTCCGACACCTGCATTCCACTTATGCCAGTCTGCCCGTTCACACGCACCCTGCCGCCCGCAATCAGCTTATCCGCCTCCCTGCGGGAGCAGACACCGCACGCCGCAATATACTTATTCAGTCTCATCTTAAGCATTCCTTTTATAATAAAAAGTCAATAAAATCATAAAAATTTTTTCAGCCGCGCGATTGTCTTTTCCTCAAAGGTCATGAACTCCTTTGCAACCTCCATTGATGTATTGCAGTAATTCTGATGACGGTTGATGGATTTCCACATTCCCGTAAGCCCGCGGCTGCTGTTTTGTATGACTAACTCCGCAAGCTTTCCCGTACTGCAATCCGCAAGCGTGTTCATATGAAGCCCTCCGGCAAGCAGCATGTCCGCAGCCGCACTGGGCTGATAACTGTCCGCCTGCTCGTTATTGAGACGGTCAGTTGCCTTGTTCTGTATCACCGAATACATCAGCTTATCCTTGGCAAGCTCACGCGAAAGCGCGGTGCTGTGCGCTTTTTGTGCCACAACGTCAATGGTCTTGATTGCCATGTCTGCATTTTTCTGCACTGCCTTTAAGATTTCCCTGTCATCACTGTTCATTCATAACCTCCATGCAACCTCAATCTGCAAGCCTGTGGTCACACAAGCCTGTACTTTCGTTCCATGTTCTCTATTATTTCCAGCTTTGGAAAGGGATATACAAAGCCCATGCAGCCATTTTGACCGCATGGGTTTTCTCTAACAAGACACTACTCAAAAAATTCTGCCTTTACATAACCTGTTATCCCATTATATTTGATTCTGTACCATTCGCCCAAATCCTGCAAAAGCTCATAGGAGGTGTCCGCCTGTGCCACGCCAAGCTTTTCCGAATCCTGACTCGCCGCGCTTCTGACATTGACATTCGTCATTGCCTTCACCGAGCCGATTACTTCGCCTGCCTCCTCCGTGGAGATGACTTCAAGGTAATCGCTCTTTATGTACGCCTCGCTACCCTCGTAGATGACCTTGCTCCAGCCGTTTATCCGTTCCTCAACGCGCGTCAGCTCCGTTCCCGGCGATACCTTTCCGATACGGTCGGCTTCCTCACTGTCGGACTTGCGGACATTGACTGTGTCAGTCGCCCGCACAAGCTGGTTGACTGCCTGATTTTGCGGCTGTTCTTCTGATGCCTGCTGCTGCGTCGTTTCTGCCTCGCTGGTCTCACTCTCCTGCGCGGCATCTGTTTCATTATTTTGTTCCTCAAGCTGCGCAAGCGCTTCCCCGACAGACGTCGTTACCTTGCCCGGCAGCTCCTCCATAAACGTGTTTAATGCCTCGTCCGACGCAACCGCCGCGTTATAATCCACATCAATCCGATTATACAAATCCACTACGTCGTCCTGATTGGTCACAAGCTTAAACGCGGCGTCCACATTGCTCTCCATGTCGCCATCGATTTTCAGGCTGCCGTCCTGCGCGGTGTAAACGTAAAACGCATTCAGTCCGGGTGCCATCGTATCAATTCCCTTGATTTTTACATCATAGGAAACATAGACAAAATAGGAGTTTTCCTCAAGCCCCGGCTTTGTGTAGCACGTGACATTCGTGTACTCCTCAATATACTCGCTGCGCTTTTCATATGTAATCAGCGACGTGTCATCGTTGTAGTCCCGCAATGCAACGATTGTGTCCATATCGCCGTCGGCAAGCGCCTTAAAAAAGCGATCCATCAGCGCATTGACATCTGCGTATGCATTTTCCTGCAAAGGCTCGTCCGTGTACTGGGCTGCCTCAATGTCCTGATCGAGGTTTGCCGCGCTGTCCGCATCATCAGAGCTGTTTGCGCTGACAATTGAGATAATAAAAGCAATCACGATTGCACACGCCGCTACGGGAAGCAGAACCTTTAGTGCACTGATTGCGATTAATTTCACCTGCTCCGATGATACCGGGGCAATTTCTTTCCCCTTCAGAACCGTATTTACTGTCTGTGGTTTTCTTGCCGCCTTCTTGAAAGACTCCTTTTTGGCAGCTTCCTTTTCCTCCGCTTCCTTCTGTGCCTTCTTTTTCTTAAGTTCAACAGCCTGCGCGTCAGGCACCGTTTCTTCCTTCTGTACGGTCTTTGCAACCGTTGTACCGGTGTCCGCATTTTTTATATCTTCAACAGCTTCCGCACTTTTTACTTCTGCATCATTCTGTTTTTTTACTTCATTTGTCGTTGTCGTTTGCTGGGGCTTATTCTTTTTTTGGTTCTTTTTCTTTGCCATATGTCCTCCTTCCCGTAATTTCCTCCAAGCTCGGAACATTTTTACACATACAAATGCACCCGACAGGAATCGAACCTGCATTAAAGGCGTCGGAGGCCTTCGTTCTATCCATTAGACTACGGGTGCAGCTTTTGTAATGATAACACAATTCTATTGTTTTGTCTAGCAAGTTGGACAAGTAATTTTTGGAATTTATGACTGATATTTTTCCGCAAGCGTATCAACCAAGGATACCTGCGCCAAAAGCCCCTCAAAAGATGTCTTATCATTTTTTTTCAATTCATCAAGAAAAGTGAACAGCTTGTCACGCAGCTTAAAATGCTCACGTGCATCCACACGGTAGGAATTTGCAATGCGTGCGATTTTCTCGTAATACTTTGCAATCTGCCTTTCGTTTTCCTTTTTTAAAGCATTCTGCAAAAGCTCTAAATTGTCAATTTCCGGGGAGTCCGTAAGCTTTGCAAAGGTATTTGCACCGATGGCATAATAATCCTCCCCCACTTGATAAATAAAGCTCTTTTTCTCATAAAGGCTTTCCTTAAAGGCACTCATGGCATTCCTCCCGTCCGCTTTTTATCCCTGATAAACGAAACAAATTTATTTTACCATTATTTTTTGGATTTGTCACGGCTTTTTCCAGTTTTTCTAATTCCGTTTTTTTGAATTTAAATTCATCCGTTTCCTATACTCCAGACAAAGCATTGTAATATCATCAAACTGCTGTGCGCTCCCGACAAACACATCAATGTCCTCCTTTACCGTCTGCAGCAGCTTTTTTGGCGCGGCGTCGGAATTGCCGGCAAGCACTGCCTCAAGCCTGTTGATGCCGTAAAACGCCTCCTGTGCGTTTATTGCCTCCGTCACGCCGTCCGTATACTGAAAAATCCGGTCGCCCTCGCCAAGCTGCATGACGCCGCACGCATAACGCATTCCCTGCATACCGGCAAGCACAAAACCTGCACTAAGCTTATGTGGCTGAAAAACACCGCCTTTTTTGCAAAGAAACGGAACCTCATGCCCTGCATTGACAAAACGAAATTCCCCGGTCACAAGGTCAAGCACACCCTCAAACGCCGTAATAAACAAGCCCTCTTTATTGGATTCGCACAGCAAATCATTTACCTTTGTAAATACCGTTCCCAAGTCGCCTCCCGACTGTGTATGATCCTTAATCAGCGTTTTGCCAATCACCATAAACAGCGCAGCCGGAACGCCTTTGCCGGACACGTCCGCAATCACAATCGTCAGATGCCTGTCATCTACCATGAAAAAATCATAAAAATCGCCCCCGACCTCCTTGGCAGGGCTCATCATCGCGTAAATATCAAATTCATCTCTGTCCGGAAACGCCGGAAAAGTACAGGGCAGAATATCCGCCTGTATCCTAGCTGCCAAGGCAAGCTCCGTGCCGATACGCTCCTTCTCTCTTGTCTGTGTTATCAAGTCCTTCATAAAGCGTTTCAAATCGTCCGCCATCGTGGCAAGCGCTTCGGCAAGCGCCTGTATCTCATCATCGGAGCAAAGCCCTAACTCCTCAAAATCAATCCGGTCCGACTCTGCCGCTTCATGACTGCTTTTCAGAAACCGCTCCGCCGCCTTTTGTATCCTTGCAATCGGCACGATAACGCTGTTTTTAAGCCATCGGTAAATTCCGGTCAGAAACAGCGCGATGAGAAAAACCGTTCCCAGAAACATCAGGCTCATATGGTGCATCAGGGTATTTCCGATTTCATCAACAGAAATATCCACAGCCAAAATCGCAACCTTCTCCCCGTCCGAATTTACGATTGGCACCAGCCCTGTAAAATCGTTCCCAAAGCGCGTCCTGTTCCTAAAATACGTAATCTGTGCATCGTCCCCGTCCATCCTTGCAAGATAATTTGCCGCAACCTCACTCGTATAGGACGTTCCCGTAAGCGCTCCAAGCACGGTAAGCGTGTCCTTCTCATGCTCCCGTTCATATGATGTAACGCCCGACATTACATCAATCATATTGTCGCGTTTTTCCGTGTTTAACGGCTTGACAATATAAATAAACGCAATCTCATAGTTTTCCTTAATCCGGTCAAGTACGCGCTGTGTCTCTTCATAAGCCTCGGACTTTTTTCCCGTACGGATACAGCGCTCCAAGTCATCTGCATCAATTTTTGTCAGGGTATAATTTAAAATTCCTTCCATATAAATCCGGTAGCGCGCAATCATACCGGAAAAATAATTGACTGCGTCAAACAAAAATTGTAAACGCCCATCGCTTTATCTACCCCGTACTGATTTACCTCTTTTAGGCACAGATAATAATTCTGCTGCACCGTCTTCCCAAAAGAGGCGCCAATCCCCATCAGAACAAGCACAGCAGCCATACCGTTCTTTTCGTTTATTCCATAAAAGCGGTGCTTATTGGTTCTATATTCCGAATAATCCCGTTCCAAAAACGAACCCGCATAGCGTCCGTTTGCATCATAAAAAAGTATTTTCTCCTGCATGATGCGCATTTTATCCCATTTTGTAACGGACAGATATATCCCGTCCCCTGAGATAAAAAAATCATCAATATACAGCGTATCCCCTTCTGCATCGGTCGGATTTTCTATGACAAACCGTACCCTTCCCGTCCTGTCAAAGCAAATCAGCCGTTCATGCCCATTATCCAAAACGTAATACACCCCGTCTTTCCCCTGTCTGGCACTATACCCCTGTGTTATCCTGATTTTGCCCTGAAACGCTTCCTGAAGCGGCATCTGTAAAGCGACACTTAATGATACAAAAAATACAGTACACAAAAGCAGGCAAAGGGCTTTTCTCCATTTTTTACTCCACAACATAGTTCCCATACTCCTTTCGCTCCCACGGCGCATCAAAAATGGTATGCACCTGATCCCCTGACAAAAGCTCCGGCAGCAGAATGCACGCAAGCGTCAGGCTTCCCTTATGTGCCTTGCGGCATTTGCGAAAGGAATCCGTCTCGTCCATGCTGTCAACCTCTATCACATTCCGGATGCCAAACAAATAATACGGAAGTGCAGGCATGGATACATAATCCTTGATGGATTCCAGCTTTTCAGGTATCCCGGTCAGTCCTCTAAGGATTTTATTGCGTTCCATAAAGGGACTGCGTGCTTCGTAAAATTTTTGGCACAGCCGTGTTTCCCGCTCATGTACCACCTCACAGCAAACCTCCCGATACAAGTCCCGCATGCGCGCAATCAGCTCCAGATAGAGCCTGCTGATTTCATACCCGACAGCCCGAAATTCCTCAAGCGCATTCTGCCGTACCTTTTTGTCCACGTCCTTTAAAACCGCGTCAAGGTATTTTACATAAGACATGTCCGGTATTGGTATGACGAGCGGGGCGGATACTGCTTTTGCAACCTCAAACGGATATTTGACAAACAGCCATTCCTGCAATGTCAGCCCCTTTTTCCTGTTCTGAAAATGGACTGCCGCTATCTGCCCTGCATGAGCTGTGACAAATTCCCGAAAATCATGCGTCCTGTCAGGCTCCCCATGCACCAAATAAGATTTTCCCGTATTATAATCAAACAAAGCGCTTGTCCCGTCTTTCCTGAGAACCTCTGCCATTACCTCGTCTGTCCCGAACAGACACGGTCCTCCTTCTACCGCCATCTGCTCTCCCGCGCTCATTTTTTCAGCAATATCCGACATTCCGGCTGTAAAATACGGAAGCTTATGTTGAAGGGGGGCATTGACATGCCGAAGGGGCAAAAGGAGCCGTGACAGCATTGGAAAATCAAAAATCTCCACGCATTCCTTGTAGCGCAATGCATATTTTCCATTTTCTTTTTGGACAAACCGGTAAAAATCACCTGATACAATTTGAAAATCAAGCATCTGCCTGCTGCTTTGCCCATAAATGGTCGCCTCCGGCTTCACCCCCTTTTCCCTGCATAGCTGTGCAATGGACGTAATCATGTGCTCTCACTCCTCTGAAATCTGATTTTGGTTCATTTGTATCAATTCTTCCGCAATCTTTGACAAACATTTAACAATCAATTGGTAAAAAGCACGCAGGCACACAAAAAACGGCGGCATTTCAACCCCATGTCAAAATGCTGCCGTTTTATCCGCTTCTTATTCTTATTTAGATTTCCACAATCCACCCTTCGGGCGCTTCCAGCCGTCCCATCTGAATTCCGGTAAGCGTATCATAAAGCTTCTTGGTAACAGGCCCCATCTCGTCCATACCGGAAGGCAGGCAGATTTCCGTCCCGTGATCCACAATCTTGCCAACCGGGGAAATCACTGCCGCCGTACCGCAAAGCCCGCACTCCGCAAAATCCTTCACCTCGCTAAGAAGCACCTCGCGCTCCTCAACCTCCAAGCCAAGGTATTCCTTCGCCACAATCATCAGCGAGCGGCGTGTAATCGACGGAAGAATGCTGTCAGACTTCGGCGTTACCACCTTGTTGTCCTTCGTGACAAACAGGAAGTTCGCGCCGCCCGTCTCCTCAACCTTTGTGCGCGTTGCGGGGTCAAGGTACATATTCTCGTCAAAGCCCTCATTGTGTGCCGAGACAATCGCATGGAGGCTCATCGCGTAATTCAAGCCCGCCTTGATATGGCCTGTGCCGTGCGGCGCCGCGCGGTCAAAATCACTTACGCGGATTGTCAGCGGCTTCGCGCCGCCCTTAAAATACGGCCCAACAGGCGTACAGAAAACCCTGAACTGATATTCATCTGCCGGCTTTACGCCGATGACCGGATTGGAACCAAACATATACGGTCTGATGTAAAGCGTCGCACCGGAACCGTAAGGCGGCACATATGCCTCGTTCGCCTTTACGACCTGCTTCACCGCTTCCACAAAGCGTCCCGCAGGAAGTGGCGGCATCTCAAGACGCACACAGCTATCGTGCATTCTCTGCTCGTTCAAATCGGGGCGGAATACCACAATCTTCCCGTCCTGCGTCGTGTATGCCTTCAGGCCCTCAAAGCAGGTCTGCGCATACTGCAATACGCCCGCGCACTCGCTCAGCACGATATTCGCGTCGTCCGTAAGACCGCCCGCGTCCCATGCGCCGTCCTTAAAATTGGTAACGTAGCGTTTCTCGGTCTGTCTGTAGCCAAAGCCAAGACCTGACCAGTCCAAGTCCTTCTTCTCCATGTCTCATCTCTCCTTTTTCCAAAAAATATAACAATTTTTTATTTTTTATTATATCACTAAACTTCATAAAAGCAATATTTATCTTTTATGCTTTTGGACGTGTTTTTTGATATTGGAGAAAATAATATTCCAAGTCAAAATAAGTCTGCTCCTCGCTGTCCGCCACAAGCTCCCACTCCGGCATCTCGTCAAGGCACGGAAAATAGGCGTCCGCCTCATATGCATAGTCAATCTTCGTGATATGTGCGGTGTCGCAGTACGGCAGAAGCGCGCGGTACACCATCTCTCCGCCGACCACAAACACGTCCTTGCTTTCATACTGCCGCAGTTCCCCGAAAAGCTCCTCCAAGGAATGCACCACCGTCGCGCCCTTGACCACATAATCCTGATTGGTGGACAGCACGATATTCACCCTGTTTTTGAGCGGCTGCTTCTGCGGAAGGCTTTCGAGCGTATTGCGCCCCATCACAACCACTTTCCCCTGCGTCATTTCAAAAAACAGCTTCTGGTCACGCGGGATTTTCACCAAAAGCGCGTTCTTATTCCCAATCGCCCAGTTCCTGTCCACCGCCGCAATTAAATTCATCTCTCATTCCCTCACGGTTCCCATTTGTCAGCAAGCGCATTCACCTGATCCGCAAACTTTGCCAAATCCTTGTTCGCCCTGCCCTCGTTCTTGTAAATAATGCCGATAAGACGCTGTCCTGCCGCAATAAGTCTTGCAAAAATATCGGACGCCGCGCGCGCGCGCTTCTTGAGTACAACCGGAGCCGCCTCATATTCAATAGCATTTGTTATTAAATCAACCCGTGTACCCGAATACGGCGCATATGCCTCATATCCGTACTCGTCATGCAGGCAGTCCGCAAACAGGCTGCACGTCGTATCCTCGCCGTGAACGATGAACACACGCTCCGGCTTTTTGCGGAACGCATTCACCCACTCAATCAGTCCGCCCTTGTCCGCATGGCCGCTCAATCCGGGAAGCTGCCCGATTTCGGCACGCACCTCCACTTCCTCGCCAAAAAGCTTCACCTCTCCCGCGCCCTCAATCAGCGCGCGTCCCAAGGTTCCCGCCGCCTGATAGCCGACAAAGAGAATAGTACACTCCGGTCTCCACAGATTATGCTTCAAATGGTGCCGGATACGTCCTGCCTCGCACATGCCGCTTGCAGAAATGATGACCTTCGGCGTCTCGTCAAAGTTAATCTCCTTTGACTCCTCACTCGTGATGGCAAGCTTCAAGCCCTGAAAATTCAGTGGATTTATCCCCCTCCTGACAAGCTCCATCGCCTCCTCGTCAAAGCAGGTGTAGATATTTTTCTGAAAAACGCCCGTCGCTTCCACCGCGAGCGGACTGTCCACATACACCTCAAAGTACGGAAAATCAGGCACAAGGTTATCCTCCTTGATTTTGCGCAGGAAGTACAGCATTTCCTGCGTCCTGCCAACCGCAAACGAAGGAATGACCACATTCCCGCCGCGCTTAAAGGTCTTGTTAATCACCTCCGCAAGGTCCGTGACATACTCCGGCTTCTCGCCCGCCGCGTGATAACGGTTGCCGTACGTCGCCTCCATCACCACATAGTCCGCCTCGTCCGTGTAAATCGGGTCCTTGATTAACGGCTGGTTCTTGTTCCCGATGTCGCCCGAAAAGACAATCTTTTTGGACACGCCGTCCTCACGCAGCCACACCTCAATGCTTGAGGAGCCAAGCAGATGCCCCACATCGGTAAACCGAATGGAAATCCCGTCGCTAATCTCCACGACTGCATTATATGCACACGGCACAATGCACCGGATTACGCCGTCCGCGTCCTCCATTGTATATGCCGGCTCCACCGCCTGTATTCCGGAACTTCTCTTTGCCTTACGGTTTTTCCACTCCGCCTCCTGCATCTGAATGTGCGCACAGTCACGCAGCATAATCGAGCACAAATCGGCAGACGCCTCCGTCGTGAACACCCGCCCCCGAAAGCCCCTCGCATACAGAAGCGGCAGATTGCCGGAATGGTCCACGTGCGCATGCGTCAGAAACACATAGTCAATCTGCGCCTCGTCCACAGGGAGCTCGCAGCACTCAAAGGGATTTGCGCCCTGCTGCATTCCGCAGTCCACAAGGATATGCTTTCCGCAGGCATTTAAATAATGACAGCTTCCCGTCACCTGATGGTCTGCACCCACAAAAGTCAGTTTCATAGAAATTCCTCCTTTACCGCTTATTTCTTATAATTTCATTTTATCACATTCTTCTGAAAAAGTATGCGAAAATATAGATTTTTTTTACAAATACATGTTATTATATTATATAAACAGAATTAAACACAAAAATGCAAAAATATGTAGAAAAGAGGTCTGCCGCTTTGGAAAAACAATATATTCTCAATAAGAACCTGATTATGATACCTGCCCCCGATAAGGGACACGCGGTGCGGTTTTTTCTGCCTGACGGTGTCTGGACAAACTTTCATACGGGGAAAGAATATCCGGGAGGAAATACAATAGAAGAAATGCCCACAGGCGATGCCATTTTACTGGTGCGCGAAAACTCCGTTATCGTGGAGCGGTTTGGGACAGGTACACAGGAGGAACGCTGTGAGCTGCGCGTATATGCGCTTCGCAACAATGTGCGCGTTGACGCGGACGTCTATGGTGATGATTTTGAAATGCCTGCGCTCTGCGTCTCTCTTAAGCGCAACGGGCACAGCATTCATATCGCCTCGGACGGCGCAATGCCCTACACGGTGCGTATGGTGAACATGTACGCCAAAAGCGCGGCGAACGGCATGATTTTAATTGATGGCAACGACTCCGTAATCACTCCTGACGCGCGGGCTTGTACGATGGAGGTTGTGTTTTAGGGTTGGAGAAAAATAACGCAGCTATTTTCTAAGGAGGTTATCGACATGGCATTCCCACAGGAAAAAAATTATACACTCAAAGACATTTTCGCCCTTCCCGACGGACAGCGGGCAGAACTGATTGACGGGCAGATGTATATGACGGCGCCGCCAAACCACATTCACCAACGGCTTTCGCATCTGTTAGAATGGACAATCGAAAACTATATTCGTGATAAAAAGGGGGACTGCGAGGTTTATTCCGCTCCGTTTTCCGTATTTCTGAATGAAGATGACCGAAACTATGTTGAACCGGATATTTCCGTTGTCTGTGACAAAAACAAGTTAAATGAGAACGGCTGTAACGGTGCCCCAGACTGGATTATTGAAATCACTTCCCCGTCCAACCCACAAAACGATTACGGGATTAAGCTTTTCAAATACCGCACTGCCGGCGTCCGCGAATACTGGATTGTCAATCCGCAGAAAAAGACTGTTACCGTGTACGACTTTGAGACAGAAGAAAAATCCAACCAATACAACCTTGAAGATGATGTGCCTGTCTGCATTTATGAAGGCTTTTGTATTAATATTGCAAATTTGCTTTTATAAGCATAATTTCTTTGAAAATATATAGCAAAAAGCGCTAAGCATCACAATTACTTAGCGTTTTTTATTGTATGTTTTTGAAAGAAAGTTTTTATGTTTTGCCAACACGAAATGCAATATGCAAAAGAAAAGCCTAGAAAATCTAAGCTTTTATAAGAGCGATAGACGGGGCTCGAACCCGCGGTCTCGACCTTGGCAAGGTCGCGCGTTACCAACTACGCCACTATCGCGTTTATATCCCGTTCTCACGAACAAGATATATATTACTATAATTTTATCGACATGTCAACCGTTTTTTCCCGCTTTCAGCAAAATTTCAGCAAATTTTTCCAATACGGGAATAAGAACATACAGAAATAGCCTGCTTAAATTCCCATAAATCCAACAGCCCTACTCTAAAACCGTATCCTGATACTTCACCCGGTAAATCCTTACCAGCGACTCCCGAATACGCTCCTTCGTGATTTTCCCGTCCTCAATTGCCTGTAAAACACCCGCATACGCCTCGTCAAAATCCGCAGTCCGGTACAAAACGTCCGCCCCCGCCGTAATCGCCGCGACCGCTGCCTCGGCAGGCGTATAGCCTTGCGTTATACTTTCCTCGTCAAGCGCGTCCGTGATAACCACGCCGTCAAACCCCAAGCTGCCGCGCAGTACGTCCGTGATAACCGCACCGGAAAGCGCATTTGGCGTGCCGGAAGCGTCCAGCCCTTTCGAACTCATATTCGAAACCATGATACAGTCCGCCCCGTTCAAAATTGCCGCCTCATAAATAATAAACTCGCTGTTTTTCAACTCCTCAAGCGACTTCTGACCCGTTCCCGCGCCGGGAAACTTCTGAATCACGGCGCTGACACCATTTTCCTGCAACGCCTGCACCGAAGCGCTGACAAGCGGTGCAACCGCCGCAGCATCCGAGCCAAACGTCCGTCCCTGAAGGCTGCTGTCACCGTCCGAGGACACAATTTCAGCCACTGGCGCAAAGTCCATGTTGATACCATACGAAGCAAGCGTCTGTGCAACGACCGTGTACGCCTCACCTGCGGCATCCGTGTCCGTAAGCTCCGACGCCTTTTTTGTGTCCGCTATCCCAAAGGAGGACTCCGTGCCACACTCCGCCGTCACTGCCATGAAAAGCGGATATTTGGAAAAGCCTTTCGTGTTTTCAAGCATTTCCTGAAACTGCTCTTTTGACTTAAAATTCTTCGCCGAATAGACAATCCCGCCGACAGGCTTTTCGGCAAGCGCGTCTTTTGTGCCGTCCCCCGCCTGAACAACCGTCTGCACGCCAGTGAGCGCCTCCGGCGTCACCATAAACATTCCGGCAACCATTTCTTCAACGCTCATATCCTGCAAAAGCTTATCCACAAGCTCTCCTAACGGATCATCGGACAGCTTTGGCGTATAATCCTTCTCCTCGGGCACCGTCGGCGGCTCGCTTTGCTCCTGCGGCAGCTCACTCTCAAGCTCTGCCGCTGCGCTTGACTCCGCCTCCGCGATGACCTCGCTCACCTTGTCATTATAATTTTTCAGATACCTGATTACGCCATTGACACCAAAATATAATCCGGCAAGCACCGCCACACCAAACAGAACAATCACAAAATACGCAAAAATCTGATTTCTGATACGCCTGCGCCTGCGCTTCTCCCTCTTAATCTCTTCGTCTTTCATAGCTCCCCTAAACCAGTCCGCACATGGCGGCGGCTCCTCTTACCTGCCGCCATGCCGACATCTGTCCGTAAATTAATCCAGTGGATATTTCTCCGTGAGCGACTGCACGATTGCGCGCGCATCTGCCACTGCACTCTCCTGTCCCTTAATCACCATCGCAATCGCCTCGGCAATTTTGTCCATATCGTCCTCCTTCATGCCACGGCTTGTAACCGCAGGCGTTCCCAGACGAATACCGCTTGTGACAAACGGTGACTTGGGATCGTTTGGAATGGTATTCTTGTTGCACGTGATATGCGCCTCGTCCATCAGCTTCTCCACTGCCTTACCCGTCAAATCGTATGTAGTAAGGTCAACAAGCATCAAATGGTTGTCCGTACCGCCTGACACGATTTTAATGTCGCGCGCCAAAAGCCCCTTGCACAACGCCTGCGCGTTATTGATAATCTGCTGCTGGTACGCCTTAAAGTCATCGCGAAGCGCCTCCTGAAAGCAAACCGCTTTTGCCGCAATCACATGCATTAAAGGACCGCCCTGAATACCGGGGAAAATCGCTTTATTAAAGTTAAATTTCTCCGCTGCCTCCTTGTTGGCAAGAATCAGTCCGCCCCTAGGTCCCCTAAGCGTCTTGTGCGTCGTCGTCGTCACAACGTCCGCGTACGGCATCGGGCTTGGATGAAGCCCCGCCGCAACCAGTCCCGCGATATGCGCCATGTCCACCATCAGGACAGCGCCCACTTCATCACAGACCTCGCGGAACTTTTTAAAATCAATTGTTCTTGCATACGCGCTCGCACCCGCAATAATCATTTTTGGCTTGTGCTCCAACGCAAGCGCCCGCATTTTATCATAATCAAGAAATCCGTCGTCGTTCACACCGTAAGGCACCACGTTAAAATATTTTCCCGACATATTGACCGGGGAACCGTGTGTCAAGTGACCGCCGTGGTCAAGGTTCATACCCATAATCGTGTCGCCCGGCTCAAGCACGGCAAACTGCACCGCCATATTTGCCTGCGCGCCCGAATGCGGCTGCACGTTTGCATAGTCACAGCCAAACAGCTCCTTTGCGCGCTCAATCGCAAGGTTTTCCACCACATCGACACACTCGCAGCCGCCATAATAGCGCTTTCCGGGATACCCCTCCGCGTATTTATTGGTCAGCGGGCTTCCCATCGCCGCCATGACTGCCTTGCTCACCCAGTTTTCGGACGCAATCAGCTCGATATGGCTGTTCTGTCTCTCCTGCTCCGCAACAATCGCGTCTGCTATCTGCGGGTCAACGTTTCTTATTTCGTCAAATGAATACATGAATTTCTTCCTCCATATTTATAAAATGTCTTTTAAGTATACCTTTTTTTCGCACGCTTTACAAGCCTTGCATTAATTAAAGTGAAAAATTCTCTGACAGATTTTGTAGCCGTCCACCGTGATTTTCCTTCCAAGTTTTCCGGGCAGGTGCATTGCACTTCCCAGTATCCCAAAACGCAGATGTCTCCAAATCCATCGGTCTTTTTCCTTGATATAATTCCATAGCTCTTTCTTCTTTTCCAAATTTTCTTCCTGCTCCGAACGAATTAACAGCACGGAAGAAACAGTTGTTATGATATCAAGATAGTTCAGCATATAGCGCCGCAGTTTACCATTTACAACAATGTGCTGTTTTTCACTCACATAATAATCCACCAGCAATTTGTTCACTTTTATCTGCTGGTCAATTCTCCCAATCATGACCTGCTCATTGACCGACTGGTCAGCCCTGCCAATAAAATAACGGTAGAAATTGACATCAAGATAATACATCGTTTTGACATATGGCAGTGGATTAAATACAAAGATATTGTCCACATAAAAGGTATGCTCCGGCAGCCTTAGCCCGCACTCCCGAAGCAGGTTTGTCCGGTAGATGACCGAATGCATGAGAATATACTGTCCGACGCGAAAATGCCTGACGTCCTTCCACGTAAAAATCTGTTCCTGTGGAAGTGCGTGGTGGTACTTCATCACCTTCTTGCGCCGCTCGCCCTCTTTTTCGTAAACGTAATTGCTGATAAACAAATCCACGGTCTTCCCGTCCTTAAGCAGCTCCTTGAGCGTATCCAAAATTTTGATATACGCGCTCTGATTTACCCAGTCGTCGCTGTCAACCACCTTGAAATACAACCCTTTTGCACACGCCATTCCGGCATTCACCGCCGAACCATGACCTCCGTTTTCCTTATTCACGACTTTTATGATGCTTGGAAAACGTTCCCTGTATTCCTCCGCAATGTCCGCCGTATTGTCCTTAGAGCCGTCATTGACAATGATGATTTCCACATCTTCACCACCGGGCAGAAGGGAATCGATGCATCTTCTCATGTAAGCCGATGAATTGTAGCATGGTACTGCTATCGATAATAATTTCATTTTCGCCTCCCCTTACCGCAGTCTGTTGCACTCAAAGCGTTCCATTGTAATCAGGCAGTTTCGGATTTCCGCGTAGCGCGTCTCAATGTCGCCCTCCTTCACCTCCGTGTCAAGGCTGACCGCCATCGTATCAATCATAGCATCTGTTATTCGGTTGTGAAGCGTGCTTAAAATCTGTAGCTTTTTCTCATAGCTGTCCGCATCTAAAAATTCGACAAGCCCCGGGTCAAGCACAAACTCCTCCTCTTTCTGGTCTGCCCCTGTGTCCGCTTTTGCAGTCCCTTGCGCGCCTTCGTTCTCTTTCTTCCCCCTGCTTAAAATCCGGTTTAAGGTCTCTGCAGAGCTTTCCTTGGGCGTCTCAACCGTCTCCTCGCCCCGGATATCAATCCGTTCAAAGCGGTATTTCTGTTTTTCGTTCGGATACTTATACGTGTCAATTTTGCTCATAAACATATCAAGCGGCCTGACATACACCTCATACGGCGCATAAAGCTGCTGATACACCACCATCTTCATCTTTGTTTCCGAGTGGCGCGCAATCGTTATAATCTGATACACGTTCCCTTTAAAATGCCTGTATATCTCCTGCGGCTTTGGATTTGGTCTCATCAATCATTCTTCCTTTCCGGTTCCTGCAACTACAGTTTGCCCCAACTTAAAACAGCTTATTCTTGATGTTTTCGGGATCCTGCGCAAACTGGATTGCCATCTCCTTATCAATTTTATACTGCTGGAAGAGCTGCACAAGCGCATCGTCCATCGTCATCATGCCCATCTTCCTGTTTGTCTGCATAACACTTGTTATCTGATGCGTCTTTCCCTCACGGATCAAGTTCCTGACCGCCGAGTTGGTGTGAAGCACCTCAAATGCCGCCACACGCCCTTTTCCGTCTATCATCGGCACAAGCTGCTGTGAAATGACTGCCTCGAGCACGTTTGCAAGCTGTACGCGGATTTGCTGCTGCTGGTGCGGCGGAAATACGTCAATCACACGATCTACCGTGCTTGCCGCGCCGATTGTATGCAGTGTTGACAAAACCAAATGCCCCGTCTCTGCCGCCGTTATCGCCACACTGATGGTCTCAAAGTCCCGCATCTCCCCCACAAGGATAACATCGGGGTCTTCTCGGAGTGCCGCCCGGAGCGCATTTGCGTACGACATGGAGTCCAAGCCAATCTCACGCTGGTTGACAATCGACGATTTGTGCTGGTGCAGGTACTCGATCGGGTCCTCGAGCGTGATGACATGTGCTTCCCGGTTGTTGTTGATTTTATCAATAATTGCCGCAAGTGTCGTTGACTTACCGCTTCCGGTCGGCCCCGTGACAAGAATCAGCCCTCTCTTGCGGTTATACAAATCAATGACGGAATTGGGAACGCCAAGCGTCTCGGGTGACGGCACAACCGTGTCCACCAGACGAAATGCCATCGCCGCCGAACCTCTCTGCTTATAAATGTTTACACGATACCGCCCCTCGCCCGCAATGGCAAAGGACATATCGACCTCACCCTTCTCCTCAAAGCGCGCCTTCTGCACGTCATTCATCACGGACTCTGCGATAACCATCGTGTCCGCGGGCATAAGACGCTCGCCCTCCATTGTAATCAGCTTGCCGTTCACCCTCATTTTCGGAGGAATTCCCACGGTGATATGTACGTCAGAGGCACCCGCTTTTTTTGCTGCGGACAATATTTCTTCTACTGTTTGTGGCATATTGCTATTCCTTTCCTTATTCTCTTTCGTCGTTTCCATCAACAAAAACTCATTTCTTAACCATTTTATCACTCCATCACAAGATTATCAATGCATTTCTCGTTTTGCAAAAGTCCCCGTAAATATCGCAATATTTCAAAATTTTCAAACATTTCCAACAACGGCGTGTTGCTATGAATTTTTCCGCCGCAATCCCTTGTCTTTTGGAAAACCTTATAATATTATGATTAATAGTTAAGGCTTTACATAATAAGTTAAAAGGGAGATAACATATGAGGGAACGCTTTGAGTTTGAAGGGACTTCTACGGGGGAGTATCGTGGCGGTCTTTATGTAACCTATGACGGCAGGGAGTATTCTGCCGTTTACCTCGGTATCGGTCGCTATGTCCTGTATTCTGACGTTGCAGACGAGAATTTTACCTTTCCTGTTGACGACGGCAGATATTTAATGCAGACAGACGTTCGGGACGAGCTGCTTACAAGGGCATGTGAAATCCGTATGGTAGGTGTGATACGGGAATGCTATGAGACAGTGATTATCCATGATATCTTGGAGGAGGGCATCATTATTTCCACCTACAATCCGCGTCTTGGCTTTGAGCTTGGTTTAAAGCCCGTAAAAGAGCTTGGCTTTACCGGACTGATTGACAGGGAGCTGCTCCTTGGCATGTATGAGGAACGCGATTATCTGTGGAATCCGGAGCTTTGCATGTACTCTACGCTCTGCGAGGTGATTGGCGCAGACCGCGACAGCACATGGTTAATCAGCGACGACCGCATCACGCAGCTTCGCGTGATACCGCATTCGTGAAAAAAACAGTATAAAAACGGCTGACATTTTATCAAATCTGTCAGCCGCTTTTTTATTACTATCGTTCTATCATTCTATTTTTAAAATAACACCATTTATTTTATTATTTTGCAAGCATGAGCATAATCTTGTTGCTTCTATTAATAAACTTCGTCATCTGCTCCGGCTGTAAGGGTGCCTGCTGGATTAATGCCAAATCGTAGAGCTGTTCGCAAATCAGTTCAACATTCTCGCCGTCCTGATGCGCAAGCACATACTCCACAAGCTTGTTGTTGGCATTCAAAATCAAGGTCTCGCCTTCCTTGCCCATTCCCATATCCATGCCGGGCATCGCGTACATCTTCATCATGTCCTGCATTCTGCGCGCTTCCTCGGAAACCGTAATCATTGACGCGATGTCTTTATTTTTAAGCTTTTCAACCTTCACGGTAATGCTGTCCTTCTTGACTGCCTTCTGAAAGAGCTTTGAAACCTCCTCGCTCTGCTTTGCAAGCTCCTCCTCGACCTTCTTTGAGTTTTTCGTCTTAAAGGTATCCGTTAAATCCGCGTCAATGCGGGAGAACTTGATGCCCTCATTCTTTGACTCAAGCTGCGATACAAACGGCTGGTCGATTCTGTCCGGAAGCACAACGGCGTCCATCTTTGCCTTTTTGAACATATTGATATACTGGCTCTGCTGAACGGGGTCTGTCACATAGTAAATGATTTTTTCCTTCGTCTCCTCGTCCTCTGTCGGAATTTCAACCGTCTCGCCGTCCTCGTCCACGACCTCCGCCTCAATCTTCTCTCCGGTTTCGGCATCTGTGGCAGACGCACTGTTCTCCGTATTTTCTGCGTTATCTGTATTCTCTGCATTCTCTGTATTTTCCGCATTCTCTGCTTCATCGGGATCAATCTTCTTGACCTCCAAGCATTCGGGAAGCGTGAGGTACTCGCCGTCAAGGTTCTTAAACAGGATATAGTCTGTCATCTTCTCACAGAACTTGTCGTCCTTCAAGCAGCCAAACTTGATAAACGGACTGATGTCGTCCCAGTATTTCTCATAATTTTCCTTGTCTGTCTTGCACATGCCGGAAAGCTTGTCAGCAACCTTCTTCGTGATATACTCACTGATTTTCGTCACAAAACCGTCATTTTGCAATGCGCTCCGGGAAACATTCAGCGGAAGGTCAGGACAGTCAATCACACCCTTTAACAGCAGTAAGAACTCAGGAATGACCTCCTTGATGTTGTCCGCGATAAATACCTGATTGTTGTAAAGCTTAATCGTGCCCTCAATCGACTCATACTCCATGTTAATCTTGGGGAAATACAAAATGCCCTTCATGTTAAACGGATAATCCATATTTAAGTGAATCCAAAACAGCGGCTCCTTGTAATCCTGAAAGACCTTCCTGTAGAAGTCAACATAGTCCTCCTTCGTACAATCGTTCGGGTGTTTTGTCCAAAGCGGGTGCGTTTCGTTGAGCGGTACGGGACGCTTCTTAATCTTAAGCTTCTCCACCATCTCCTTTGTCGGCTCCTTGCCGTCCTCGCCGGGAATTTCCTTCTCCTCATTGATGGTCTCGACCACCACATCATCTTCCCGCTTGTCTGCTGGGTCAATCGTCTCAAATTCCTCCGGCGCATTTGCCTTCTCAAGATAAATCTCATACGGCATGAACGAGCAGTATTTCTTGATGACCTCCCTTGCCTTGTACTCATTGCAGAACTCCAAGCAGTCCTCATTCAAAAACAGTGTGACCTCGGTGCCGACTGCCGTCCTGCTGCCGTCCGACATCACAAACTCCGTGCCGCCGTCGCACTCCCAATGAACCGCCTGCGCGCCCTCCTTGTACGAAAGCGTGTCAATATGCACCTCGTCGGCAACCATGAACGCGGAATAAAAGCCAAGTCCGAAGTGCCCGATAATCTGGTCATCGTTTGCCTTGTCCTTATATTTTTCAATAAAGTCTGTCGCACCGGAGAACGCAATCTGATTGATGTACTCCTCCACCTCGTCCGCCGTCATGCCAAGACCGGTATCAATAAATTTAAGCGTCTTCTCCTCGGGATTTACGACAATATGGATATCGTTCTTCACACCCGCGGGATACGTGTACTCTCCCATCATCTCAAGCTTCTTCAATTTCGTGATGGCATCGCACCCGTTTGAAATCAGCTCCCTGTAAAAGATATCGTGGTCCGAATACAACCACTTCTTTATAATCGGGAAAATGTTATCACTGTTAATGGATAAGTTTCCTCTCTTTTCTGCCATGAAAAATCACATTCCTTCCTTTATATTTTTTAATTTTTTTATCCAGCAGATTGTTCGTAACAGTTCTGACCAATCGTTCTGATATGTAGTTTAATACCCGCTAAAATAAATGTCAAGGGAAAATTAGCACTCAATGCGTCTGAGTGCTAATAATTAATACTTTGTTTATACATTTTATAATTCATTATGATTTTCAATGAATTTTTCATTATGATTTTCGGTAGATTTTTCATTATGAAACTGTTCTGTGTAGACGGTAAAAAAGCTGTCTGTCGTGACATTCTCGTCCTCGATAAAGGCAACCTGCGCCCAAAGCTTCTGGTTCAAATTCCTCGTCAGCCCCTCGACAAACCCCGAATACTCCTCGTTAAACACCTCCCTGCGGCGCTGCTCCACAATCGCGACCTTGTTCCTGTCCGTCTCGTCACGGTCAAAGGTGCTGATGCACTTGATGATATGATACCCGTGCGCGCTCTCCACAATCCCGCTGATTTCATCGGTTCCAAGGTTAAACGCCGCCTCCTCAAAGGCAGGATCCAAGGTTCCCTTGATGAAGGAATAGGAAGGATTGCTGTCCTCACTGTACTCGGCAATCAGGCTTGTGAACTCGTCCCCGTCCTGCGCGCGCGAAAGCGCCTCGAGCGCCCTTTGGTACGCTTCGCTTTTTGCCTGCTTCGTATACTCCACCCGCTCGCCGTTTTCATTTAACGAGTAGGTCTTAATCAGAATGTGCTGCACCGTGATTGTGCGCGCCTCGTCATCGCTGATTTCGGGGTTGATGTCCGCTATCAGATACTGGTAGACCTTTTCGGACAGCGCGTACTCCTCATACATTTTACATAGAAGCGCCTCGTCCACGCCCATTGCCTTTTTCTCCGCGTCATTTAAAGAGGCATAATAAATCTGCGCCGCCTGCCTTGCCTGCTCGCTCTCGTTGTGGTCAAGCGTGATGCCATAATCCGCGGCAAGGAGGTTTAACGCCTTAATCCGCGCCATTCTCGCAAGCACCGTCTCCTTGATGTTTCCCTCCAAAGTCTCGCCGTTGTAGGAGGCATTCCAAATCTCCTCACCGAACGTATTTTCATACTGGTTTTTCGTGTTTGTCAGATACACCATGATTTCCGCAAGCGAGCAGGAGCTTTTCTCAATCCGAAAGACCTCGTCCCTGCCAAATCCTGTGGTCAGTACCACCCTTGTCGTGCCGCCCGCAGACTGCCCCTTGTCCGCACAGCCCATAAGTCCCAAGACAAGCAATAATATCAGAATGTATGTTCTTTTCAATGGATATCCTCCCTTCTCTTTGATGCCGTCCCTGTCAAAAAATGATTTTCCATAAAAACTTTAGCATATTTTGGATACCTTGTGCAATATCTTTGGTAAAAAGTATCAAAACAAAAGCCTTTTGCAAACTAAAATTCGTATACATAAATTCTGCGTTTTCAGTAGAATTTCGTCCGTAATTTTGCTATAATATTTTCGCGGCAGCGTATACAAACGCCACGAGGTTTTGCATTCTGCCATACGGGACATAAAATGCCGCTTTAGGGGGAGCTCATGGTTTTCAGCAGTCTTTCTTTTATTTTTGCTTTTCTTCCCGCCTTTTTGGCGTTATATTATTGTGTACCCGCAAAAAGTAAAAACACCCTGCTTTTTTTGGGCAGTCTGTTGTTTTACAGCTTTGGCGAGCCTTTTTATATCCTTTTAATCTTTGCCTCGACCGTGCTCAATTACCTGTTTGGTCTTGGCATTGCAAGGTATAAAAGGGGCAGGGCGGAACGGCTCTTTTTGTTTTGGATTGCACTTTTATATAATTTTGGCTTGCTGCTTTTTTTTAAATACGCAAACTTCTTTTTGGAAAATATCAACCTGCTCCTTAAGGTGTGCGGCATTCACTGGCAGTTTTTCAGGCTCAATGTTAGTTTGCCACTTGGGATTAGCTTTTATACGTTTCAGATTGTGTCCTATATCATTGACGTATACCGCGATAAGGTCAAGGCAGACAAATCCATTGTCAGCCTTGGTGCGTACATATGTATGTTTCCGCAGCTCATTGCGGGGCCGATTGTCGTGTACTCTGATATTTCAGAGTCCCTGAAGGAACGAAAGATATCGATTGAGAACATTGACCGCGGGCTAAAGACCTTTATCATCGGGCTTGGTTACAAGGTCATTATCGCAAACCGCATCGGTACGCTTTGGAACGAGGTGTGTACTATCGGCTTTGAGAGTATTTCCACACCGCTTGCATGGCTTGGCGCCTTTGCCTACTCGATGCAGCTTTATTTTGATTTTTGGGGATATTCGGTGATGGCAATCGGCTTGGGCGATATGCTTGGCTTTACGATGCCGGAAAACTTCCGCTATCCTTACACGGCAAGGAGCGTCACGGAATTTTGGCGGCGCTGGCATATCACGCTTGGCTCGTGGTTTCGCGAATATGTCTACATTCCGCTTGGCGGAAACCGCAAAGGGACACTTCGCACCATCGCAAACCTGTTTGTCGTGTGGCTGCTCGTCGGCTTCTGGCATGGGGCGGCATGGAATTTTGTGCTGTGGGGACTTCTGATTTTTGTCCTTTTAGTGATTGAAAAGACGATTACACTCCGGTTTTTAAACGGGAACAACATTGTCGCATGGCTTTTGTCGCATTTGTATGTCATGCTCTATATTCCGGTAAGCTGGATTATTTTTGCCATAACCGATTTTTCCGAGCTGCGTGTCTATTTACTCAAAATGTTTCCGTTCTTTAGCGGTGTGCAGGCTGCTCCGCTGACTGATTTTTGGAGACTTTTGGAGATTTATGCACCACTGTTGATAGCAAGTGTTATTTTTTCTCTCAGTTCTCCTATGAAGCTGTTTGAGAAGGTACGCGACAAGGCACTTGGCATTATCCTGCTGCTGGCGGTATTTTGGTACGCTGTATATTTATTAGCCATCGGCATTAACAACCCGTTTTTATATTTCCGGTTTTAAACAGATTTGGATTTTATTTTTAGATTTTAGGTTTAATGGAGGCAGCTTTCTTTATGAGTGACAGAAAAAATTATGCGCTCCTTTCATTGATTGTCATATCGGCACTGGCTTTCAGTCTGCTTGGAACACGCTGGAATGCGTTGTACTATAACAACGCTGAGACGTATACCGTTCCAAACATTCCGCTTGTCACGGCGATGAAGGCAATCCATGACGGCACATATCTATCGGAGCTTTTTGGCAGCAGGGCATTTGTATCGGCGTCCTTTATCGACAATGATTCCCTGCTTTTGGGCAACATTGCCTTTCGCATCAGCGAGACGGATCTTTCGGCGGTGGAGGCAATGTCCACCAGTATCAAAACATATAACTTTACAACCGCTGATGACAATTATTTTAAGGACGCCTGCTTTATCGGCGACTCCCGCACGGTTGGAATCAGCCAGTATTCCGGTATAGAAGACGCTACCTTTTTATGCAAAAATTCCCTTTCCATTTACGATTATGATAAGAAAAAATTCCCTTACGAGGGCGAAAAAAAGACCATACGGGAAATTTTGTCGGAACAGGAGTTCTCAAAGATTTACCTTATGGTCGGCATCAACGAGTGCGGCACGGGCACGCCGGAGACCTTTTTTGAGCAGTACAAGGAGGTCGTAACGGATATCCGTAATCTCCAGCCTGACGCGCTGATTTTCATACAGGGAAACCTGCTTGTGACGGAAAGCAAGTCCAGTGAAGATGAAAACATTACAAATGAAAACATTTCCGCAAGGAACAGGCTGATTTCCACGCTCGCCAACCAAAAGGATATCTTTTATATTGATATTAATGAAAGCAGCCTTTGCGCGGACGGCTCCTTGGTTTCAGATTATACGTGGGATCAGGTACATATCCGGGCGCAGTATTATCCGATTTGGAAGGACTTTTTGTTAAGACATGCGATAATCATCTAAATTACAACAGACTTACAAAAAATAACGCACATTTCAGAACCGTGCGTTATTTTTATTTCCATGTTATTTTATTCTCCTTTTACCAAAGCCTCCAATGCATCACCGCGCTCATTCAAATCAATCTGTATGACATCTCCTGTCCTGACCTGATCTGACAGAATAAGCTTTGCCGCGAGTGTCTCCACATATTTTTGGATATACCGCTTCAACGGTCTTGCGCCATATACCGGATCATACCCGTTTTCCACAATATAGCCCTGCGCACGGCCGGTCAGCTCAATCGAAAGCTCCCTGTCTGCAAGCCTTCTGTTTAAATCTGCCAAAATCAGCTTGATAATACCGCCGATATTGTCCTTCGTAAGCGGCTTAAACAAAATCGTTTCGTCCAACCGGTTCAGAAATTCCGGTCGAAAATGCGCGCGAAGCTCTCCCATCACCAGCTCCTGTGCCTGTTCGCTGATATTGCCGCCCTCGTCAATGCCCTCAAGCAGATACTGCGCCCCGATATTAGAGGTCATAATCAATATCGTATTCTTAAAATCCACAGTACGCCCCTGCGAATCGGTAATACGCCCATCGTCAAGCACTTGCAGCAGAATATTAAACACATCAGGATGCGCCTTTTCCACCTCGTCAAACAGCACAACACTATACGGCTTCCTGCGCACCGCCTCCGTAAGCTGTCCGCCCTCGTCATATCCGACATATCCGGGAGGCGCCCCAATCAGCCTTGAAACGGAATGCTTCTCCATATACTCACTCATGTCAATCCGCACCATATTTGACTCATCGTCAAACAGCGATGCCGCAAGCGCCTTTGCAAGCTCCGTCTTTCCGACACCCGTAGGTCCTAAAAACAGGAACGAACCAATCGGCTTTTCGGGGTCTTTAATCCCCGCCTTCGAACGGATAATCGCCTCCGTAACCTTTGTGACGCCCTCATCCTGTCCCACAACGCGTTTATGAAGCTCCTCGTCAAGGTGAAGCGTCTTGTTGCGCTCGCTCTCGTTTAGCTTTGTCACGGGAATTCCTGTCCAGCGCGAGATAATCCTTGCAATCTCCTCCTCCGAAACACTCTCGTGCACAAGCCGCATTTCGCGCGCGCCTGCCGCCTGCTCTTCTGCCTCTAACTGCTTTTTTAACTGCGGAAGCGTTCCATAGCTTAATTCCGCCGCCTTCTCAAGATTTCCCTCCCTTTGGGCAATCTGTATCTGATTGTTTAAGTCCTCAATATCCTCCCTTAACTTGGAAAGCTTTTCCACGCAGGATTTCTCGTTGTCCCACTGCGCCTTGCGGTTGTCATACTCCGCCTTCTGCTCCGCAAGCTCTGCCTGCAATGCCTCAAGACGCTCCGCGCTCAGCCGGTCCTCCTCCTTTTTTAGCGCGGCAACCTCAATCTCCATCTGCATAATCCTTCGCTGCAGCTCGTCAAGCTCCGCCGGCATGGAATCAAGCTCCGTCTTAATCAGGGCACACGCCTCGTCCACAAGGTCAATCGCCTTATCCGGCAAAAAACGGTCGGTAATGTAACGGTTGGAAAGCACCGCCGCGCTCACAAGCGCATTGTCCATGATTTTTACGCCGTGAAACACCTCATAGCGCTCCTTCAAGCCCCTTAAAATACTAATCGTGTCTTCCACCGTCGGCTCATTGACCATCACAGGCTGGAACCGCCGCTCCAACGCCGCGTCCTTCTCGATATACTGGCGGTACTCGTCGAGCGTCGTCGCACCGATACAGTGCAGCTCGCCCCTTGCAAGCATTGGCTTTAGCATGTTGCCCGCGTCCATTGCGCCGTCCGTCTTTCCCGCGCCCACAATCGTGTGCAGCTCGTCAATGAACAGGATAATCTGCCCGTCGCTGTTTTTCACGTCCTCAAGCACTGCCTTCAGGCGTTCCTCAAACTCGCCGCGGTACTTCGCACCCGCCACAAGCGCACCCATGTCCAGCGAAAAAATCTTTTTGTCCTTTAACCCCTGCGGCACGTCCCCCCGCACAATCCGCTGCGCCAGTCCTTCCACCACAGCCGTTTTGCCAACGCCCGGTTCGCCAATCAAGACCGGATTGTTTTTCGTCTTTCTTGATAAAATACGGATAATGTTCCTGATTTCATTGTCACGCCCGATAACGGGGTCCAGCTTTTGGTTTCTCGCCTTTTCCACCAAGTCCTGCCCGTATTTTTCCAGCGTGTCATACGTCGCCTCCGGGTTATCGCTCACAACCTTCTGATTGCCCCGGACCTGCGAAAGCGCCTTTAAAAACCGCTCCCTTGTGATACCGTACTCGCGGAAAATCTCCTTGATTTCCTTGTTCGGGCTTTGCAGCATTGCAAGAAACAGATGTTCTACCGAAACATACTCGTCCCCCATGCGCTTCGCCTCGTCCTCCGCGCTGATTAGCACCTTGTTTAAATACTGCCCGACATAAATCTGCCCGCCCTGTACCTTCACGCGCTTTTCAATCGCTTTTCTCGCACGCTCCAAAAAATATTCCGTATTGATTTCCATTTTTTCCGCAAGCTTTAAAATCAAGCTGTCGTCTATCGTCAAAAGCGCATACAGAAGGTGCTCCTGCTCTAGCTCCTGATTGCCATATTCCATCGCAAGCTTCTCGCAGGTGTTGACTGCTTCAATCGACTTTTGTGTAAATTTCTGAATATTCATAACGCCTTCCTCCTTCGATTCTTTTTGTTTTATCTGTTCTACATCTAATATAACACCATTTCGTAATTTGTCAATTTAGTTTATACTTTTATAACATTTTTTATTTCAAATTTAGAATTTAGGGAAGGCATAGCACAAAAAGACGTAAAATATGGATAGAATTTTTTATTTTTTGTATCGTTTTTAGACAATATATGCTATAATAGGTGTGTGTAATTTTTTGCCGAAAATGGCATGAAAGATGGTGCAAAATAATTATGGATGCAACAACAGCATATTTCTTAAAAAAATATTATCCACATGTGATTAAATGGTGGCTGGTTTCGTACAACCCCGAGGTTGTCCGCGTATGGCCTACCAAGGCAGAACGAAAAGAGGCTGAGCGAAAAGAGGCGCTAAAAAAAGAAAAGCTTGCGCTCGAGCAAAAGGAAAAAGAACAAGAAAACGCTTCTGCCTACAAACCGCAGGCAGTCGGTCAAAGCCCTGACAGCGGCTTAGATGACTCTGCCTACAATGCTACCACAGGCTCTTACTCCGGTCTCTACGGGAAAGGACCTGTTGACGATCAGACAAAGGAAGCCCTGAACGCGATTTTGAGCATATCCAATAACCAGAACACGGTTGACTCGCTCCTCTTAGGCAATGATGCCGATGAGCCGGAGTCGTTAAAAAAAAAAGAGAACCTTGACGTAGTTCTCCCACCGGAGCAGGACGATATCGTGAAAGAGGCAAATGCCATCTATGAACGGCTGCTGCGGGAGGCCGCGGAGGACGAGGCAAAAAAGCAGGCGGAAATCGAAGCAGTGCGCAGGCAGGTCGAGCAGGAGCAGGAAACATAAAATGCAGGCTGATTTTTATCACAGCCTGCATTTTTACGTCTTATTTAATTACACCTGTTTTTCAACTCCTCCCAGCGTCTGTCCACTTCCTCCTGAAACAGCCCAATCAGCTCCTCATTCTCCTTCTTGAACAAATGCCGGAAACGCCTCTGCGGTTTTAAGAACTCCTCAATCGGCAGCTTCTTTTTCGGCTCATAGCTTAAAATCCACTGCCCGTCTATCACCTCAAACAACGGCCAGTAGCAGGTATCAATGGCAAGCTTGCAGATATTCATCAGCTCGCTTGTCTCATACCCCCAGCCCCTCGGACATGGCGACATGACATTCAAGAACGCCGCACCCGGTGTATAGATTGCCTTCTGCGCCTTTGTATACAAATCCTTGAAATTGGAGGTAAACGTCGTCTGCCCGACATACGGCACATGATGCTCCGCAATAATTGCCGCCAAATCCTTCCGAATCTGCACCTTTCCAGCCGAAACGCTCCCCGCCGGCGTCGTCGTCGTGTCCGCAAACTGTGGTGTCGCGGAAGAACGCTGCGTGCCTGTATTCATGTACGCGCCATTGTCATAGCACACATACACCATATCATGCCCGCGCTCCATCGCACCCGAAAGCGACTGGAAACCAATATCATATGTACCGCCATCGCCGCCAAACGTGATGAATTTATAGGTATCCTTGATTTTTCCCTTTTTCTTCAGCACATTGTATGCCGTCTCCACGCCGGATAATGTCGCACCCGCGTTTTCAAACGCATTGTGGATATAGCTGTCCTCATATGCCGTGTAGGGATACATATAGGAAGAAACCTCAAGGCAGCCCGTCGCGTTTCCAATGACCGCCTTATCCCCTTCCTTAAGCGCCCGAAGCACATTCCTGACCGTAATTGTGCCGCCGCAGCCTGCACACATACGATGTCCCGGCGCAAGACGTTCCGGCTTACTCATCACTTCCTTGAAATTATACGCTGTCTGTACCATAACCAATTAAACCTCCTTGCCCTGCTCGCTGCGAAGCCCGATATAGCCATACATTCCGACAGGCTCATGTGTCCTTGCCATCTTCTCAAGGTTCTCATACACCTGCTCAAAATCGGCGACCGTGATATCCCTTCCGCCAAGCCCGTAGAAGTAGTTGACCGTATCCACACTGCTCTTTGCCTGATAAAGCGCTGCCCTGACCTCCGCGCCAAGCGGTCCGCTGGTTGCCGAAAACATCTCGCTCCTGTCCATAATCGCAACCGCCTTCACATGTGCGAGCGCCTTGGCAAGCTCCTCCTCCGGGAATGGGCGGAACACCCTGATTTTCACAAGCCCGACCTTTTTCCCCGTCGTGCTTCTGATATGCTCAATCGCTGCCTTACACGTTCCCGCCGCAGAGCCGATAATCACAACGGCATACTCCGCGTCCTCCATTCGGTATTCCTCAAAAAACGCATAATGCCTGCCTGTCATTTCCTCGAATTTCTTCGCCACGTCAAGGATTACCTGCCTTGCCTCAAGCATCGCCTGACGCTGCGCACGCTTTGTTTCCATATAATAGTTGGACACCGCATAAGGCCCTACTGCCATCTTCTCATTCGGATTTAACAGATAATGCTCGGGCTCATACTCGCCCACAAACGCCTTTACCTTGTCATCTTCCACAAGCAGGATGTTTTCCACGCCGTGGCTTGTGATAAAACCGTCCTGACAAATCATGACAGGAAGATGGACTTTTTCATGCTCCGCAATCGGAAACGCCTGAATAAAATTATCATAGACCTCCTGATTGGACTCCGCGTAAATCTGTATCCAGCCACTGTCCCTTGCGCCCATACTGTCCGAATGGTCGGCATTGATGTTAATCGGTCCCGTAAGCGCCCTGTTCACAAGCGCAAGCACAATCGGGAGCCTGTCAGAAGCCGCCACATAAAGCTCCTCCCACATCAGCGCCATTCCGCACGAGGACGTTGCCGTAAGCGCCCTTGCCCCCGCCGCCGAGGCGCCGATTGTCGCACTCATCGCACTGTGCTCGCTCTCCACATGGATAAACTCCGTATCGATCTCACCATTTGCAATATAGGTCGCAACATACTGCGGAATTTCCGTTGACGGCGTAATCGGAAACGCAGGCATTACATCGGGATTAATCTGCTTGATTGCGTATGCAACCGCCTCATTGCCGGATAAACGTTCTCTGATTGCCATTTACTTTCCCTCCCTCATCGTAATTGCACCAAACGGGCAGACCTTTGCGCAGATACCGCAGCCCTTGCAGTGCTCATAGTCAAAATCCGCTCTCTTTCCCGCGCTTACAGGAATTGAGGAGTCCGGGCAGACCGGCACGCACAGCAGGCACTGCTTGCACTTTTCCCGCTCAAACACGGGTGTTGACGTGCGCCATTCCCCCGTACAAAATTCCCTTGCGGTCGCCGCCTCAAAAATTTTATTTCCCTCCGTGATATGCTCCCACGGGCTTTGTTCATTAATTCTGTCCTGTATCCGTTCCATTCCGATTTCCAAGCTCCTTTCTACACCGCTTCCTGAAAAGCCATCTCAAGCGCCTGCATATTTCCGTCAATCACCTCGGGCTTTTTTGCAAACTTGTGTTCAAACGACGCCCGCATCTCGCCCAAAAACGCAGCCTTATCCATAATCCCTGACACGGCAACCGTCGCCGCAAGCATCGGTGAGTTCGGGTAATTCTTTCCAAGTGCCTTGATGGAAATTTCTTTCGCGTCCACCGTATACACCGCGCCCTCGTAGCCATGCAGAAACGGCGTAAGCTCTTCCTTTGTGCGCTCCGAATTAATAATGACCGCACCCTCCTTGCTCAGTCCCTTTGTGACATCAATGCTCTCCAACAGGCTCTCATCTACCACGACCACATAATCCGGCTCATAAATATTCGAATGCACCGTAATCGGCTCACTGCTAATCCGGTTGTACGCCGTAATCGGCGCCCCCATTCGCTCGGGGCCGTACTCCGGGAAGCCCTGTACATATTTTCCCGTCTTGAATGCCACATCTGCAAGCAGAAGCGCCGCCGTCTTTGCACCCTGTCCGCCTCTGCCGTGCCATCTGATTTCCACTGTATCTTTCATCTGAATCCTCCATTCCTGCCAAAATCCGTAAATTTGTGCTACGCACTTTTTTCTTTCTTTAAAATCCTTATGGACTCCGCAATCATATCGAATGTATGTTCAATCTCCGCTGCCTCATTCCCGACACTCTGCATTGTCACAATCAGCTCCCTGCTGTCATAAATCCCTAAAAGAAACGCATTGTAAAACTGATATCCCATCATATTGGAGCGATAACGCAAATCAGCAAACGACTCGCCCAGAAACTGCCTTTTCTTTCGTTTCAGACACTCAAACGCGGGCACATCCTGCTCAAATTCCCTGTAATACGCGTCCATGCGCAGCTCCACCTGAGCCTGCGTCATGCCGTCCTTACCCCTTGCAACATTGAGCACCACCCTCCTGTTCTCTGAAACAAAGCTGTTCTGAACCCCAAACTGTGACGGCTGTTCCTTCAGGTCAAACGGTATCATCATCTCCACCCCGTCATCATAAAAGTGGTACGTCTCATACTGCATAACAGTTACTCCCTTACAATGCAAACGCTGCCACGTTTGTGTGACAGCGTCGTTTTTTATTCTTCCACGCTATAATTCGGTGCCTCTTTTGTAATGTGGATATCGTGCGGGTGGCTCTCCCTTAACGCCGCCGCAGAAATCTCGACAAACTTTCCGTTCTCCTTAAGCTCCTCAATCGTCTGTGCCCCGCAGTAACCCATACCTGAGCGCAGACCGCCCATCAACTGGAATACCGTATCCTCCACATTTCCCTTGTAGGCAACCCGTCCCTCTACGCCTTCCGGGACGAGCTTCTTTGCATCTGTCTGGAAATAACGGTCCTTGCTTCCGTTCTCCATCGCTGCAATCGAACCCATGCCTCTGTATACTTTATATTTTCTTCCCTGAAACAGCTCAAATGTTCCCGGACTCTCCTCACAGCCCGCAAAAATGCTGCCCATCATGCAGACATTTCCGCCCGCCGCAATCGCCTTTGTCATATCGCCGGAATACTTGATACCGCCGTCTGCGATAATGGGAATACCGTACTCCTTTGCAACCGCGTAAGAATCCATAATCGCCGTAATCTGCGGCACACCGATACCTGCCACGACACGCGTCGTACAAATCGAGCCGGGACCTATGCCGACCTTGACCGCGTCCGCGCCTGCCTTAATCAGCGCCCTCGTTCCCTCGCCTGTCGCAACATTTCCCGCAATCACCTGCAAATCGGGGAATTTTTCCTTAATCATGCGCAGGCATTTGAGCACGTTCTCCGAATGCCCGTGTGCGCTGTCCAAAACAACCACGTCAACCTTAGCGCCTACCAAAGCTTCCACGCGCTCTAGCACATTTGCCGTAATTCCCACTCCTGCGCCGCACAAAAGCCTGCCCTGTGAGTCCTTTGCCGCCAATGGGTACTTGATTGTCTTTTCAATGTCCTTAATTGTAATCAGACCTTTGAGATTATAATCCTTATCTACAATAGGAAGCTTCTCTTTTCTCGCCTCTGCAAGAATTTTCTTTGCCTCCTCAAGCGTGATGCCCTCCCTTGCCGTGACAAGACCCTCGGAGGTCATTGACTCTTTCACTTTTTTTGTATAATCCGTCTCAAATTTTAAATCGCGGTTTGTGATGATACCGACAAGCTTTCTGCCCTCTGTAATCGGTACGCCTGAAATTCTGAATTTTGCCATCAGCGCGTCGGCGTCGGCAAGGGTATGTTCTGGAGTGAGTGAAAATGGGTCTGTGATTACGCCGTTTTCGGAACGCTTTACCTTGTCTACCTCGTCTGCCTGCTCCTCAATCGACATATTTTTGTGAATAATTCCGATGCCGCCCTGTCTTGCCATTGCAATTGCCATTCTGTGCTCTGTCACGGTGTCCATGCCCGCGCTCATCATCGGAATATTTAGTTTGATTTTCTTCGTCAGCCATGTGGTGAGGTCAACCTGATTTGGTATAACCTGTGAATAGCCCGGTACCAAAAGTACATCGTCAAACGTGATTCCTTTGCCAATTATCTGACCCATTTTTCTTCCTCCTATGAAATGAATAAGTGAACCGTTAGATTTTAAAATATTTTTAAAATTATACTAAAGCACACACTGCTTGTCAAGCCTAAAATTATTCCATATAAACCTTGCGCGGAGCCACTGCCTTGACGGTCTTTGCAAAGTCCTCATCGAGGTTGAGCAGATAGCACTCATTTCCTTCATAATACACCATATAGAGCTTCTGGCCGGGAAGATCATGCCCTGCGCTCAAATCCGTTGTCTTCACCTGCCTGTTCTTATAATAGGTAAGCTGGCTGGAATTTTGCGGAGCCATCATCTCAATCTTGTTGACGTCCAAAACCGCGGCACGCTTTCTCCTTGTCTTTGCCATAACCTTGTCCACCGTAATTTCCTTGTCAAGATAAAGATACTCAAACTCCACATCTGTCCACTGGAACACAAAATAATCAAAGACACCCAGTGCCACCACCGCAAGGAAAATAATCATATTTCCCGAAAGCATTAAAAACGCAAGCAGCACCGTAGGCACCACACACACAATCCGCATGATGGTTCCCTGAATCCCGCGTTCCCTTTTTACCAGCAATTCCTTATAACTGTCATTCATGTTCTCAACCATATCCTTCCTTATTTAGATGCATTTTGATATTTCTTCTATCTTAGAATAAATCAACCTATTATGCAAGCCTTTCCCCTGCTTTTAGAAAAATTTTATTTGACACCGCGCCCAAAGAAAGGCTATCATTTTAATGACGTGAAAAAAATATTTCCCAAGAAACGGAGAACCTTTATGGATGTTTATAATAAAAACCGGGACAAAAACCAATCCTTATCCGATGAAATCCGGGAACAGAATGCAAAGCTTAAGGACGCGTCCTTAAAGGAAAAGCTTTTATATTTCAAGGATTATTACTTGTTGACAACCATCATCGTCATCGCAGTCTGCGCATTTTTAGGCTCCCTTGGATATACCATGCTCACCGCGCCGCGTGACACTGCCCTTGGCGTGTTTTTCTACAATGACACGGGGGACTCGTCAGACACCGGACTGATTGACGGATTTGCAGGGTACATGGGAATTGACACCTCCAAGCAGAGTGTCTTTCTTGACGCGAGCATGTCCTACTGTGCAGATTTTTCCGACCTCGACGCCTACGCCGGGCTTGAGAAAGCGATGGCTTCCATCACGGCAAGCGACCTTGACATCATCGTAGGTGACGCTACGACGGTTGACTACTTTACCCAATGCAACTGTATCGGCGATATCACGACCATACTTCCCGAGGATTTATTAAAGACCTTCGAGGAGCATCTGTATTATGCCGAAACAGGCGAGGGGGACAAAATCGCTGCCGGAATTGATATCTCCGACGCGCCAAAGCTCAAGGAGCACTACTACTATATGGATAAAACGGCAATCCTTAGCTTTGTGATTAACTCGGACAAAATCGACAATGTAATCGCATTTTTGCAGTATCTTTATATGAAAACGTAGAACGAGCAGGGAAGAATGCTTCCCTGCTCATTTTTTCCTTTTATTCTTTCCAGATAAGCTTTCTCCACTGCTCAATCTGTTCCTCCGTCATAAAACCGTTTGAGGTGCCGACAAAGCTGATTTTGTAGGAAACAAACAGCAGCGCGTTCTTAATCGCGTCCCTTGCGTCCTTTGTTTTTACATAATAATGCAGGAACGAAGAAAACATCGCGTTTCCGGCGCCGACCGTGTTGACGACGTCATATGTCTTTACCGGTTTATACTCGATAACGCTGTTGTCCTCCCTGATGTAAAGAATGACACCCTTTGAACCCAGTCCCATGATAACGATTTCGGGATTGTATTTTCTCTTGCATTCGTCAATGCAGTCGTACGGATCGCCTTCCAAATCATCATCACTTATGTAAACAATATTGGCAGCCGCCAGGAAATCCTCCTTGTTCGCAATCTTTTCCGCGCGCATGCTTCTTACATTGAGCGCAATCGGCTTATTGTACTTCTTTGCAAGCGCCAGTACCGGACGGCAGAAATTACAGTTGGAAATCAGCACCATGTCCTTGTCCTGAATCTGGCTCTCAAACAAACCCACATCATATTCCACTGTCCTGATGTCCTTTACGTCCTCAAAAATCTGTTTCTTGCCGCTTGACTTGTAAAGCACGACCGCCGTGGGCATACCATCAAGCTTGCGCAGTACGTATTCCGTGCTCAGATTGACTTCATTTTCCTCAAGATATGCATGGATCTGCGTCCGCGACATATTTTTTGCCACCATGCTCATGAAATCCACGTCGTCCCCAAGCCACCGAAGCGCCATCGCCTCGTTAAATCCGGCACCGCCGATATCCGTGTTGATTGTTTCCGGTATGCTTTCAAACTCCTTATAAGGCAGTGGAAGGTCATCCACCTTTACGATTGTCTCAAACTGCACAAAACCTGCTACCATGAACTTGCTCATTACACATCACCATCCTTTCAGAAGCTGTCCACAGGGTTTCTGGCAAAACCCTTTCCATTGCGAAAACACCTTCTCGTTAAATTCATTATATCATATTTATCAAAGGTTTAACATCTATTTGTCAAAATTTAATTAAAAATATCTGAAATTTTGTCGTTTCAGGCTCTTCCTGTCCCCGCAAGCCCCCGCGACATATCGCGCATCAGCTCGATATAGGTCTTGATCTCCCGATACACCGCGTCCGGCTCCGTTCCCTGCTTTTCGCGTGCGATGCCTTCTATACTATAGGTAAGCATGCTTTTGATGCGTTCGCGCCTTGCCTTGTCAGGTACCGCTTCCATTTCCGTATTTTTCAAAAGCCCGTCCATGCGTTCCCGGTAAACCTGCCTTACCTGCGTCGTCTTTTGCGTCACTGCCGTATCACTCTCAAATTCTGCCTGATTTAGAAATTCCGGCATATACGGATAGGTTTTCCTCACCCGCGCTTTCACCTGCTCAATCTGACGCACCATCTCAAAATAATCCGTTACACGCCCGTCAACCACGGTTGAAAGCTCAAGCATCATATATTTCACACTGTAATCATACACAAATACATAAATGCCCTCTTTTGATCCAAAATAGTGGAACCAAAGCCCCTTGCTCACTCCGACCGCCTTTACCATGTCGTCCGTGGCGGAATGCCTGTATCCGTTTTTTGCAAAGACCTCAATCGCCCCGTTTATCATTCTGTCCTGCTTTTCCCTCGCAAGGTCAAAAAATTTTTCGTTCATCAAAACCTCCATTTTTATCTCGTTGACTTTTCCAGTCGATTAATACTTATCTTAACATACTCCCGTATGGGATTCAAGGAATAAATTTGCATAAAAAGGGGGCACATGGTTATAATGAAAAAAAACCTTTATTTCATTGCCATAATTTGTTATAATAAATGGAATGTATTATTGTTATTGCACAAATTTGGAGGTGACTTCATGAATTATGGGAAAAAAGGAATTTCAAAAATCCAGAAATCCCTGACTTCAAAAAAAATAAAGCTAAAAAAAATGGTTGTCGTCACAGCCTTAAAGCTTATCCTGATTACCATGCTCTCTATAGCAGTCATCGGCGTTTGTCTTGGGCTTGGCATGTTCAAGGGAATTCTCTCGTCCGTGCCCGACATTGACCCTGCATCCGTTCTGCCGACAGGCTATGCAACTGTCGTTTACGACGCAAAGGGAAACGATATTGCCAAACTTGTGGCAGCAAACTCAAACAGAAGCTATGAGGATATGTCCAAAATCCCGCAGCACCTCGCCGACGCCTTTGTTGCAATCGAGGACGAGCGCTTCTATACCCACAACGGCATTGATTTAAAGGGGATGCTGCGTGCAGGCGTCACTTTTATCGAGACCAAAGGACAGTCCGCACAGGGCGCATCAACCATTACACAGCAGCTTATCAAAAATAACGTATTTGACGACTGGGTAAATGAAAACACCATTCAGAAAATCAAGCGAAAAATACAGGAACAGTCCCTTGCCATGGAGCTTGAGAAGAAAATGTCCAAAGAGAAGATTTTGGAAATTTACATGAATACCATCAATCTTGGGCAAAATACGCTCGGCGTTAAAGCAGCAGCAATGCGTTATTTCAACAAGCAGCCCTATCAGCTCACGCTCTCCGAATGCGCCGTAATCGCGGCAATTACACAAAATCCGTCAAAGTACAACCCGATTACGCACCCCGAAAAGAATGCCGAGCGGCGTCAGAAGGTGTTAGATCATATGAATGAGCAGGGTTACATCTCTGACGCAGAATTTGACGAAGCGATCGCGGACAACGTATACAGCAGGATTGCCGCAGTTAACGAGGAAAACGATTCAAAATCCGTCTATACATATTTCGTAGACGAGGTGACGGAACAGGTTTTGGCGGATCTTATTGAAATCAAAGGCTTTAACGAGACACAGGCTTACAATCTTTTGTACAGCGGGGGCTTAACCATCTATACCACGCAGGATCCCGACATTCAGGCAATCTGCGACGAGGTGTACGGGGACGAGGAAAATTATCCCGAAAACGTCAAGTGGTATTTAAATTACGTGCTGACCATCGAAAAGGCAAACGGTGAGAAGGAAAACCACAGCACGGAAATGTTCAAGGCATTTTACAAGGAACAAAACTCCGGCTTCAATCTCCTCTACGACTCCAAGGAGGAAGCATACGAGGCAATTGAGGTCTACAAGGCGGAGGTAATGGAAAAGGGAGATAAGGTGGACGGCGAACGCGTGACGCTTACACCGCAGCCGCAGGTTTCCATCACCGTCGAGGACCAGTCCACAGGCTATGTTGTCGCAATGGTCGGCGGACGCGGCGTTAAGGAGGCAAGCCGTACCTTAAACCGCGCCTCCAACACGACGCGCCAGCCCGGTTCGACCTTCAAGGTGGTTTCGACCTACGCTCCTGCCTTGGACAGCGCGGGGCTGACACTTGCCGACGTGCAGAATGACGCACCCTTTAACTACGCAAGCGGACGTCCTGTCAGAAACTGGTGGGGCAGCTCCTACAGGGGGCTTTTAAGCCTGCGCTACGGGATTGTGCAATCGGCAAACATTCTGGCAGTCAAGACACTCACACAGATTTCACCGCAGCTTGGCTTTGACTATCTGCAAAACTTTGGATTTACAACGCTCGTTGACAAACGCGTGGAAAATGACGGAACCGTTGTCTCCGATATCGGTCAGCCGCTCGCGCTTGGCGGTATTACAGATGGCGTCACAAACATGGAGCTAAACGCTGCCTACGCCGCCATCGCAAACAACGGTACCTACATCAAGCCTAAGCTCTATACAAAGATTATCGACCATGACGGCAACGTGCTGATTGACAACACGGCGCCTCAGACGACGCAGGTCATCAAGGAATCAACCGCATGGCTTCTGACAGACGCAATGGTTGATGTTGTCACCTCCGGTACCGGCGGCTCGGTCAATTTCGGCAACATGGCAATCGCCGGAAAGACAGGTACTACCACCGACTACAAGGACGTATGGTTTTCCGGTTTCACGCCATACTATACGGCTACCACATGGACAGGCTACGACAACAATGTCAACATGACCTCTTCGGCAGAAAAAAATCTTTCCAAAAAAATGTGGAAGGCAGTGATGTCCAAAATACATGAAAATCTGGAATACAAAGCCTTTCCTATGACAAACGGCATTGTGACCGCAAGGGTATGCTCAAAATCAGGACGCCTTCCGATTTCCGGCGTCTGCGACGGCTGCGTGACTACGGAATACTTCGCGGAAGGCACCGTTCCCACGGGCTATTGTGATGTGCATTCCTTTTCGAATGTATGTACGTACTCTGGTCTGACTGCAACGGAGGAATGTCCGTTCAAGAGTGCATCAATTGTCGAGACAATCCCTGCAAGGCTGCAGGACAACAACCTTGGAAGCCACCTTGCCGCCACCGACGAAACGGCGCCCACACAGGACGCAGCGCAGATGTGTCCGCACACAGCCGCTTTCTTTGCACTGCCAAACGCACAGGAGGTACTACAGCAGCAAATGCTTGAGATGCAGCTTCGGGCAAATCCCGCTGCCGCCGAGGCAGCAGCGGCAAGCGCTCCGCTTCCTGCTTCGGATACGGACTAACGGTACTGCTTAATGATAATGATAATGGCAATACAAAATCCCCCAAATACCGCATGGTATTGGGGGATTTTTCATATGATACGTATTATATGATATGCATTAAAAAAAGCTGCTAACGGGAATCGGACCCGTGACCTCCGCACTACCAATGCGACGCACTACCGACTGTGCTATAGCAGCTCGTTTCCAGCAGACCAAGCTGCTGTCACCGAGAAATATAATAACATATATCGGATGCTTTGTCAACACCCTTATTTTTTCAACATTCCTTCAACATTCCTTTTCAAAATTCCTTTTCAAAATTTTCCACGCAAAGTTTCCCATAATTATTTTCAAATTTATTACAATATTATTAATATAATGCGATTTCTTGCCAATTATCCCATCATACGTTATACTACATTATAATTGTTTATCGGACACCCGCTCTGCCCACAGCTTATACACCACAGATTTTAGAAAGGCATGATGACCTATGAAAAAAACAACCCTCAACAGCATCCTAATGGGAATTATCGTTGTCCTATGTATTTCGATTTGTTTTTTAATCTTCTGTATCGTAAAGCGACCGCGCTATATCGAAGCAACGCAGTCGGAAACAGCCGTTATTGCTGAAATTCCGGAAAGCCCGGTCAGCAGCATCGCAAAGGAAGGAAACGCCATCGAGCTGCCGGATGCCGGTGCTTCCACAACAGAAGCCGCTCCTTTGGCAGACACCATGCGTGGAAAAACCTCCACAAGGGTAAACATCCGCGACCGTGCCTCGGAAGACGCGAAGGTGCTTGACACCGTTGAGGAAGGCACCACCTTTGAAATCGTCGAGGTGCTTGACAACGGATGGACGCATATCCTTTATGAAGATACTGACGCCTATATTTCGTCAGCATATGTCATTATCACGAGCGATTAAAAAACGGATGCGGTTTAGTCTAAGACTGAGCCGCATCCATTCTTCTTTGGGACTCGCCAAGCAAATCCTCGAACTCGATTGCATCATCAAGCACATAATCGTCGTATCCGCACTTTACCCATTCCAGCTCAAGCTCCTCGTCCGGCTTGTCCTCCCAGCATTTTTGCCTGTTGCCGCAAAACACACACATCATAATGGCACTCCCCCTTTGTCATTTTCTTTTTATCATATCAAAATGCTCCAGTAAATTTCCCTTGAGCAAATCGCCCTCATACTCGTCCCTGTAATACTCGTACGCCCTTTTATAATTGTATCCGTACTCCACAAACGTCCGAAGCACCACATTCAGCTCCGCACCGATAAACACAATATTCATCGTCCCGTAAAGCCACAGGATAAAAATCACAATCGTCGCAAGACTTCCATACGTCACCGAATAATTTGCGTAGTGCCCGATGTAAAAGGAAAACGCCCACGAAAACCCAAGCCACGCCACCGCGGAAAACACGGCGCCCAAAAGCTCATAGCGCAGCTTTGACCTTCTGTTTGGCACGGTCATGTAAAGCACCAGAAAGAAGATCATCAATAGCACCAGCATGCACAGATACTTTCCATATTTGAAAAAATTCTGAAACATGATAAGCCCCGGAATAAAATGCATCAATCCGTTAAACAGATTATTTCCAAGCACAATCAGAAGCATCATCAACCCTATCATTGCAAAAAACGCGATTACATACACAATCGCGAGCAGGTATATGACCACAATATTCCTTGTCTCCCGTATCCCGTACACCGCGTTCATGCCAAGCAGCACCGCATACACGCCCTTAGACGCGCAAAAAAGCATTACAAGCATGGTAACCGATTGTACCATAACCGTAGTGCTCTCCGTATATGCCTCCTGTAAAATCTGAATTAGAAGCGGTCTTAATCCCCCCGGCATCACGGTCATGATATAAGAGGATACCACCCCCGAATTGAACGGCAGATATTGAAACACCGACACAAAAAACATTGCCATCGGAAAAAAAGACATCAGAATAAACAGCGCCGCGTGCCCTGCAAACGAGGACACGTGGTCATACCGTATTTTCCGTATAAAGCTGTATATGATTTCGTATGTAATTCTTATTGTTCTCTTTGTCACCACACGCATCTATGCCTGTTTTTCTCTCGCTTTCTTCATGAGGAACAAATCGCTTATTGCCTTTCCGAGATTGTGCGGATAAAGCTGCACGACCGGACTATCAATGATATTGCCTACCTTCATTCGGAAGTTCACCTTCACGAACTTATCATCATTGGGAAATTCACATGCAAGGTACTCGCCATCTTCCATAAACTTTGTATCCGGAATGGAAATATCCGTCTTTCGGTCAAGCATCACGCTCATCGAGGTTGCGGCAGCACCCATCATCTGGTTCATCGCCTCCGAAACCGCACTAAGATGCATTTCACTCAATTCCATCTGCGCAAAGCTTCCATGCCCGTCGCTGCCCATCATCAAATCCGCGATTGCCTTTGCGTCCTCCTCATTGAGCATCAGAATGCTGCAGCCCTGTATGCCCTCCACATAGCTTACCTTCACGAATACCCGCTTGTAAGACACATTTTTGACATACTCGCTCTTCTCAATAATCGTAACCTTTGGCGGCGTGATATCCACCGGCTGGCGCACCAGCATTCCCAAGGTCGTAGCGGAGTTTCCCAAACAGATATTCGAAATTTCCCCAATCGCGTCTATTTCAATATCCGAAAATACATATTCACCCATAAAAGTCCTCCAATTTTCCCATTTCCTTTTGCCACTGTTACATCACTGTTAGTTCATAAGACTTTCTATATCACATTCCAACGCTTTTGCAAGCTTACGCACAATCGACTCCGACTGCCTTGAAAGGTCACAGTAAGGCAGCTCGCAGCTTCTCACCGCCGATACGCTGCATCCCATTCGCTCTGCAATCTGCTGCTGCGTTTTCCCAAGCTCAAAACGGCGCATCTTGGCAGCCGCAATTTTCGCGTAATGCAGATAGAGATTTTTCCCGTCAAAGTTTACGGCACTCACAAGATGGATGATATCACCTCCATTATTCATTGCATCTTTGTCATGTACATAAATGGAAACGATTGCCTCCATTATTTTCTTCATCAGCTTTTCGTCATCGTAAAACCGCAGATTTTCAATCGGAATATAGACGTCCACAAATATTTCCTTAAGCTCCCGCACCTGCTCCTCATTGAGCTTTATGAGATAATTATTTTCCTTTGCTGACTGGTACATTGATAAAATTTTCTTCCAAAACTCGTCTCTGTCAAACCCCGGCATACGCTGCCTCCTCCATCATATTGAACATCCCCTTCTCATAACATTCCTGTATATATATATCATTATACGACATGGGAAAAATAGTGTCAATTAATATATCACAAATTACATAATTGTCAGAATACGCAATTGTTTTTTGTCAAATAAAACCAAAACCACCGTCATCACCGTGTTAATTTTTTGCACGTTCTTGACGATTACGTCCAGTATTGCTATAATCATGCATAGATGTAACAGAACAGGGGGTTTTTTTATGAGTATTTTTAATGATGACAGAGCCACTTTAAATGAAGCCGCATCGGATTTAGAAACGGCAATCTCAAGGACTGGGCTTGACACGGTGCTGCATGACGCGTTCGAGGCTGGAATGAACCTTGACGAAATTATGTATGTCATGTTCACACATACGGAAAAAACCGTCAGAAGGTATATCGTTCAAAACCAGCTCAAGGCAGCCGCAAACAAAAAATAAACACGATTTTGTCAAATATTTTTTGTTTTTACTTGCATTTTAATATCAGTCTATGCTATAATATTATTCGTTGGTGAGAAAATATGTCTCACATAGCATAAACTGAACAAAGGGGCATAGTTCAGCGGTAGAACAGCGGTCTCCAAAACCGTCAACGAGGGTTCGATTCCTTCTGCCCCTGCTAAAAAAGTTCCTCAGTAATTTGAGGAACTTTTTTATATCTTATCAAAATATATCTTATCAAAACAACCCTATTGCTGTCCCATCGCATAAAACGCTTCCGCAAGCCTTATCATATCCGCAATATCCCTTGTTCCCCCCGTCTCAAACGCGGAATGCATTGCAAGCTGCGGCAGTCCGATATCCGCGGCAGCCACACTCACCTGCGCCATCGAGAGGTTTCCAAGCGTCGAGCCCCCGGCAATGTCGGAGCGGTTCGTGTAAACCTGACATGCAATGCCCTGCGCCTTGCAGAGCCTCTTCACAACAGCCGCCGAATACGCGTCTGTCGCATACTTCTGCCCGCCGTGATATTTTAACACAATACCGCCGTTAAGGCAAGGTCTGTTCACCGGATCCGACTTTGCTCCCTGATTGGGGTGGCAGGCGTGCGCATTGTCCGCGCTCATCAGAAAGCTGTCCGCCTTCCAAATCCGGTAAGCCCTTTGGTCTGCCCCGAGCGCGTCGCTGATATTTTCAAGCGTATCGCGCAAAAAGGTCGAGTCCGCCCCCTGCCTTGTAAGGCTTCCGACCTCCTCGTTGTCAAACACGGCAAGCACATTGATGTACTGGCTTGACTGCGCCTGACACATTGCCTTTATCCCCGCAAAGACACACGCCAAATCGTCAAACCTTGCGGACATGAGAAACTCGTCCGACGCCCCCGCAAGCACCGCCTTCTGGCTGTTTTGGACAAAAAGATCTGACGACAGAATATCATCTGCCGTAATGTTCTTTTGATACTGACGGTTCAGCGCGTCAGCAAGCATTTGTCTGACAATTTCTGCGTTTTGCTCATGCTCTGGGCACATCATCAGAAGCGGCAGCATGTCCGTCTGCGGATTGAGCGCAATGCCGTTATTCATATCGCGGTTTAGATGAATGGAAAGACTTGGTATCAGGCAGGTATTGTCCTTTAGCCTGACCGGATAGGACACAATTTCCCCCTTTTCCTCTATGCACACCCTGCCTGCGATTGTTAAAGGTCTGTCAAGCCACGAGGACAAAATCATGCCGCCGTATTTTTCCGTGTTGAGGCTCACATACACGCCCTCCTTTGTCAGCTCCGGGCATTCCTTTAATTTAAATGCCGGAGAGTCCGAATGTGCCGCAAAGATATGAAAGCCCTTGATATCACTTACCGCACACTGCGGCACGCGAAATGCCATGATGGACGAGTCATTGCGTATCACATAATACCCGCGTCCGCCCGCAAGCGTCCATGCGCTTTTTTCGCTAAGCCTTGTAAAGCCCGCCTCCTGCAAACGCTTCTCCACCTCGCATACCGCATGGTAGCAGGTAATCGAGCTGTCTAGGAACCGCATAAGCTCCCCAATCACTTCCATATCGATGTTCCAATCCTGTTCCATTTCCATAATCCTCCCTCCAAAAATCCTGTTCTAATATATGATGGCAAATTATATCAAATCAATCGCTTCCCCAATACCGCCCACGCCGATAACCTTTATTCCCTCCACAGGCTCCATGCCCTCTAGGTTCACGCGCGGCATGATTACCGTCGAATAGCCGAGCTTTTTGGCTTCCTGTACGCGCTGCGCCGCCATTGTGACGGCACGCACCTCCCCGCTTAGCCCGACCTCGCCGAACACAAGCGTTTTCTCGTCAACCGCCCTGTTGCGAAAGCTTGAGACGATTGCCATGATAATCCCCAAATCAATCGCAGGCTCGTTAAGCTTCATGCCGCCTGCAATGTTCACATACGCGTCACAGTCACCAATCTGTAACCCAAGCCGCTTTTCCAGCACTGCCATCAGCAGATTTACCCGGTTAAAGTCCGTCCCTGTCGTCTGACGGCGCGGTATGCCGAAATTCGTATGGCACACAAGCGCCTGAATTTCCACCAAAATCGGGCGCGTGCCCTCCACGGAGCACACCACCACGGAGCCGCTTGCCCCGACAGGCTTTCCGCTTAGCATGTACTCGGACGGGTTTTTGACCTCCACCAGCCCTTCCTTGCGCATTTCAAACACACCAATCTCATTCGTTGAGCCAAAGCGGTTTTTCACGCCGCGCAAAATCCGGTAGGACGCAAATCGGTCTCCCTCAAAATAAAGCACCGTATCAACCATATGCTCCAAGACGCGCGGCCCTGCCACCGTGCCCTCCTTCGTCACATGCCCCACGATAAAAATGGAAATGCCAAGCCGTTTTGCAAGCTGCAAAAACACGTTCGTTGCCTCCCGCACCTGCGAGACGCTTCCGGGCGCGGACGATACCGCCTCCTGATACATGGTCTGTATCGAGTCAATGATGACGACCTGCGGATTTGTGCGCTGTATGACCTCCTCCACAAGGCTTAAATTCGTCTCACACAGCAAAAGCAGGTTGTCCCCAAAGGTTCCAATCCGCATGGCGCGCAGCTTAATCTGCTTTAGGGACTCCTCGCCGGAAATATAGAGCACGCGCCTGCCGTTCATGGAAAGCTGCCGGCATGTCTGTAGCAGCAGCGTCGATTTCCCGATACCGGGGTCGCCGCCGACAAGAATGAGCGAGCCCTGCATAATGCCGCCGCCAAGCACCCTGTCAAGCTCCTCAATCCCCGTCATCATGCGCTCCCCGTCGTTTAACGAGACCTCCCCGATTGCAACGGGCTTTGGCGCCTCCCTGACAGCGGCAGTCTTTGACGCGCCGCCCATGCCGCTGCCCGTCACGCTGACTTTTTCCTCCACAAGTGTGTTCCACTGCTTACAGCCCGGGCACTGCCCCATCCACTTTGACGACTCATACCCGCATTCCTGACAAAAGAAAACGGTAGTTATTTTTTTAGCCATATTATTCCTCCAAGTTGCATAAAAATACCTCCCCTTTGGTTTTGAGGAGGTATTTTCTCATCTGTATTTGTCTACTGCAATTATTTTTTATTCAGTCTCACCTCAACCGCTCCTGCGCCTTCCAGCTCCACACTGACGCTGAGTTTTCCTGAAAGGTTTGTTTTCATCGTTCCTGCGCTCTCTCCTGCCACAAAAACCTCATACTCTGCATCTTCCTCCACGCCCAGCGTAATCTGTGCGTCCTGTGCGCCCTCTACTACAAACGAGATACTCTCCTTATCACTGCTAAAATCATGGACAGATGTACCCGGAACGGACTCATACAAAAACAATCCGTTTTTCTCCAGCTTTGTAATTGCCTGATAGGTCTTGACCTTGTACGTATCCCCTGCATGCTTGTAATCCTCAAGCTTTGCCTTTGCGGCAAGTTCATGATTTCCAAAACTGATGCTGCCATTACTCTCGGAACGTAGTAATTCTGTGACTGCTGACATTTCTTTTGTCCTCCTAAAACAATAAATGCTAATTAACTGTAACTACTCATTACATGGTTACACTTCTATCATATAACATATTTTGATGAATTTCCACAATTTTATATAAAAATCACACAAAAATCACACAGACTCTTCTTCCTTTGGCTCCTTCACCGAAAACGACACTTTATCGTTGCGCACGCCTGCCGAAACCACATCGCCTGCCTTTACCCTGCCCTCCAAAATCGCCGTCGCAAGCTCGTTCTCCACGACGTTCTGAATTGCCCGCTTTAACGGTCTTGCGCCCATTTTGGGATCGGAGTGTTTCTTTACAAGATACTCCTTAAGCGTCCCCGTCAGCGTCAGATCAATGTCAAGCTGCGCCTTGCAGCGCTCGCACAAATTCTTGGAAAGCAGCGTGATAATCTGCTTCATATCCTGCTGTGTCAGCGGGTGGAATACCATAATCTCGTCAATCCGGTTGATAAACTCCGGCTTAAACAAGCGCTTTACCTCCTCCATGACGTTGGACTTCATTTTATTGTAGTCCGCCTTCTCGTCCGTCACCGTCGCAAAACCCAAATTCTTGGGGTCAACTATCCGCTTTGCGCCCGCGTTGGAGGTCATGATTAAGATGGTATTCTTAAAGCTAACCTTCCTGCCCTTCGAGTCCGTGATATGCCCGTCGTCAAGCACCTGCAAAAGGATATTGAACACATCGGGGTGCGCCTTCTCAATCTCGTCAAACAAGACGACCGAATACGGGTTCCTGCGCACCTTCTCGCTGAGCTGCCCGCCCTCCTCAAAGCCGACATAGCCCGGCGGCGAGCCGACCATCTTTGATACGGAATGCGACTCCATGTACTCCGACATGTCAACACGGATTAACGCATTCTCCGAGCCAAACATCGCCTCCGCAAGCGCCTTGGAAAGCTCCGTTTTCCCGACGCCCGTAGGTCCCAAAAACAAGAACGAACCAATCGGGCGGTTGGGGTCCTGTAAGCCCACGCGCCCGCGCTTCATGGTCTGTGCGACTGCTGTTACAGCCTCCTCCTGACCAATCACGCGCTTATGCAGAATGCTTTCGAGCTTTAAAAGCCGCTCGCTCTCCTTCTGTGTTAATTTTTTAACAGGTATCTTTGTCCAGTTTGCCACAACCTCGGCAATATCATTCTCCGTCACCACAAGGTTTTTCTCGGTCTGTGTCTTTTCATAACGGATATACGCCTTGTCGTATTTTTTTATCAGCTCATCCTGCTTCTGGCGAAGCTCCGCCGCCTGTGTGTACGCCTCCATTCGAATCGAGCGCTCAATCTGCAAATCAAACCGCTTAATCTGCTCCGTCATTTCCTTAAAGGTGTCGGGCAGGTGCATGTTTTTTAGCTTGATTGCCGCAGAAGCCTCGTCAATCAGGTCAATCGCCTTATCCGGCAGGTTGCGGTCATTGATGTAACGGTCAGAAAGCTTGACTGCCGCCTCAAGCGCCTCGTGCGTGATGGTCACCTGATGGTGCTGGGCATATTTATAGGCAATGCCCTCAAGGATTTCCACCGCCTCGCTCTCTGTGGGCTCCTCCACCATCACAGGTTGGAACCTGCGCTCAAGCGCCGCGTCCTTCTCAATGTATTTGCGGTACTCGGCAACTGTCGTCGCGCCGATTAGCTGGATTTCGCCTCTCGAAAGCGACGGCTTTAAGATATTGGACGCGTCAATCGCACCCTCCGCACCGCCCGCGCCAATCAGCGTATGGATTTCGTCAAGGAACAGATAAATATTCCCCGCCTCAATCACCTCGCGGATAACCCGCTTAATGCGCTCCTCAAACTCGCCGCGGTATTTCGAGCCTGCCACCATTCCCGCAAGGTCAAGCGTCACAACGCGCTTGTTTTTCACGGTATCCGGCACATCGCCATTGACAATGCGAAGCGCAAGCCCCTCCGCAATCGCAGTCTTTCCAACGCCCGGCTCACCAATCAGGCACGGATTGTTTTTCGTCCGCCTTGATAAAATCTGCACCACGCGCAAAATCTCCGTCTCCCTGCCAATCACAGGGTCGAGCTTCCCGTCCTTTGCAAGCTGCGTCAAATCCCTGCTGTACTGGTTCAAGGTCTGCGTCACGCCGTTTTTCTTTTTCTTGTTGCGGCTTAGGTCGTCCTTGTGACGGTTAATGTCCTCGCCCATTGCAATCAGCGTGTCCATATAGAGCTTTTGTACGTTAATTCCAATCGTGTTTAACAGCCTTAGACCGACATTTTCACCCTCCCTCAGAATGGAAAGCAGAATATGCTCCGTCCCCGTAAGCGGGCTTTTATATTTATGCGCCAGTCTGTGGCTTTCCTCCAAAATTTTCGTGGCACGCGGCGAATAGCCGTCCCGCTCCATTGTCGCGACATTGCCCTCCGGCGCAATCAGCTCCTTAATCATATCGATAAGCTGCACCTCGTCAACGCCGTTTTCCGCAAGCACCTTCGCCGCAACGCCTGTCTTTTCCCTGACAAGCCCGACAAGAATGTGCTCGCTTCCGATATAGCTCTGGCGCAAATCCCGCGCCGTCTTTGCCGCCTTCTGCAAAGCGACCTTCGCCTTATCCGTAAACTGCTGCATGATTAACCTCCGATTTACTCATAATCCTGTAACTATTCAGTACCCTCATAGTTACACGCAAAAATCCATGCAAAATTACCTTCGGTAATGGATTTTTGCCTGCTAAATCTACGTTTTCTCACGGTCAGCGCAGTAAATGCGCAGACCTACTGAACAGTTACATAATCCTCATATATTTCATCAATCAGCGCATGAACCTCGCTGCGCGAAATCCGCTTGCAGCTACTCTTTGCCAAAAGCACCTGCATGTCGCGCTTTAGCTCCTCAAGCGCCTGTATCTTGTCAATATCCAGGGCAATCACCGCGCCCTTGCGGCGATCCACCTTTACAAACCCCTCCTGCTTTAGCACCGCATACGCCTTGTTGACCGTATGCATATTGATGCCAATCGTATCTGCAAGCTGCCGCACCGAAGGGAGCGCGTCGCCCTCCTGAAACCGGGACGTGGCAATCCCGATGATAATCTGATTGCGCAGTTGTAAATACAACGCCTCGTCACTGTTAAAGTCAATCTCAATGAACATCTGTTTTTACGCTCCTTCCTATCCGTCAACTGTTATACGAATTATAGCACAACAAAAACAGATGTACAAGTGGTATTTCTACACAGGCGTTACAACCTTATCCAAAATCCCGGTAAGGTGCGCAATCGTCACGCCGTAATTCGTCATCGGCACCCCCTGCGCTTTTGCCCGTTCCACTCTTGATAGAACATATTTTCGATTAAACATACAGGCACCGCACTGGATTACCAAATCATACGCCGACAAGTCTGCCGGAAAATCCGTCCCGCTCTTATGCTCCACCGTCAGTCCCTGTCCAAACCGCTTTTTTAGCATACGCGGGATTTTGACACGCCCGATGTCCTCCGAAAGCGGCGCGTGCGTGCAGCACTCCGCAATCAGCACCTTGGAATGCTCCGTCAGGGTGTCAATCGCCCCTGCCCCTTCCATATAATAAGGCAAATCGCCCTTATACGCGGCAAAAAGCACGGAGAAGGAGGTCAGCATGCTCTCCCTTGGCTTCCTTTCATACACAAAGCCAAACGCCTGCGAGTCTGTAATAATCAGCTTGGGCGGGCTTGCAAGACGCCTTAAGCCCTCCTCCATCTTATCCGCCGTGACGCTTATCACAATACATTTTTTGTCCAAAAGCTCCCGGATTGTCTGCACCTGCGGCAAAATCAGCCGTCCCTTTGGCGCCTGAATGTCCTGCGGCATGACAAGCATGACCACATCATCTGCACCGACAAGGCTGCCCGTAATCAGACGTGCGTCAAAATCCTCCGGCACAAGACGCGCAAGCGCCTCCCTGACAGCTTCCATGCCCTCGCCCGTCGCCGCGCTGACAACGACCGGAAACACGCCTGTCCTTTTATTTACCGCGTCGCAAAGCTGCCGCAGCGCCCCTTCGTCCCTGATGTCCGATTTTGTGACAACCGGCAGCACGGGCGTCTTTTTTTCCCGGAAATACCGCACCCAGTCCAGCTCTGCCTCCATATCCATGCTGTCAAACAAAATGACACCAATGTCACTTTTTTCCGCGGCAATCCTTGTCTTTTCCACCCTGCTTTTTCCTAAAGCGCTCTCGTCGTCAAAGCCTGCCGTGTCAATAATCACGCACGCGCCAAGCGGCTGGATTTCCATTGGCTTACTGACCGCGTCCGTCGTCGTGCCTGCCACGTCTGCCGTGATGGACACCTGCTGCCCCGTAAACGCATTGACAAACGAGGACTTCCCGCTGTTCGTTTTTCCAAATACGCCGATATGCAGACGCACGCTGCCCGGCGTTTCATTCAGGCTACTCATTGTGTTCCTCCCTTTTGGCGTCCCAAAATCCTAAAACCGGAAATCCCGCGCCCCGCCTTCTATCTCATGGATATACTGCCGCGCACGCTCCCGCACCTTCTCATTTGGTATCTTTTCAAGCTCCCGTGCAATCAGCTCCATGCCAAGCCGCCTTGTCTCGTCACTTGCATAGTCCTCAAGGTATTCCTTCAAGGTCATCAATGCATTCGGGTGGCAGCAGTTTAAAATCTGCATGTTTTTACAGAGCGTCATGAAGCGGTCGCCCGTCCTTCCCTCACGGTAGCACGCCGTGCAGAAGCTCGGGATATAGCCAAGCTTTATCAGCCAGCCTACAACCTCGTCAAGCGTGCGCTTGTCGCTCACGTCAAACTGCTCACTTGTGCTGTTGTCCTCCTGCGGCTCTGCGTAACCGCCCACGCTTGTACGAGACGCCCCGCTAATCTGCGACACGCCAAGCGGCAGCACCCGCTCGCGCAGGCTCTGGCTCTCCCTCGTTGAAATAATCATTCCCGTATACGGGACGCTGATACGGATTAACGCGCAGATTTTTGCAAAAATATCATCGCTGATTCCATTGTCAAAATCATCGGGATTGATGTCGTCCGCCGGCTTTACGCGCGGCATGCTGATGGTATGGGGACCCACGCCATGCACTGCCTCAAGGTGTTCTGCGTGCATTAATAGCCCCGCAAACTCATAACGGTACATCTCTAGCCCAAACAACACGCCAAGCCCCACATCATCAATGCCGCCCTCCATCGCCCTGTCCATCGCTTCGGTGTGATAGGCGTAATCATGCTTTGGTCCTGTCGGGTGCAGCCGCTCGTAGCTCTCTTTATGATATGTTTCCTGAAAAAGAATATACGTGCCAATTCCCGCGTCGTGGAGCTTTCTGTAATTTTCCACCGTCGTCGCCGCAATATTGACATTGACGCGCCGGATTGCCCCGTTTTTGTGCCTGATACCGTAAATCGTCTGAATGCACTCCAAAATATACTCAATCGGGTTATTGACAGGGTCTTCGCCCGCCTCGATTGCAAGGCGCTTATGCCCCATGTCCTGTAACGCCGTCACTTCCTTTACAATCTCCTCCTGCGTGAGCTTCCTGCGCGTGATATGCTTGTTTTTCAAGTGGTACGGGCAGTACAGGCAGCCGTTTACGCAGTAATTCGAAAGATAAAGCGGCGCAAACATCACGATACGGTTTCCGTAATAATCATTTTTGATCTGATTGGCAAGCGCGTAGATTTCCTGAATTTTCTCCTCATTCTGACACGCAAGCAGCACCGACGCCTCCCTGTGGTCTAAGCCCTTTCTCTGCCTTGCCTTCTCAAGAATGGCGTCTACAAGCTCCATATTGTCACAGTTTTTGTCCGCGTACGCCAGTGTTTCCCGAATTTCCTCGTCGCAAATAAACTCCTGCGCCTTAAGCGATTTGCTATTGTACATTTCCGATTACTCCCTTCTATAGTCTCCCCTGTCCACAACAACCTGATAGCCGATATCACGCATACGCTTTGCCAAGCCGCTAAGTCCCTGCGCCGCCTCGTCGCCTGTGCAAAGCTTGTTGTCATAAAGCCGGTATTTTTCCCGCATTGTGGCAGGGGAAAGATTTGGCATTACGACATTTGCCCCCGCCGCAATCCCAAGCTCACGCCCCATCGGGTGAATGGTTCCAAGCGCTGTCGTTGCAGGGAGAAGCACGCGTGGATTTTGCAGCCGTATGATACTAAGCAGCCGCAGCGTCATCTCAAGTGTTCCTGCATGCTCACCAGCAAACGGTGTATCCTTGTGCGGTATAAACGGGCCAATGCCGACCATATGCGGTTTCAGTTCTTTGAGGAACTGCAAGTCCTCATAGATTGTTTCCACCGTCTGAAACGGCGAGCCTACCATAAAGCCCGCCCCTACCTGATAACCGATTTCCTTTAAATCCACCAGACATCGTTTCCTGTTTTCCAAACGCATTTCCTTCGGGTGAAGCTTCCCGTAATGCGTCTCATTTGCCGTCTCGTGGCGCAAGAGGTAGCGGTCTGCACCCGCGTCAAAATACGCCTGATACTGCGCACGGCTTTTTTCACCGATTGACAGGGTTATCGCGCAGTCGGGAAATGCCGCTTTGATGTCATGGACAATGCCGCAGACCGTCTTTTCATCAAAATAGGCGTCCTCGCCGCCTTGTAGAACAAACGTTCTAAATCCAAGTGCGTAGCCTTGCTTGCAGCATTCCATGATTTGTTCCTTCGTCAGGCGATAGCGCTGCGCCTTTTTGTTTGCACAGCGGATACCGCAGTAAAGGCAGTTATTTTTGCAATAGCTTGTAAACTCAATCAGACCTCTGATGTAAATGTCCGTTCCATAAATGCGGTCTGTCACATGTCTTGCGCGCCTTTTTAAATAGGTAATGCCCTCCAAATCATCATCAAAAAGCAGTGCCGCAAGCTCGTCCCTTTGCAGTCCGCCGCCTGCTTCGAGTCTGTCCACAATGTTTTCTAACTTAAGTCCCATGCCAGTCCTTTATATCACTTTTTATCACCTTATAAAATCACAATGCTTGCGTTCTTAATATCCGACAAATCATAGGTTGTGCCGCTCTTAATCCCGACAACCTTCGGGCGCAGCACGTATTGCGGGTTATTCTCAACCACCCGTGCAAGCTCTCCCGTGCTAAGCTCCACATCCGTCCCCACTGGGTACAAAATGACGCTCTCCAAAAAGCTTCTCATCACATTGATGTCAAGCTCCTCCGTCATGGACATAATCATCTCCACCGCGTCGCGCGGCGAAAACGGCTTTTTATACGGACGCTCCGTCACCAGCGCGTCATAAATGTCCGCCACCGATATAATGCGCGCAAAAATATTAATGCTGTCCGCGCCCACGCCCATCGGATAACCTCTGGCGTTCATCTTCTCGTGGTGCTGCAAAACGCCCAGCTTAATCTGCTTGGACAAATCGTCCTTTTCCTTTAAAATGCTGTATCCAAACAGGGAATGCTGCTTCATCATGGCAAACTCGTCATCGGTCAGCTTTCCCGCTTTATTCAAAATCTCATTCGGGATTTTTGATTTCCCGACATCATGCAAAAGACCCGAAATCCCGATTTCATAGACGTCGGCGTCGCTCAGCCCGTGCTTTTTTGCCACAATCATTGCCATTGTGGCAACATCGACGCTGTGCTTGAACGTATATTCGTCGCTCACCTTCAGCGCGCTGATGTCCACCGCAAGCGCATTGTTGCTGTCAATCGCCTTCATCAAATCGTCCGTAATGTTCTTCGTGGTGTCCGTAAAGCCCTCTGACTCCGTATCGTTGTACAGGTACTGGATACCCTCCGCGACACGCGCCTTCACGCTCTCGGACAGATTGACCTTTGCCCTGTCCTGTACGGTATTTTTTTCGATGACCTTCTGCACCGCCACAGAGACGACGACACTGCCGCCCTTTTCCTCGTTCTCCTCGTCCTCTTCCCCTTCACGGATATAGACACCGCCGATTCCCATTTTTAGCAACGCTTCCTTATGAAACGTATCCATCGGCGTATTCCTTGCAATCAATACCCTTCCTGCCCGGTCTATAATCGACTGGTCTATAATCATTCCTACCTGCAAAGAACGCGTCCTGACAAATCTTCTTGTTACCAGAGTGCCCACTCCCTCTCACGTTTATTGGCAATTCCTTTTTCCCATTGTATACAGTTCTAGTCTACACCAAAATCCGGGTGATGTCCACCAATTTTCGCAAACCGCTTATCTCAATATATCTAAAATATCTGGCAACAATTGAATTGCATATTGCGTATGATTCCGCTATACTAAAACCATGTTACAATGAAAATACAATAAGGAGGTGTCTCACAATGAATACGGAAACAACAGGCAGACTCACCCTGCCCACAGATGTCGATATGGTGGACGAAACCATACGGCTAAAAAATCTGCTTGGTGCAGACGCTTTAAGGGACTGCGACGGAACAACCATGCCCGAGGAATTGCTAAGTCAGGACGCCAAAATCTACGCAACCTACTACACTACCCGCAAGGACAACAACTGGGCAATGCGCAACCCTGAGGAAATCCAGCAGGAGTATCTCATCAGCGACCGCGTCACGACAAAATCAACGACGCTGCGCATTGCGCTGATGAAGGGCTTCCACACCGAACAGCTCAAGGTCAACACCATCGATTCCCCGAAGCGCTGGTGGGAGGTCATTGACCGCACGACAGGCGAGGTAGTCCCGACTAATCGCTGGGACTATGATGAAGCAACAGGCGAGGTTGTCATTGAGACCATTCCCTACCATCAATACACCGTAAGCTTCCTTGCGTTCCTGATTTGGGATCCTGTCCACATGTACAATTTTATCACAAACGACTGGAAAGAGGCGCCCCACCAGCTCACCTACGACGTGCGCCAGCCCAAAACGCAAGCCTATGTCAAGGAAAAGCTCAAAAAATGGTGCGAGGATAATCCCCATGTCAATGTTGTGCGTTTTACGACCTTTTTCCACCAGTTCACCCTGACCTTTGACGACCAAAAACGCGAAAAATTTGTGGAATGGTTTGGCTACAGCGCCAGCGTCAGCCCCTATATTTTGGAGCAGTTTGAAAAATGGGCAGGCTATCCCTTCCGTCCGGAATATATCGTTGACCAAGGCTACCACAACTCCACCTTCCGCGTGCCCTCAAAGGAATTTCGTGACTTTATCGAATTTCAGCAGATTGAGGTTTCCAAGCTTGCAAAGGAGCTTGTGGACATTGTGCATAGCTACGGCAAGGAAGCAATGATGTTTTTGGGCGACCACTGGATTGGGACAGAGCCGTTTGGCAAGTATTTTAAGAACATCGGGCTTGACGCGGTTGTCGGCTCGGTGGGGGACGGCGTCACGCTGCGCATGATTTCGGACATCAAGGGCGTAAGCTATACCGAAGGACGCCTGCTGCCCTACTTTTTCCCCGATGTATTCACCGAGGGCGGCGACCCGATTGGAGAAGCGCAGGACAACTGGTTAAAGGCGCGAAGGGCAATTTTGCGTTCCCCCCTTGACCGCATTGGATACGGCGGCTATCTCAAGCTTGCCGCGCAGTGGCCGGGCTTTATCGACCAAATCCAAAGGGTGGTGGACGAATTTCGCCAAATTCACCAAAACATGCAGGGAACGCCTGCGTACACCGCCCCTTTTAAAGTGGCAATCCTAAACTGCTGGGGCGGCATCCGGCGCTGGATGTCCAACCAAGTACACCATGCACTGTGGTACCGGGAAATCTACTCGTATGTCGGCGTCATCGAATGCCTGAGCGGTATGCCGATTGACGTGGAATTTATAGACTTTGAACAGGTCAAAAACGGCATTGCGCCCGAAATCCGCGTCATCATCAATGCCGGGGACGCCTACACTTCATGGAGCGGCGCCGAGAACTGGAAGGACGAAAAAGTCGTCTGCGCAATCCGCCGTTTTGTCGACGAGGGCGGCGGCTTTATCGGCGTGGGTGAGCCAAGCGCGTACCAGTATCAGGGGCGTTATTTCCAGCTCAGCGACGTGCTTGGCGTGGACAGGGAGCTTGGTTTCTCCATGAGTACCGACAAGTACAATACCTTAAATAAGGAACATTTTATCTTGGAGGACATTCCCGGCGACATTGATTTTGGCGAGGGCAAGAGCCGCATTTACGCACAGGGCGAGCATTACCAAATCCTTGACATGGACGGGAAGTACAGCCGTCTTGTCGTGAACGAATACGGCAAGGGCAGAAGCGTCTACTTCACGGGGCTTCCGTACTCCCCGCAAAACTGCCGCCTTTTGCTGCGCACGATTTATTTTGCCGCACACCACGAGGAGGAGCTGAAAAAGTATTATGTCTCCAACGTGAACACGGAGCTTGCTGTCTTTGAACAGACGGGCAAAATTGCTGTCATCAACAACGCAAAAGAGCCGCAGACGACCGATTTGTATGTGCAGGGCACGCTTTTTGCACAACTGGATTTGGCGCCGATGGAGCTGCGGTGGATTTCGATGAAGGAGAACGCATGAATACAAAACACGAAACCTGTGACAAACTAGCGGAGGTGATTGCCGCATTTCCCATGGAGACTGCCCAAAACGGCAGTCTCGTGGAGAAACGTCCTTACGGGAACGGCCATATCAACGATACCTTCCTGCTGCGCTGCGAGACGCCCGAGAAGCTTGAAAAAAAATTCATCTTACAGCGCATGAACCACTCGATTTTCAAAAATCCGCCACAGCTTATGGAAAACGTGGTTCACGTTACGCAGTACCTGCGAAAAATCATTCTCGCACAAGGCGGCGACCCGGACAGGGAGACCTTGAACGTTTTGCAGACAAGGGACGGTGCGAACTGGTATTTGGACAACAACCATAATTACTGGCGCGTTTTCCCGTTTATCGAGCGTTCTGTCTGCTTGGAAAAGGTAGAAAATGAAAAAGACTTTTATGACAGTGCTGTCACTTTTGGCAATTTCCAAAAGCAGCTTGCAGACTTTCCTGTTGCGGTGCTGCATGAAACCATTCCCAATTTCCACAACACTGCCTCGCGCTTTGCAGACTTCCAAAAGGCGGTCTCGGAGGGCAGCAAAGAACGCTTAGCGCTTGCGCAGGCAGAGATTGCCTTTGCCCTTGAACGCAAGGAAGATACCGCCGTGCTGACCAAGCTGCTTGCCGAGGGGGCGCTGCCGCTTCGCGTCACGCACAATGATACCAAGCTAAACAATATTCTCTTTGACGCGGACACGCACAAGGCGCTGTGCATTATCGACCTTGACACGGTCATGCCCGGACTTTCCCTCTACGACTTTGGCGACTCTATCCGGTTCGGCGCAAACACCGGGGCGGAGGACGAGACAGACTTGTCAAAGGTAGGGCTTGATTTGTCGCTGTTTGAAGCTTTTACAAAGGGCTACTTGGAGGGCTGCGCCGGAAGCCTTACGGCAAAAGAAATCGAGCTGCTTCCTATGGGCGCAAAGCTGATGACCTATGAGTGTGGTATCCGTTTTCTTGCTGATTACCTGACCGGAGACCACTATTTCAAAACACACCGCGAGCACCACAATCTCGACCGGGCGAGGACGCAGTTTCGGCTTGTCGCGGATATGGAGGCGAAATGGGACAAAATGGCGGCGATTGTGGAACAATATAAAGATTCTTTTTACATGATTTGACTTTGCTCTTCATATTATTAATAATGGATAATATTTGAGAGGAATCAAATCCTATATGCAAATCTACGTCGTCAAGGAAAATGACACGCTCGACAGTATTGCTGCCACGTTTATGGTCAATGCAGCGGATATCGCCTACGATAACCAAATCGCCGCGCCCTATCCGCTGGCTGTTGGTCAGGCACTGTTGATACCGACAGAAGATGAAGTCGTTCCAAAACGAGAAGTGCATGTCAATGGCTACGCCTATCCGTACATTCGAACTGATGTACTTTCTGAAACACTGCCCTATCTGACTACGCTTTCCGTATTTTCTTACGGCTTTACTGCCGACGGAACTCTGATACCGCCCAAAACAGATGACAGTCGGATGATTCAGGAAGCACAGACACAGGACGTCGCACCCATTTTGGTTTTGACGCCCTTTGACCAAACAGGAATGTTCAACAATTATCTCATCAGTGAAATCACCCACAACATGACCGCACAGCAAACCTTAATTGACGAAATGCTTCTTTTGATGGAGGAAAAGGGGTTTTCCGGCATTGATCTCGACTTTGAATATATCCTGCCTGAAGACCGCGTCGCCTACGCAGAGTTTGTCGCAAATGTCAGGGCACAGGCGTCCCCCAAGGGGTATCCTGTCTCCGTGGCGCTCGCGCCCAAAACTTCTGCAAACCAAAGAGGGCTTTTATATGAAGGAAAAGATTATAAGCTGCTTGGCGCCGCGGCGGACAGTGTTCTGCTCATGACTTATGAATGGGGGTATACCTATGGCCCTCCTATGGCTGTCGCCCCCATCAACAAGGTGCGCGAGGTCGTAGAATATGCCGTCACGGAAATTCCAACCGAAAAGATTGACCTTGGCATTCCCAATTATGGATATGACTGGGCACTTCCTTTTGTCCAAGGCACCTCCAAAGCACGCGCCATCAGCAATGTAGAAGCCGTGCAGATTGCTATCGAAAATGACGCGGTAATTCAGTTTGACCAGACGGCAATGTCTCCCTATTTTCGCTATGAAAAAGACGGCGTACAGCATGAAGTATGGTTTGAGGACGTGCGCAGCATAAAAGAGAAGTTCCAACTCATCACGGATTACGGTCTGCGCGGAATGGGATACTGGCAGATTATGCGGCTGTTTCGCGCAAACTGGCTTCTGCTCGCCGATACCTTCGACATTCACCGCATTTAAACAATCAGCCGCGCGCCAAAGCCCTCTCTAAGCAAAGCGTCCCCCATCCTGCTTGGGAATTGGGACGGTTTGGCGCGCCGGCAAGAACTCTTGTTCCCTTTACCAAAAGCGCCTTCAGCCGCTCTCCATACAAAAAACGATCATTCCCGCGCACAATCCCCCACTCCATCATCAATGCCGCTGCCCCCGTCACAAACGGTGCCGCAAAAGACGTACCCGACACGTTTTCATAGCCGCCGTTTGGCATCGGCACCGTGATATTGACGCCCGGCGCCAAAAGCTCCGGCTTGACATCTGCCACAATCTGCCCCTCCCCGACTGTATCGCTTCGTCCGCCGTCATAACGATAAACATAACCCCTTCCGGAAAAATCCGCGTAGCTTCTCAAAGAGACATCATACGCTCCCACCGTCACCGCCCGCCTTGCCGTGGACGGAATGGTCAACGTCATTTCCGGTGTCGGCAGGAAAAATCCCGTCCCCCTATTCCTTGCCGCATAGCTTGGCAGATAAAAACGGTACTCTCCTGTCACCACATTGACGGGAGAGAGGACGATGCTCCACACACCGCTGTCAACATACGTATCCTCCGGTATCATGTCAATAAAAATTTCCTGTGTCATATTATAGGGAAGCGGTTCTCCCAAATAGCATAAAAGCATCGTATTTTGAAGACGCTGCCGCACTGTCCGCGCCGTATTCTCCCCCGATAACGAAAAAATCACGCGCTCACCGGAGGGTGACACAAGCGTCATGTCCATAATATCCTGCGCATACTTCCAAAGCTGGATACTCATTCCCGTCTCATAATCGGCAATCGAAAACTCCACCTTTTTCTCCGTAAACGCCACTCCTGCCGTATGCCCGTTTGACGAGCCCTCATTGCCACTCCCCACGACAATCACGCTGCGCCCGATTTCCGACGCATTGTCAATAAAACGCTCCAAAAGCGAGTTGCCTTGATGGTCACCGTATGTATTGCCGAAGCTGATGTTGAGCGCCACCGGACGGTTTAGCTCCACCCCCAACTTCACACAGAAATCAATCCCGCGCATGAGCTGTGTTGTCCGCGGAAAACCGTCCGGCGACGCCGTCCCAAGCTTTACCACAAGAATGTCCGCGCCCGTGGCAATACCACTCTGCATTCCCGCCGCAACAGCCGCAACAGCCGTTCCATGACCGGAGTAGTCAATAACAGGCACCTTTTTGATCCCCTCCTCCCTGCCCATGGAAAGCGCCTCATTAATCATCTCCCTTGTGTAGAGCACACCGATCTGATACCCCTTTGGCGGCAAAAGCCCTGCCTGCTCGTCGGGCTGCGCGCTTTGATCCCAAATCGCCAGTATCCGCGTCTCATTTGCCCTGTTGCGAAATTCGGGAAGGAAATAGTCTATGCCGCTGTCAAGCACCGCCACAATCACGCCCTCCCCTGTCAGATACGGTTCCCGCTGCGTCACCTGTGTAATACACGAAGCCGTTCTCTCATATTCATTCATCTACGCGACCATTCCTTTCCACTCCCCGCGAATTGGCAGGGCATTCGTTTTCGTCCTATTTATCATATGGAAAACGCCCGCATCTGTTGCAGACTTTCCCCGATTTTCAAAACGTACATATACTGTTATCAAGAACAGTCACAGGAAAACGGATATGCCAAACAATGCAAAGCTGGAAAATCTCCTGAATTTAGCGCTCGCCGCCACCACGGAGGAAAAAGAAAAATCCCAAATTCTCGGGACAGGATACACCCCGTCCACGAGAACTTGGGAATTGATTGTCAAATACCACGGAAGCCTTGAACAGCTTGCGTCCGACGTCATCAGCATTGAACCGCTGATTAACGGCTACTGTATCGCCACCGTGCGCGATGACTTTATCGAAGCGTTTGCAGACCTCGATGAAGTCGAATATATCGAAAAACCAAAACGCCTTTATTTTGACGCTACTTCATCACGCTGATTGCTGACCACGCTTATTTATAGGCGATGGCATTCCAGCGAAGCTCGTTCTTAAAGGCTCTGATGTCGGTATTGTTGTCAATCACAACCGATTCAATGCCCATCGCGTCCGCCCAGTCAATCATCTGCTCCACGCTCAAATCATACGAGAATGCCGTATGGTGCGCGCCGCCTGCCAAAATCCAAGCCTCCGCACCGACCGTGAGGTTTGGCTGCGGTGTCCAAAATGCAGTCGCTACCGGAAGCTTGGGCATTGGCTTCTCCACCTTCTTGCAGTCAACCGCATTGATAATCAGACGGAATCGGTTGCCAAGATCCACAAGCGATGTCGCCACTGCCGGACCGGTCTTTGATGTGAACACAAGCCTTGCGGGATCCTCCCTGTTGCCCATCGAAAGCGGGCATACCTTAATCGAAATATCGCCTTCCGCAATTGTAGGACAAACCTCAAGCATATGCGCCTGCAAAATGCCCTCTTTTCCGGGAACGAAATTATAGGTGTAATCCTCCATAAACGAAGTACCCTTTGCGTCCTTCACATTCGACGCCATAATCTTCATCAGACGCACCATCGCCGCCGTTTTCCAGTCACCCTCCGCACCAAAGCCGTAGCCCTTTTCCATCAGCCGCTGGATTGCAAGACCGGGAAGCTGCTTCAATCCGCCAAGCATACCAAAATGTGTCACAATCGCATGATAATCCCGCTCCTCAAGGAACTTTTCAAGACCAAGCTCAATTGCCGCCTGCACCTCAACGTGCTTTCTGAATTCAGCCTCGTCCCTGCCCTCAAGCAAAATCTGATATTTACTGTAATATTCATCAGTAAGCGCCTTTGTGTCCGCTGCAGAAACAGCGTCCACATATTCCACCAAATCATTTACATTATAATGGTCAATTTCCCAGCCAAACTTAATCTGCGCCTCAACCTTGTCGCCCTCTGTCACGGCAACATTATTCATGTTATCGCCAAAACGGCATACCCTGATGTGGGAAGACTCCATCACGCCAACCGCCGTAACCATCCACTGCGCAATTTTCTTAATCACGTCCTTATTCTGCCAGTGTCCAACCACAATCTTGCGCTCAATCCCCATGCGGCTCACGATATGCCCGTACTCACGGTCGCCATGCGCCGACTGGTTTTCGTTCATGAAATCCATGTCAATCGTATCGTAGGGAATTTCCTCGTTAAACTGCGTGTGGAAATGCATCAAAGGCTTTCTGTACTCCTGTAACCCTAAAATCCATGACTTTGCCGGGGAAAACGTATGCATCCATGTGATAACGCCCGCACATTCCGCATCCGCATTCGCCTCGTTAAAGGTCTGCCGGATTACCGCATTGGTAATCAACGTCGGCTTCCACACAACCTCATACGGCAGCAGTCCCGACTGGTTCAGCCCGTCAACAATGATTTTTGAGTGCTCCGCCACCTTTTTGAGACACTCGTCACCATACAAATCCTGTGAACCTGTCGCAAACCAAAACTTGTAGCTCTTTCCTGTTTTCATGCTCCTAAAACCTCCTAAAATAAATTTTTAAATTGAATTGACACTCTGCTGCTCCATCTGTGCAAGCTTTGCCAAAAATTCCTCACCACACACCGGTCTTGAGTAATAATATCCCTGAAAGAAGTCGCACCCCATTTCCTCCAAAAGCTGTGCCTGCCGAAGCTCCTCCACGCCCTCGGCAATCAGCTCCATGCCCATCTCCTTGAGCATTGCAATCGAATACTTGAGCGCCGACATCGCCTTATTGTCGTCCATCGCCGACCAGACCATCGACTTGTCAAGCTTTACGGTATGGAACGGATATTTGACAACCGCCGCCGTGTTCGCAAAGCCGGTTCCATAATCGTCCAGTGAAAAGTGAATGCCATACTCCCGAAGCTTATCCATGTTTTCAATCAGCGTCTCCTGCGACATGACCGCAGCCGTCTCCGTAATCTCAAGATTAATGCAGTTATACGGCAGACCAAACCGGTTCATAATCTCCAAAAGCTGCATGTAAAGCGTGGACTGCATGCACTGCACCACCGACAAATTCACATCAATATACTCAATGCCCCGCTCTAAAAGCCTTGCCTCCGAAATAAAACGGCACACCTCGCAGAACACAAACTCGCCAATTTCCAAAATCAGTCCGTTTCGCTCCGCAATCGGAATAAACTCCTCCGGGCTGATAAAGCCAAAATCCTCATGGCGCAGACGGATTAACGCCTCCGCCGACACATAACGCTTTTTCTTCACGGAATAAATCGGCTGATAATAAACCTCGAACTTACGTTCATGAAGTGCATACTTCATAATCTGCACAATCTCTGCTTCCCTGCGCCCCTTCTTTAGCAGCTCGTCATTCGCATAGACAACAGGCGTCCCCGAAGCCTGATTTGCCTCGACAATTCCTGTCTCGATAAGCGTCATGATGTCCGCCAGCCGCTTTGCATTTTCCGGATAAGCCACCACGCACATCGGCGCCGACATCGTGACAGAAACCGTATCCGTCAGAAACGGCACGCTGAAACGGTTCTGTATTTCCGCGATGATTCCGCCCCAGTTCCCGCTGCGTTCCGAAAGAATGGCAAAGCGGTAGCCGCCCAGGAAAAACACCTTTTCCTTATCCACAATCCCCAAAAGCAGCTCCGAGAACTGTACCAAAAGCCTGTTCGCATTCTCCACGCCAAGCGCATCCGTGATATAGCGCATTCCCTCGATTTCCATGCCAAGCACCTGAAACGGCGTTTCACTGTAAATCAGCTCAAGCGCCACTTTTTCAAACGCGGTCTTGTTGTAGGTTCCCAAATCCTTCTCCTCGTAGTTGAGCGGATTTTCCAGTGAAAAATAAATCAAAAGCACCGCAATCGACACTGCAAACTGCGTCAGCAAAAGATGCGGCGCCACCGCCTGCACAAGAATTAACAGGAAACAGAACACCGTGTAACAGCTCACGGACACAATCTGCCCCGTCGAGAAAAACTTGCGAAACCGCAGGGTATATAATTGTGACAAGGAGACATAGTAAAGCGACACCGCGTAAAGAAACCAAAACAGCACGCCGTGGATATATTCGCCGTTTTCACCGACATGAAAAACAAGCCCGTGAAGCGGCGTCGTGATAATCAAAAGCTCGCAAATGCTGATTGGCGCAATGATGAGCACCTTCTCCTTGCGGCTTGTTGACGCAGTCTTTTTGATGACCTTCAGAATGTATGTAAAATAAACCACCGGAGTCAGGTTAAACATCGCAAGGTAGAGCATATTCAGCCCGTAATGCACAGCCTGCCCGACAGATAAGGGGTGTTTTATAGTGTAAACCGTAATCAAATCAAGCAGGGACGCCACCAGCTCCACTCCCAGCAGCAGCTTGAAAATCCGGTTTTGTATCGTACTGATGTTCTTTTTCATATAGAAATGGATACCGATTACTATCGTCACGATAATTGCAGCTATATCATAGTGAATAATATAGTTCATGCGAAATCCCTCCCTGATGAATGATCCCATAGCAGCTCTTATGATTGATTTTAGCACAACTTATTGGGCAATTCAATCATTATGAAAACTTTTACCCTTTTCTTTTACCCTTTTCTCTTTATAGCGTTTGTTCTGCCGGAATCCATTGACACGCCTCCCCCTTCTCACTATACTATATTACAGTTGTAATATTTCTTCTCCCTACCCCAAAGCAATTGAAAGGAGCTTCACAAACACCCATGAAACCACTCCCCCAAATTTCCGAATCCGAATTTGAAGTCATGAAGCTGATATGGAAGCACGCCCCCATCAGCACGAACGACATCACTGAAAAGCTGACCAAAACAACCGCATGGAGCCCCAAGACCATCCAAACGCTCATCAAACGCCTTGTCACAAAGGGCGCTCTCTCCTATGAAAAACAGGGCAGAATGTTTGTCTACACGCCCTTAATCAACGAAACCGAATACCTCGGACAGCAGCGCCGTTCGTTCCTCGCGCGGTTTTATGACGGGAATATCGCCGCCATGCTCTCCGCCTATATTGCCGATGACAAGCTGTCCGAACAGGAACTTGCCGACTTGCGCGCGCTGCTCGCGGACGGTCAGGACGGTCAAGACGGTCAAGACAACAGAAAGGAATAGGCAATGGCAGCATTTGGTATTCGTTTTCTACTGAGCAATCTCTACCTTTGCGCAATCATCACACTCCTGCTTGGCGTAAAATGCGCGCTCAAAAACCATCTGACAAGCCGTATGCAGTTTTGCCTATGGTTTCTGTTGTTCTGCCTGCTCGCCGTCCCCTTTCTTCCGGTTCGCCCGGTCGGCTTTTCGCGGCTTTTCGTATGGTTTCAGCACCTGAAAAATCATTCCTTTACAGGCAAAACCGCCATAGCGCCGACCATTGCAAATACACACACCTATGCCGGCGTCAGCCCCTTCCATGACCTTACCCTCTCTGTCAGCAACAGGCTGCCGTCCGTCGTCGGGCTGCTTTTTTGCGGGATATGGCTGCTTGGCGTTTTTGTCATGTTATTCTTTTTCTTAAAGTCCGCCGCCCGCCTGACCCGCATTCAAAAATCCGCGCTCCCGCTACAAAATGAGACTGTCCGCGCCTTATACAACAAGTGCTTATCCGAACTTGGCATCACAAGGAACATTCCGGTTTACAGTACCGCCTTCTTGCAGTCGCCCATCATTACAGGCGTGCTGCGCCCGCGTATTTTCCTGCCAATCCGCTTCGTGTCAGACTGCACTGCTGCCGACCTGCGCTTTGCACTTTTGCACGAATTACAGCACTACCGTCATAAGGATTTGTTTGCAAACTGCCTGATGAATGCCGCCGCCGTCCTGTACTGGTGCAATCCGTTAGTATGGCTTGCGCTGTGCGAAATGCAAAATGACCGCGAGACTGCCTGTGACGCGGCGGTTCTTGGCGTTCTTGCAAAAAACGAATATACGGCTTACGGCAACGCCCTGATTACCTTCGCGGAAACCATCTCGCGCACCCCCTTCCCGTTTGCGGCAGGCATGAGCCGTAGTGCGAAACAGTTGCGGCGGCGGATTGTGCAGATTGTTTCATATCAACAGCAAATGCAGAGCGCAAAATCCTTTGCCCGAAAAACCAAAATTGGACTTGCTGTCTTCTGCACGGTCGCCGTTTTGTTTTGGGGAATTGCGCCCGCGCTGTCCGCCAATGCCGCAGTGCAGGAGCATGCTTTGTGGACTGTTTCGTCTGATAAAGTTTTCACAATTGATTTGTCCGCCTATTTTCAGGAATACGAAGGCAGCTTCGTCCTCTACGACCGCGCAAACGATACGTGGTATGTCCACGATATGGAACGCGCCACACTGCGCACGCCGCCAAACTCCACCTTTAAGCCGTACAATGCGCTGTTCGGGTTAGAGGAGGGCATCATTTCCCCGAACCATTCAATGATTGCTTGGGACAAGACGGTCTATCCGTTTGCGGCTTGGAACGCCAGTCAGGATTTGCACTCCGCCATGCAAAACTCCGTCAACTGGTATTTTGAGGAAATTGACAAACGGCTTGGCGCGTCCGCTATCCGCGATTATATCAAAACAATCGGATATGGCAACGAATGCATCCGCTTTGGAAACCGCGCGTACTGGCTACAATCCTCCCTGAAAATCTCCCCTGTCGAACAGGTGCAGCTTCTGACAGACCTGTACGACAACCGTTTCGGCTTTTGCCCGGAAAATATCGCGGCTGTGAAACAATCCATTTGCCTGCTTTCCTCTGAAAGTGTACAGGTTTACGGCAAGACCGGAACGGGGCGCGTGGACGGGAAAGACGTGAACGGCTGGTTTGTCGGCTATGTGCAGACGCAAAACGGGGCATATTTCTTTGCGACAAATATTCAAAGCAGTGAAGGTGCAAACGGCACAAACGCCGCAGACATCACCGCGTCCGTCCTGTCAGACAGGAGCGACTACTTTTTTGCCGCCGCAACCGGAGGCAGCGACAGCTCCTTTTGCTCGATGGCATTGGACAGATAGCGAAATTTTCCGTCAGCAAGGGGCAAAACCACAATCGTGTTAGTGAAAGCGCAGTCGGAATTGTAATCCGGCCAGACGCCGTCCACGGTAAGCGTGATTGTCCCGTCGGCGGTTTCCGTATACGCAACGACCTCTCCAAATGCCGGATAGGGGCTTGACGAAATCATTTCATATGGATAGGTATCGCTGTCAAAATCGTACCCGCACACCGCGCGCAGGGTTTCTGCGGACACGGGAAAATATGTCGTCATAATCCGTTCGTAGGTGTCCGCCGGAATGCGCCAGTCCTGCGCCCTAAGGTTCTCGCCCGTGTCAATGCGGTAAATGTCCTCGAACATGCACGGCATTAAAATGTCCTCGACATTGCGACTGTCCCAGTCTGTCACAAGCATGTTGTAGTTTACATAACTCAGTCCCTGTACATACTTTTCAGTCAGCTCCCTGCACTTGTCGGAAAGCGGCTTGACGCGCCAATACTGTCGGAGACTGGAATGCATGAGAAGCTCCTGATACTGGTAAATAAAATAGCCTTTCTTGGTCAGGTTGATTTCGGCAAGGTCGCTGACGGACGTGTCCTTTATCATCGGAACACCGCCTTCCTGCCAGTCAATTCCCATATAACAGGTCTGCAATCTGCCCTCGCGGTACACAAACGTAACCACGCGCAGCAATCCGTCCAAATCGACTTGGAAAACCGTCACCATTGCGTTTTGATTGTTTTGGTAAGCGGCGTAAAAGTCCTCCACTTTTTGGTAATTTTCCATGTTCCTGCCCTCCGTCACGCTGACATATCCCGCGTCGCCAAGCAGTGCCACAACGGCTTTTCGCTGCTCCTTTGTGAAGGTTTTGATATTAGAGCCGTATGCCGAATTGCCGACAAGCTCAATTTCGCGGTACACTTCCCTGACCTGTTCGGCGGCGGCGAGCGCGGTGGTTTGGAGTTGCGCCTTTTCTTCGTCCGTTATCAGACAATCCTGCGCCTGCCACAAAGACAAATCTGCGGCGGTTTCCGTTGTCGCCGTTTCCGCCGCGCGCTCCTCCTGCGTGAGACGGTCGCAATGCCACCATGTATTGTATTCCTCTTGGCGCGTCAAGATTTGGTTGGATACATACCGGACACTGCCGTCCTTCATTGGACGGACTACCGTTCTGTGCGTAAAGGACTTTGACGTGTCGCCATATGGATAAACGGCGTTGACGAGCAGCGTGATTGTCCCGTCCGGATTTTCGCTGCTGCTTACAACCTCCGGAAACGGAATGTCGGGGTATTCTGCTTCATAAAACCCGCGCGGTCTGTACGCATATGCCCTATCTTCCGCAAGATAGGCGGTCTTTGCGCGCAAGGTTTTTGGGTCGATATTGAAATAGGTCATAATCACCGTCTCAAATTCGGTTTCGGGGATTTGGTACACGGTTTCGTCCACCGTGCTGTCCGCTGCGGTGTAGGGGACGGGCTGACCGTATAAAATCGGGTAGAAACGGTCAAAGACATCATAAAAATCAACCGCCCCGAAATCGTCCTCGCTCCAGTCGCATAGGAAGAGATTGTTCCGCTCATAACCGACGGGCAGAATGTACGTGCGGTTGTGTTCCCGACAGGTCTCGTTTAACGGCAGGACACGCAGCGCGGTATGCTCCTGCGCGTCGCTCATTGTCAGGACAAAATCGGTGTTGGAATAATATGTGCCCGAAAAGAGGAAATACCCCTCCTGCGTATACTGCCAAAAGTCAGCGGGGTAGCTTGCCGTATCGGTACTTTTTATATGTCTGTTTTCGTCGAATTGGTAATGCGTTCTCACAACATTGAGCATTCCGTTTTCGTTCTGCAAATTGAAAATGCGAAAGCTGGTTTGCATGGTGACAATGATGGTGCATTCCGCTGTTTTTTGCTGCTGTGCCGCGCTGCAAAATGATGCCACCTGCTGCGCGCCTGCCATGTCAATCTGATTTTCGCCGTCAACCGCTGCGTAGCCGCATTCACCGAGTCGGGTGATGATTTGGCGCATTGCTGATAAACTGACATGCGTGTCAGTTTTTGAGGGTTCGGTGAGGATGTCGTTGTAGATTGATAGGACTTGCTCTGCGGTTTTTGTATTTTGTTCCCTTAGCATGGGGGGTGCACTGTCGGTTGAGGGGTCTGTGATTGGGGGGGCTGTCGCGGGCATTTCTGTTTTCGTGGCTCTTGTGTCGGAAGCTTCCGGCGGCTGTCTCCCGCAACTCGACAATAAAAGTGTAACAATGCTTAGTATGAGAACTGACCGTAAAATGACAGCCTTTTTTGTAATATTCATCTTTTGCTTCCTATCATATTTTTTCCACATCATCATTGTAAATTGTTATCCTTTCTACTGTTCGTTTTTGTCTTCCTTTTTTGCAAATATTACATTTGTAAGATTTAAGGGTATGAAAATACATTGCCGTGTAAATCCCCTAATATGCAGCAGTTTAACAGTTCTATCAGCTGGATTTATCGGCAAACCATGTAACGATAATGCGGCATATCCACACCTCTGTAATGCTTTGTCCATGTATCCGTCTTTGTCATTCCATTTCTTATGGCTACATTTTGAGACGCTATATTCGTATCTCGGATAATGGAACATACTTCCGCTGCATTTAACGTTTCAAACGCATACTTTTTGCACGCCTTTGCCGCCTCAGTCGCATACCCATTATGCCAGTATGCCCGCTCAAAAAGATAACCGATTTCAAGTACCTCATCGTCTTTCCATGGCTGCATTGTAAGCCCGCACTGCCCAATCATTTCATTTGTCTCTTTCAAAATAACTGCCCATAAGCCAAAACCCCAGTTTTGATAACGGGCAATCTGCCTGTCGAGCCATTCATGGACTTCATCGTCGCGGAATGCCCCCTCATATGCATACATTGTATCTTTGTCCTGCATGATTTTACACAAAGAGTCAAAATCAGACTGAACCATCTCGCGCAGATATAATCGTTTTGTTTCCAGTATCATATTCATCTCCTTAAATTCCAGTTGACCTGTTTGATTGTAAAAGCTTTATCTGCCGTATGACCAAATCATTCATAACTCGTCCGCTCCAAAAAATCGCCCACAACGCGTCCAATCGACTTTCGCAGCAATTCCGCCAAAATCCCGTGCGCCTGTTCCTCGTCTGCAAGCTGTGCCGTTTTGCACTGGCAGGGGCGGTTTGCCCAAGCATTCCCAAACTGCATAAATGATGTCACCTTTGTTATGCTTTTCGCGCGGTGAATGACTGCATTGTAATGGATATGCCCGCATTTTTTTGCACGCTGTACATATTCCTCCCAAGAAAGCACCTGCGCCGCCACCTCAAACCGCGGAAGCAGACGGGCAAATTCCTGCTCCACCTGTGCCTGATATTCCCCCGCCTCGTCAATCAGGAAAAGGACAATTTTATCAAACCGGACGCTTAACTGCGGGTCATACAGCGGACAGCCAAATTTTGCCATTATCGCTGAAAACCGTTTCTGCTGTGCCTGCTCCATCGCATAACAGTCAAACCGCACCGCTTGCGGCGTTGCTGTGATTTGGAAAGAACCCTGCCCTTCCTTTTTCTCGTAATTGTATAAATCAATCGCATTCCGGTCCGCAAAAGCTGCTGCCATTTCGTTTAAAATTTCCGCTATCGGCAAATCTGCCAAGCCCTCGACATGCTCCTGATTGCAACACGCCTTTTCATATACAACCGCATTGTCCAAGGAAATGCCATCTTGGTATTTCCAAAAATTCAAGTCAGCTCCCATACATCTCACACTCCATTTCCTATGAAAAACTCACTATATGTTTTCTTTAATATTACATCTGTAAGACTTATAAGTCAATAAAAATTCTTTATAAGAAACGCACTTCCCCCATAATCCGTAACACATTTCCCGGCAGACCAAAAAGCTTAAAGTGCCTTTGCAATCTTCTCCAAAGAACGAAAATCAACAAAATCCACCTTGGTGTTGTATGTCTCAATCAATGCCTTGTCCTCCTGCGTCATTTTTTCGGCAGGCTTATTCTTCAGTGAATGATACAAAGCACGCATCATCATTTTATGCTTAAAGCTTAATTTCCCATAATCAATACCGCCCCTTAAATGAAACATCGTTGTCCGCTTTAGAAGGGGTTCCCCAACCTGCTTTGCAACAGAATTTTTAATATGCTCCGTATTTTCCTTACGGCTCACATCCGCCAATCCAACTGTCACAACCACGAGCCTTTCGTTGCAATCCTCCAGCTTTTTGACCGTCCTTTTCAGCCCCTTCACTCCGCCTGCATATAACCCACCAAAATATATGATTTGCCCATAACCGGCAAGGTCTTTGACCGTTTCATAATTTACAACTGAAATCCCTGTCAGTTTTGCAAATTGTTCCGCATATGCCTTTGTCGTACCGTATCGACTGCCATAGATAATCAAACGTTCCATATCTGTACTCCTGTATCTCGCTTTATTCAAAAATCATGTAACATATTATAACACAGTATGAACGGCTGTGCGAACAAAAAAGCTTGACTTTTTCAGACTTTTTCATGAAAGAAAAGGACAGATATTTCGAATATTTGCAAAACAAAATTTAACATTTTATAGTAACAAGCTATTGATATTTCTATGAAAAAGCGTAAGATAGTAAGCAAGATAATAAGCAAGACGGAGTGATAAATATGAGCGATTATGTGCCACCTTATATCATTTCAAACAAAATGCTGAGTAAAAGGTTACTTTCGAATATATACGGCGTATGCTTGAAGTGATGGAATATGATGTCTCATGTGTGCTATCATTTTAGTATAAAAAATTACAGCAAACCAGCAGGCAGAAAGGAAAAACCAAACGATGAGGCATGGGAGAATTATTATCATCACCGAGAACCGGAAAACGACCATTTCAGCAATCGTTGCCCAAACATCTGATATGAAAAAATCCGTGTATATGCATACGGATGATTTGTAGATACGACAACCGCTTCCATTCAGGATACCGTGCTTGCGGTGAAACGCAAAATTGCTGACAAGACGGCTTTGCTTTCGTAATCGGTTTCCAAAAAGAGAGTACATTTACGGAAAATGCTAAAAACAGAATACCGCATTATAACAAGCCAAACAGTGGTAAACCAATCATACGGATTTACCACTGTTTTTTCTTTCCTTATATCATCCATATAAAATCAATTCTAGTTTTTGCCTGCTATCCGTAAAAGCAGTGACCGCAAAGCTACATTTTCAAAAAGCGGATATGCTGCTGATGAACATGCACATGGCAATTGGTATCATCGGGCATTTTACGACATATATCATTGATTTTAACAGTTATCAGAAAAAAGTCGCAGCGATAACAATTGACGGGATAGATTTGGAGACTGTGGCAAACCAAAAACCGCACCGCAGGTCAGCGCTGTTACCCACAAAATTTTCGCCTTCATCTTATCATTTTATTGCTGTAAATTCAAGTCTGAACCGATACTGTCATAATCCTATATCCACCACCCATACCGCACGCTCATTTCAACCGCCTGCTGTACCGCCGCCAAGACAAACGCAAACACCGTCAGCACAAACGTCAGCACAATCCCGACCTTATCATACACAAACGCCCCGCTCTTTCTCGCATTTGCAAACAAAATCTCCACCCCGAGCAGAATGAAAATCACCGGCCACAGCTTGCAAATCCACCCATATTCCATCACGCCGAAAAAAATCTGTACCAGATATAACACCCCGATTGCAACCATCGTCACGCCAAGCGTAATCGTCCCGACCCTATGCGTCATGCGACTCATCTCCCTTCCTCACCTGCTCCTCTATAAGCTGCTCCTCAATCAGCTTCTGCTCGAGCGCCTTCTTCTTGCCGCGGATCAGCAGCACGCCAAGATAAATCATCAGAAACGCAAAGATCACCTGCGGCACCGAACGCGTAATCTGATTCCAAAAATAGGTCGGGATATGCAGCATTTCAAGCACCTCGAAAACCATATCCTTCATAAAATTCCACAAAACCGACACCCCGAGGAAAATCAACACCCACGCCAAAATCTTCCTGCCCTTCTCCGGCTCAATCTGCCCGAATACATTCCAGTCAAACAATAAGCTGTCCTCCTGCGCATAAAACTCCTCATCACTCATACCCGCAAGGTTATGCACATGGAAAAAGCTGTACGCCCAAATCACCGGAAGCGGAAACATCACCAGCGGAATGTTTAAGCACCCGCCAAAAAAGATAATGCCCCAAAACAGCGCCATCAGCGTTATCCCCTGCTTCATAAAACCCATGTACATCTCCCCCGCTCCCGGAATGAGAGAAAATAAAAATCGAAATAAACCACTCTTTTTACTCATAAAATAACTTCTGCTCCCTTCTACTTTTCATTATCATACTGTCTAAACCTGTTTTCGCCCGTTCCCTGCCAAAGCTTTTTGTTCACGCGCTCAAACGTATCGGAAAACGTATTTTCCTGCGTCCACACCTCATTCTGCTCAATCGCGGACTGTAGCGTCGGATGGCTGATAACGCCAAACAACAGGATTGCCGTCGCAACCGCCGCCGCGGTTTTTAAACCATAAAGCAACAGCTCCATGCGGACGGACGCCCTTGTCACCTGCCGCGCCGCCTGCGTCTGTATCGTTTTGCTCTTTTCCATGATTTCGCCCTTCATCCTGCCCGGCGCCTGCAAAAGACCTGCCTGCTCCGTTTCCGCAATCAGGCACTCCAGTTCATAATCCGTGACCTGCCTCATCGGTCGTCCCTCCTTTCACCAAATCCTGCTTTCTGATAGAGCCTGCGCAGCATTGCCTTTGCGCGGTATACCTGCGTCTGCACGGTTTTCTCGTTCCTGCCCAGCGCCCCCGCGATTTCACCGATACTCATCTCCCGGTAAAAATACCGCTCGGCAACCTCGTCGTACGGCGGTTTGAGCATGCTGCAGCACCGCTTCAGCTCCTCCATGACCAAATTCTGCATACAGACCGTTTCGCAGGCGTTATCGCCGCTTGGGGGCTGCACTGCAAAAAATTCCTCCTGTGTCGGTACCTCTTTTCGTGCGCCTTTCTTTTGATAATCTAAACATTTGTTTGTAGCAATCCTTGCAAGCCATGCCTTCTCATTTGTCCCGTCAAATCGCGAACGGTTCCTGTATGCGGATAAAAACGTTTCCTGCGTCAAATCTTCCGCGTCAAAATAATTGCCGGTCAGCTTATAGCAAATGCTGAATATCAGATTTTGATATGTGTCAATCCAATAGGATAAACATTCCGAATCGTTAATTTTATCCGCCTCCCTTCTCCTTTGACTTTTTTCATGCTTTTTCCTTTTGCAGTTTCGATATATCGTCTTACATTATATAGAACGAGTTTGCTTGTTGATTTCCTTCAAATATTTTCAAATTTTATAAAATTCTTTGCATTCGAATTATTTCCACAATTTCTGCACATAGAAAAAAGCGCTGCACATGACAACACTCTTTTCGCCTGTTATTATTCAATTTCCTTGCATTGTGCTCAATTCTGCCGCAAAATCTGCTCCCCGCGGACAAGCGGGAACCACACAAGCTGCGCGCCGTCCAAATCTTCCTTTCCCATATCCACCGCCGTAATCTGATGGTTGTCATAAGTTGTATAATAATAAATCCCTTTATCCGCATTGCAGCAGGACGTATAAATCGTAATCTCATACTTCCCGTCCACAACCTCACAACACCCGCGCTGCTGGTCAACCGCGCCAAGAATATGGAAAAACTGGCTGACACTCTCCTCCTCCGAATCGCCCGACACCGCATTCATCCGCACAAACGCCGCCCGCACAAAGCGCGACTGCGACGACAAATCCCCCGGCAGTCCAAGCGCCCCCATGCCGCGGCTATATGGCTCCAAATGCAGCTTGTCCGAAAAATGGTTCTGTGGCTGCTTCGCCGATAAGTGCATATAATCATTCAGACGAAGCATCTGTTCATCAAACGGCGGATTGTTGGTCAGAATCCCCACCGGATTATCATAAACCCGAAGCCCTTCCCGGACAGCCTCCACCACAATCGCCTCATTGCGGTCTGCAATCAGCCAATGGAGCTGCGCCACCGGAAGCTCCTTACTAAACGGCGTGTTCACAAGATTGATACGCTCCAGCAAAGCCCGCGCCTCCTGCACAGTGGCACATTTTCCCAAAATCCACGGAATAAACTCAAACTGCGCCACGTTATCCCTGCTCGGCTCCACATCCTTGTAACACGCATTCCCCACAAAATTAAGCCCCGCCATACCAAGCCCTTTTTCATTCACCGCGTCATAATAAAGCGGACAGTCCGCCATATTGCAAGCCATGCCAATCATCGCATAATGCTGCGCCACCGCGTCCATATGCCGGAACGAGAACGCATAACCACGCGGCGTGACCACCACCTCGTCGCCATAGGAAAACTCATAATCCAGTGTCCTTCCAAAATAAAAATCTTTCGTTCGATATGTCGCCGCAGTACACATAGAAACGCCCTCCCTGATTGCCAGCCGAAAGTATCATGAAACTAATCCAAAAAACGATGCAGCACCGAAATAAAAATATCCATATCCAGCGGCTTTGCAATATGTGCGTTCATGCCGTTCTTAAGTGCCGCCTCCTTATCCTCCTCCAATGCATTTGCCGTCATGGCAATAATCGGCAAGTCCTTAACGTCCTTTCTCGGCATACTCCGAATGGTCCGTGTCGCTTCGTAGCCGTCCATGATGGGCATTTGTACATCCATCAGGACAACATCATAATAGTATTCCTCTGACTTGCTCACCATCGAAACCGCATCCGTTCCGTCCAGCGCCGTTTCCACGATAAATCCTGCCTCCGTCAAAATCACTTCCGCAATCTCGCGGTTCAACTCAATATCCTCCACCAAAAGCACGCGCTTTCCGCTGAAATCCGCAAGCGTCCATGCCGCGACGGTCTCATCCTTATCGGCCAGATTGTTTGCAGCAAGCAGTGCGGACTTCAAATCCGACATAAACAGCGGCTTTGCACAGAATGCGGTAATCCCCGCTTCCTTCGCCTCCGCCTCGATGTCCGTCCAGTCGTACGCCGTCAAAATGATAATCGGCGCCCCGTCCCCAACCACCTTGCGGATACGGCGTGCCGTTTCCACGCCGCTAAGCTCCGGCATTTGCCAGTCAATAATGTATGTGTGGTATGAATCACCCTCCTCATACGCAATTTTCGCGCGGTACGCCGCCTCTCTTCCCGACGTCGTCCACTCTGAACGCAATCCGATTTTCTTTAACATCTTGCTCACGCTGTCACACACGTTAAAGTCATCATCTACCACCAAAGCACGCAAACCATGCAGCTCCTTTAACTGCTCCGCATTCTTTTCCACATCCTGCAGCCGCAGCGTCAACTCCACAATAAACGTACTGCCCTTACCTGTCTCGCTCTCAACATGGATAGTACCGTTCATCATCTCAACAATATTCTTCGTGATTGCCATGCCAAGCCCCGTTCCCTGAATGCCCGACTGCGTCACCGTCACTTCGCGCTCAAACGGCTCGAAAATATGCTGCACAAACTCCTGCGACATCCCGATACCATTATCCTTGATGATAAACACATAATCACCATAACCATGACGGAAGGTCGTTTTCTGCATAATCCGAAACGTCACCGTCCCTCCCGCCGGCGTGTATTTCACGGCATTGCTAAGCAGGTTGATAAACACCTGATTTAATTTTAGCGAGTCCGCAACCACGTCCTCATTTGTCACCTCAAACGTATCAATAAACAGCTCTAACTGCTTTGCCTTCACCTGCGGCTGAATAATGTTTACAAGGTTGTGCATCAGTTCTGAAATGTTGCACTCCTGCTCTTTAATCTGTACCCGTCCGCTCTCAATGCGGCTCATATCAAGAATATCATTAATCAGGCTAAGCAAATGATTGCTTGATGAAAGCACCTTCTGTAAGCAGTCACGCACCTGATCCTTATTGTCAATGTGGCTCACCGCAATTGTCGCAAACCCGATAATCGCGTTCATCGGCGTACGGATATCATGCGACATATTGGAAAGGAACGTTGTCTTTGCCTTGTTTGCGTGCTGTGCCTGCATCAGCGCATCCTGCAATGCCTGCGTCTGCTCCCGCTGCTTTTGCACCTGTTCGGTGATGTCCTTTGATACAACCATCACCAGAATGTCATCCGTGTCGTAATCCCTTGTCATAATAAATGACTGACGAACGCACATCTGTTTTCCTTCTTCGACATTCGCCCAGTAATCCACGTCCACTTCCGCCTCGCCCTGTTCAAAGCATTCCTTCAAATGTTCAACATTGACAATACAGTCATAATCCTCTAAGGACTCCGGTAAAACAAATGTTCTCCATCCTGTAAAACACTCTGATGCCTTGCACGGTGCCTTCAACCCAGAGCGTTCCAAAAGCAAAATTTCTTTCCCGTCAATTTCACGTACAATGTCATTTTCTACCAAATCTTGCGTCAAATTAAACTCATATGTGCAAAACGCGTTAGACATTATCGCAATCCGGTACTGCCTGTCCTTGCGGTCCGCAATTGCCATTTCCGCCTGAATGCGCAGCTCCTTTTCCTTGACTTCCGTAATGTCCTGACGAATAATCAGCACCTTGACCGCGCTGCCCTCCTTACGCTCAAGACAGATAATGTTCATGTGCTCCCACTGCGCCTTTCCGTCCCGCATGACATGACATTCAAAACGCAAATCACTATGCTGCGCAAGCGCCTCGATAATCGCATCCCTGTCAAGCTGTTTTGTAAAAGCCGCACGCTCCTCCTCGTCAAGCTGAATGCTGCATAAATACCGGTGCAGCATTTTATAGTCGCCTCTTACTGCAAGACTGGCGTCCTGCGGTTTGGTGCCTGCAAGATACTGATAGGTATTTTCCTCAAAATCCGCAAGCACAAAGCGGGGAAACAGCGTACTGACACCGCTGATGATGTATCCCATCTCCCGGTTTTCCGCCTCCAAAAGCTTTTTTTCACGCCCTGCACGGATTAACAAAATCAATATATAAATGGCAAACAGCGCAATCAGCATTCCCTCAAGCTGAATGCCGGCAAGATTCCCGCTCCGTACCATTTGCTGCGTGACATTTTTCGGAAACGTCTGCACCAGAAAATACTTGCTGTCCGGCAATGACACCACGCAGATATTATCTGTCTTACTGTCCGGAGAGCAGACAAGCGCATCCGATCTGTCGTTTACGAAAAGCAGCTCGACCGCATCTGCCGTCTTTTGGTCAATCATGCCGTTTTGCGTCATCATAACCAAAACATTGTCATTGTTTTCACTGCCGTTCGAGCTTGCGATAATCTGCCCGTCCGGCATACAAAGATACACGTTTGCCGCCTCGCCGAAATACGTGGTCTTTAACATATCCATCAGATATTCCTCTGCAAGATATGTTCCGCGCAAAACGCCGATAATTTCCCCCTCATAGCGCACAGGCGCATAAAAGCTGACCATTGTCTCATTAAAAAAGTCGGAGTCAGACACCACGGTAATCCCGCTTTCACCCTTCATACCGTTGATATAATAATTATGTGTATCCGCCTCTGAAGTCCGCCCGTCCGAGGTATAATTCTTACCATGCACATCCGTAAAAATGCAGGCATCAAACATGGAATTCTGCTCCAAATCCCGAATCATCTGCGGGCTGACCGACGGCTCCGTCAGACTTTTTTCAATAAAAAATGTATATGTTTTTATCAAATCAAGCGCGTTGTTTAATTCCTCGTTAATCTTCACCGCTGTCTGCCACGCAGAGTCCGCTGCATAGTTTTTATTCTGCTCCTCAATTCGCGCCTTATTCTGCACGGTGTACCACTGAAATAAAATAACAATAGCTATTAAAAGAACAACAACGGATATAACCTCCTGTAATGTTTTTTTTCCTTTCATATATAAAGCTTCCTCCTCAAATCCGTACATCTTCTCCGTATCAGTCGGTAATTCCGTCATTAAGAGAACGATATTTTATCTCATTATACTACTGGTGTATTTAAAAATCAATCGTTGTGTTTTTTGAGTTCTGGTAGTTTTTTTACAAAGCCTTATTTATGGACTGGAAATGGACTGGAAATATGGAAAATCGTGTTGCAAAATGCCTTTATCGGTGCTATACTATTAAAGTTTTGAACAGAATATGGATAAAATGAGCATACTAAAAAGAAGCAAAGGTTAAAAACGGAGGATTTTATATGATACAGAAAAGAGAGGACGTCAGAAACATTGCAATCATCGCCCACGTAGACCACGGCAAGACAACGCTGGTGGACGAGCTTTTGAAGCAGAGCGGCGTTTTCCGCGAAAATCAGGAGGTCGCGGAGCGCGTCATGGACTCAAATGACATTGAGCGTGAGCGCGGCATTACGATTTTGTCAAAAAATACAGCCGTCATGTATAAGGATACGAAAATCAACATCATCGACACGCCGGGACATGCCGATTTTGGCGGCGAGGTGGAGCGTGTGCTCAAAATGGTCAACGGCGTAATCCTTGTGGTTGACGCGTTTGAGGGCGCCATGCCGCAGACGAAATTTGTGTTGAAAAAAGCATTGGAGCTCAAGCTCCCTGTCATTGTCTGCATTAATAAAATCGACCGCCCCGAGGCGCGCGCCGCAGAGGTTGTCGATGAAGTGCTTGAGCTGTTTTTGGAGCTTGATGCCGACGACTCGCAGCTTGACTGTCCGTTTGTCTATGCGTCCGCAAAATCAGGCGTCGCGTCCCTTGAGGATGACGGGCAGGGCTCTGACATGACGCCGCTTTTTGAGACCATTTTGGACTATATCCCCGCCCCCGAAGGCGACCCCGATGCAGGAACGCAAGTTCTAATCAGCACCATCGATTATAATGATTATGTCGGGCGTATCGGCGTCGGCAAAGTGGATAACGGCACCATCAAGGTCAATCAGGAGGTTATCATCTGCAACCACCACGAGCCGGACAAGCAAAAGAAGGTCAAGGTCAGCAAGCTCTACGAATTTGACGGATTGAATAAGGTCGAAGTGAAAGAAGCAGGGATTGGCTCCATTGTCGCAATTTCCGGCATTGCCGACATTCATATCGGCGATACGCTCTGCGCCGTGGACAACGTTGTGCCCATTCCGTTCCAAAAAATCAGCGAGCCGACGATTGCCATGCAGTTTATCGTCAACGACTCTCCGCTTGCGGGGCAGGAGGGAAAATATGTCACAAGCCGCCATTTAAGGGACCGGCTTTTTAAGGAGCTCAACACCGACGTTTCCCTGCGTGTGGAGGAAACGGACAGCCCCGATTCCTTCAAGGTTTCCGGGCGCGGCGAGCTGCATTTGTCCGTTTTAATCGAAAATATGCGCCGCGAGGGTTATGAGTTTGCCGTCAGCAAGGCGGAGGTTCTTTATAAGAAGGACGAAAACGGCAAGACGCTTGAGCCGATGGAGCTTGCCTATATTGATGTTCCCGAGGAATTTTCCGGAACAGTCATCGAAAAGCTCAGCCAAAGAAAGGGCGAGCTGCAAAACATGGGCAAGGCAAGCGGCGGCTATGCAAGACTGGAGTTCTCCATTCCGTCACGCGGTCTGATTGGCTACCGCGGCGAATTTATGACGGACACGAAGGGCAACGGTATTTTAAATACGATTTTTGACGGCTACGGTCCTTACAAGGGCGATATCCAGTACCGCAAGCAAGGCTCCCTGATAGCGTTTGAGGCAGGTGAGGCTATCACGTACGGGCTTTTTAATGCGCAGGAGCGCGGCACCCTCTTTATCGGGCCGGGCGAAAAAGTGTACTCCGGCATGGTGGTCGGGCAAAACGGCAAGGGTGAGGATATTGAGCTGAATGTCTGCAAGAAAAAGCAGCTTACAAACACACGTTCATCAAGTGCTGACGAAGCGCTGCGCCTGACACCGCCCAAAATTTTAAGCCTTGAGCAGGCGCTTGACTTTATCGACACGGACGAGCTTCTTGAGGTCACGCCGGAAAGCCTTCGAATCCGCAAGAAAATCCTTGATCCGACGCTGCGCAAGCGTTCCGCATTTAAAAAATAACATGTCATATTTTATCATGCACAAACATACCATAAAAGATATGAAAAAGGGTTTGCCATTTTCTACCTTTTATGGTAATATAGTGGCATAAAAAGCGTACTTTATGCCGCAGTGGCTGTTTCTTGGAAAATGTTACGCGAAACTATAAATATTTTTCATAAAACAGCCGATATGTTAATAAAGAATATCGTAGCTGCTTTTTGGGCGTGCCTTTTCGTTCGGGCATGGATACGATAGAATACCAACGGCATGGACGCAAGGATTATTTAGTCAAAGGAGTGATACATATGGCAGGAGTTTCATGGAATTCATCTTCAGTGAACAGTTTTTTCAATAATTCATTAAATCTAAAGTCATCGGGTACAAATAGTATTTTCAATACGATTGGCGACTCGAAGATGATTAAATCAGGTACGTACAAGAAGCTTATGAAGTCCTACTTCGAGGAAGTAGACACGGACGATACCGCAAAGAAAAGCACCAGCACGTCAAGACATGCGAACAGCTATACATTTGATCCGAAGGAAGGCACGTCATCTTCTACTGACAAGAGCAGCTCTTCTTCCTCAAGCTCAAGCAAGTCAAGACACGCATGTACCTACACATACGATCCGCAGAGAAGCACAATCTCTACTGTCAGAAACAAGGTGCTTGACAACCTGCTTGACAAGTCGGAGAAGAAAAAGACGACAAGTACAAATAAGGTATTAAATGAGCTTTTGCAAAAAGATAAGAACAAAACGGAAGCTGCCACAGACGGCAAGGTTACGGACAAGACTGATACCACCACGGCAACAAACAACGGCACAGTTACGGAAGCAACTGCCGGCGCAGTTATCGACGAGTCTGTTTAATCAAATTATTCACAACAGTATTATCCCCTGCATATACTAACAAAAAGTATATGCAGGGGATTTTTATGTCTAAAATCGTCAAAACCGAAGCTCCCGCTTATACGGGAAATCTCACCATAAACGTTACGTCTTCTCAGGGACTCATTCCCATCCCGAATGCTGCCATCACAATCTCCTACACGAGGGAGCCTGATGATGTTGTAACCACCCTTACCACAAACGAGTCCGGGCAGACCGATACCGTATCGCTGCCCGCACCAAACATCAATTACAGCACGGAGCCAAGCGAGGTACAGCCTTACTCCGAGTACAACATCACCGTCACGGCACCGGGCTATGAGCCTGTGGTCATTTCGGGCACGGAAATCCTTCCCGATGTCACGGCGGTGCAGCCTGTTTCCATGACACCGCTGGAACTGGAGGGGCCAGATGCTCCGGCGGCGGAGGATATTGTCATACCAGATCATACCTTATATGGGGAGTATCCGCCCAAAATTCCGGAGGAGGAAATCAAACCGACAAACGAGAGCGGCGAAATTGTCTTAAGCCGTGTGGTCATTCCTGAGTATATTGTCGTCCATGACGGCGTTCCGCAGGATTCGAGTGCACCGAATTATTATGTGCGGTATACGGATTATATCAAGAATGTTGTCTCTTCTGAGATTTATGCAACGTGGCCGGAGAATACCATTTACGCGAATACACTGGTGATTATGTCGTTTACGTTAAACAGGGTCTATACGGAGTGGTACCGGAACCGTCACTCATTCGTGGTAAAAAATCGTTCAGGTTGATTTTGAAGCGGATTACGATTTGGTCATCCGTTACGTCAATCCTGTCAATCAGCCTGTTCACCAATACACGCTGCGTCTCCCTTCCCGCCTCCTTGAAGACCTGCTGCCATGTGGGAATCTGTGTCCGCAGCTCCTCCCACTCTCCCGCCGTGACTGCCATCTGCTCTAACCGCTCTTTCTTTTCCTGTATCTGTGCCTCCTGCTCCTCTTTTTTTTCCTGCTGCCTGTGTATCACTGCGACAAGCTCCTCAAGCGATAACGCATAATCCCCTGTCATGGCTTCGGGAATGTGCTGCTCCATTGTCGTAATTCCTTGTACTGTTTTTTCCAGTTCTTTCTTTAAGCGTTTCAGCTCCGTTTCCTGTGCCTTTTTTTCCATGCTTTGGTTCCGCTCTATTGTTTCAAAAACGTCTTCCTTTTCCTGTAAACGCCCGATATACTCCAACAGGCTGTCAAAGACAACCGTTTCCACCATATCCGCGCGGTATTGCGTGAAGCCCTGATGCAGAGCACCCTCCCTTGCCCGTTGGCAGCGGTATACGGGTGTTTTGCTCGCCCGCGTTTCTCCCGTGCCTTTTATTTTCCAATAGCTGTACTTTGTGCCGTTTGTCATCTTTCCCCCGCAGTATCCGCAGTGAATGACATCAATCAGCGACAGCATACCATCATTGCGCCGGATAATATTGGCTTCCTGATGTTCCAAGGTCTTGATGTATTTATCTGCCCTGCTTTTGCGCTTTTCCTGTACCCTATCCCATACCACGCTGTCAATAATCTGTATGTTTTCGTCAGGCTGGTTTGATATTATCCATTCATGGTCGCCTAACCTGCGGTATATCCCGTTTATCCGTTCACGTCGTTTATATGCGACGTGTCCTGCATAGACCGGATTGGTCAATATGCTTGTAATTGTTCCGCTTTTCCATACGTCGTTTGGCGCCATTGTTTGATAGTAGCTGTCCTCATTTAAGGTCTTTGCGATTTTCGCGGAACCGAACTCTTTATTAAGTGATAAGTCATAGATATGTTTTACCACCTCTGCCCGTTCCGGCACAACCACCAGTTTATGCAGCGCGCGCCCGTGCTTGCTGAGTTCTCCCGATAAGACCAGTTCATACCCGTATGGGGCTGTTCCACCCATAAAGCGCCCCTGCTGCACCAGCTTCTGCGCCGTATCCTTTACGCGCATGGCGGTATCCGAACTGCTTTTCTGCGCATTCCCGAACCGCAGTGCGAGCATCATCTGCCCCATGATGTCGTCGCCCGCGGGTGATATGCAGCCGTCCTTGACTGTATAGATGTCCACGCCGTAACTTTTGAGCGTCATCACATATGCGCCGATTTCCCACATGCGCCTGCCGATACGGTCGTCCTTATAGGCAACGAGGATGTCATATTCGCCGTTCTTGGCATCCTCCATTGCCTCCTGAAGGACATCCCTGTCACTGACGGCAGTTTTGTATCCGCTCTTGCTGCCCTCGAAATATTCTTTTTTATCCAGTTTCCAGTCGCTTTGTTTTGCGACATATTCTGTTACAATGCGTCTTTGTACGGATAAATCTCCGTCCGCCTCCAACTGCTGGTTTGAGCTGACACGCAGCAGCATTCGGACTGTTTTTTTCTTTTGCATGAAACCGTCTCCCTTCTATATTTTATATATTCGTGTATTCCTTTTTATGCGCCGTACATAGCTGCGCTGTTTCGTATCTGCTCGCGCAATGCGCATGTCAGGATTGATTTTACTTCTTCCTGCGCCTGCATGGTATCCTGCGGTTCGTCGGGGAACTGCAGGATAAGGCGGATTGTTTTGCTGCCGTAGTCCACGTCCTGTTTTAGTTCTTTCATATGTCTTTCCTTACCAAGTCCTTTTACTTTCATGATATTGGATGAGGGCTTGTTGCATTCGGTATTTTTCATATTCATTTGTGCCTCCATGTCTAGGTTTACATAACTTTTAATGTTTTTGCATAATAAAAGAGAGCTGTCTTTCAAGCTCTCCCTGTCTGTTTATCAGTTCCTTTATTCTTTCTATGTCCTGTCCATGTTGTTCACCTCACATATGGGATTTCCATTTTTAACGGATTATCCGTTTGTATGTGGTTCTTTCTGAACTTTGGGTATGATAGGTAATAAAAGAACAGGTCAAAGATCT
>CANOMQ010000012.1 GCA_947567595.1 uncultured Lachnospiraceae bacterium | reverse complement strand
GCTCAATACAATTGAGTCCTGTTATACAGATACATATGAACGCTATAAAACGTATGTTGATAAAATGGATAATGTTTTTATGGATGTTGATTTGCTGAAAAAGGTCGTGACGGAACATAGTGAGGCGCTGCAAAGATTGGCGTGATATTAATATTGTTTTCTATAAAAAGCGTAAAGTCTGAAATTTCAGGTTTTATGCTTTTTTTGTTGGTATAAAATTTGAGTACATTTTATCTTTATAAGTTCCCCATTTGAAATAAAGTGCAAACTTGACAAAAGGTATATATTATTGTATTATATTTTATAGTTCATAAAATATGGAAAAGAGGATGTTCATGAACATACAAGAATGTGATATCATGCAAGCGATTTTTTTACACCCATTTATCAATCAAAGAATATTGTCTGAATTATCCGGACATTCGTTGGGGATTGTAAATCGCTCCATTAATAGTCTCAGGGAAAAAGGATATCTCGGCGAAAATAACTGTCCGACTATAAAGGCACGCGAAGAATACAAGGAAAAATCGCCTAAGAATGCAGTCATACTTGCTGCGGGCTTTGGCGTGCGTATGATACCGATAAATTTGGAAATCCCAAAAGGACTGCTTGAGGTCAACAACGAGCCGTTAATTGAGCGGCTGATCAAACAGCTTCACGAAGTCGGAATTACAGAAATTTACATAGTTGTTGGATTTATGAAAGAACGATATGAGTATCTGATAGACGAATATGGGGTAGAACTGATTGTAAATAGAGCGTATGCGTCAAAAAACAATCTGCATTCCCTAAAGCTTGTATTAGATAAGTTATCCAACACATATATCGTTCCCTGTGACATTTGGTGTGACAGAAATCCATTTCACCAGTATGAGCTGTATTCGTGGTACATGGTAAGCAGCCTTGTTGATGATGACAGTGAGGTGCGTGTAAACAGGAAGCTGGAATTAGTTACCACATCAAAATCAGAAAGTGGGAATGCAATGGTTGGCATAGCTTATTTGCTCGGTGAAGACTGTCTGTCTGTTAAACAGCGTGTGGAAGCGTTATGCGGTGATGGTGCGTATGATGATGCTTTTTGGGAAACGGCGCTATATCAAAAAGGAAAAATGATTGTTGCGGCAAAGGTTGTTTCCGCGTCAGATGTTGTTGAAGTGAATACATACGAACAACTTCGTGAACTCGACGGCGAGTCAAATCAGTTAAAGTCAGAGGTGCTTGACCTCATAGCGGAGGTACTGCACGGTTCCGTCAAGGAAATTGTTGATATTTCTGTGTTGAAAAAGGGAATGACAAACCGTTCGTTCCTCTTTTCGTTTAAGGGAATGAAGTATATCATGAGAATCCCGGGAGAGGGAACAGACCAGCTTATTAACCGCAGGCAGGAGGCGCAGGTTTATAGAGCGATTGAAAATAAGGGGTTATGTGATAACACGGTGTATTTAAATCCCGCTACCGGGTATAAAATTACCAGATTTCTTGAAGGCGTCAGGGTTTGCGATCCGAACAGGATATCCGATTTGGAGAACTGCATGAAAAAGCTGCGTGGCTTTCATGATATGAACCTGAAGGTTGAACATCAGTTTGATATATTTGGACAGATTGAATTTTATGAAAAACTTTGGGGCGGACGTGCATCGGTATACAGAGACTATCAGGAAACAAAGCAAAATGTACTGTCATTAAAAAACTATATAACGAAATATGCCTCGCAATATTGTCTTACCCACATAGATGCGGTGCCCGATAATTTTCTGTTTTATACAGATGAGACAGGGAAAGAACATCTCCAGCTAACGGACTGGGAGTATGCGGGAATGCAGGACCCGCATGTGGATATTGCAATGTTTTGCATTTACAGCTTTTATGACAAAAATCAGGTGGACAGACTGATTGACCTTTATTTTGAAAACCAGTGTTTACGCAATGTGCGTACCAAGATTTACTGCTATATCGCTGCATGCGGGCTTCTGTGGAGCAACTGGTGTGAGTACAAATGTAATTTGGGAGTGGAGTTTGGGGAATATTCTCTGCATCAGTACCGATATGCAAAAGAATACTACCGGATAGCGAAAAAGGAAATGGAGATTGGCGATGCATCAGGTGAATAGGGCAATTATAATGGCAGCAGGTGTTGGGAAACGTATGCAGCCGGTTACGTTGGAAACACCAAAGCCGCTGGTTTTGGTGAATGGTATTCGGATGATTGATACAGTCATTCGGGGATTACACGAAAACGGGATTTATGAAATCTATGTGGTTGTCGGATATAAGAAGGAACAGTTTGAATGCTTGGTGAAGGAGAACCCGGATATTACTTTAATTGAAAATCCTTATTATGAGGACTGTAATAATATATCTTCATTGTATGTTGCGCGGGAGTACATTGAAAACGCGATTATTCTTGACGGAGACCAAATGATTTATAACAGCAATATTTTATCACCTGAATTTGAGCGTTCCGGATACAATGCAGTTTGGACGCAGGAACCGACGAACGAATGGCTGATGACGGTTGAAAACGGGATTGTTACGCATTGTTCGAGAACCGGGGGAAGCCGTGGCTGGCAGTTGTATAGTATCTCAAGGTGGACTGCAAAGGACGGGCGAAAGCTTCGGGGACATCTTGAAACGGAATTTGAAAAAAAGAAAAATATACAGCTTTATTGGGACGATGTTGTCATGTTCTGCTATCCGCAGGAGTATGAACTTGGGATTAGGCAAATGAACGCAGGCGACCTCGTTGAAATTGACGGATTGGAAGAATTGGCTGCAATTGATGGAAGTTATTCAAAATACATAAAAGGGGAGTGAACATGGTGAAAAGCGAAAATGGGACAAAGAAGGATATAGCCGCACTAAGGAGGATTGATCCGGCAACAACCGTGATACCTTTTATTGCAATATTATTGTTATGTATCATGTTTGTTGTAAAACCGGAAGAATCCACGAACACACTGACAGCAGTCAGAAGTTTTTTAGGGGATACCTTTGGGACATACTACCTTGTTATTGGACTGGGTGTTCTGATTGTTTCTTTTTGGATTGCGTTTTCCGATATTGGAAAAATCACATTGGGGAGGAAGGGAGAAAAACCGAAATATGGTTTTTGGACATGGGGAGCGATGGTGTTTACCTGTGGTCTTGCAGCGGATATTCTGTTTTATTCGCTTTGTGAATGGATTTCCTATGCACAGGAGCCTCATGTAGCAGAGCTTGGCGCTGTTCAGGACTGGGCATCAACCTATCCTTTGTTTCACTGGGGACCAATTCCGTGGAGCTTTTATGCTGTTTTGGCGGCATGTTTTGGCTTCATGCTGCATGTGCGCGGTGTAAAGAAGCAGAAGTACTCGGAAGCGTGCCGCCCGATTCTTGGAGATAAGACGGATAAAGCAATGGGAAAGGTGATTGACATTTTGGCAGTGATTGCGTTGATTGCCGGAACGGCTACGACATTTTCCGTGGCGACTCCGCTGCTTTCCGCGGCGCTCACAAGTCTAGTCGGGATTGAAGGTTCGAAGTATGTGACGATTATGATTTTGGTAATTACCTGCCTTGTATATACGTTTGCCGTAATGAAGGGAATAAAAGGGGTGTCATGGCTGGCAAACATGTGTATGTATTTGTTCGGAGCGTTGCTGCTCTATGTATTGATATTTGGCGGGGAGACAAGATATATAATAGAGACCGGATTTACGGCAATTGGCAATATGGCTCAGAACTTTATCGGTCTTAGCACATGGACTGACGCGCTTCGCACGTCCTCCTTCCCGCAGAATTGGACGATATTTTACTGGGCGTACTGGATGGTATGGTGTGTGGCATCTCCGTTTTTTATGGGAAACATCAGCAGGGGAAGGACTGTGAAGCAGGTCATTCTTGGCGCATATGTATTTGGTGTGAGCAGCACGTTAATCTCATTTATTGTCTTGGGAAATTATGGACTTGGCTTACAGCAAAAAGGGAAATTCGATGTTATGGCGTTCTTTGAACAATGCGGGGATTTGTATCAGACGGTCATTGCAATTATCAGTACGCTTCCATTGCATTCCGTTGTGCTGGTATTGCTGATTGTTTCGATGATTGCGTTTTATGCAACTTCCTTTGACAGCATTACCTTGGTAGCGAGCCAGTATAGCTACAGGCAATTGAAGGAGGGGGAAGAGGCAGGGAATAAGATGAAGCTTTTTTGGGCTATCTTACTGATACTGCTGCCGATTGCGCTTATTTTTTCGGAAGGTTCCATGAGTAATTTACAGACCGTGTCAATTATTGCGGCATTTCCGATTGCATTGGTTATTATATTGATTATTGCAAGCTTTGTAAAGGATGCTAAGAATTATATGGATGAGAATGATTAACTTGGACTGAAATGAATATCTGTATACTTAGTTATTTACACACCAGTTTGCAAATTTGCAGACAATTGTTCCTTATGGAATATGTGCTGATTCGTGCAGTTGGACAAATACAGATTGATAATAGACAAGGAATGGTTTATAATAATTCCAAGAGACCGCAATCACAAAATAAGCAGGTAGGAAGGAAAGTAAGTATATGAAATGCAGTGTGTACGATATCATCTATAGGAATGACAGCAATGTAAGAAGGATGCTTGAGGAGAATTTACTGTTTTTAGAAACAGGTTTTATCGCATTTAGGGATGCAGACGGCGAAATTTTGTATTTTTATAAAAAAGCGGGGATTTTAGTGCCGCAACAGCAGAACTTCGACAGGACATACGGGGCATGGGATGCATTTTCAGAAAACAGAAAACTTATGATAGGCAGGCAGGAATGTGACTGTGGTCTGCCAACAGAGGAGTGCGCAAAGGATTTTTTTGGCGGATTGAGCAGGATCAGCGCCTGCGACGACTGGAGGATTGATAGGCAGCTATGGGAAATTGCGGGGGAAGTTCCTGTATTATATGATGCTCCAATCAGGATGGTAAGACGCAAACAGTTCATGGACAGGGTAAGTACCCTGAGGTGTGTTTATGTAAAGGATCAAGATACTGACAGAAGAAACTTTACAAGCTTTGAAAATTGGGAATATATTGCTTCATATGAAAGAACTCCTGACGGCAAACTTGCTGTACAGCAGGATTCCCCGACAGTGGAAGAAATAACCCTGCAGCGGGAAACACTTAATGCATCTTTGGCATGGGAAGCAGCGTCGGAAGAAGAAACAGTTGAAGAAACAGCACCCTTCACAGTTTCGGCAGGGGAAATACCAGAAGCAGAACCAAAGGAAACAATAATTGCCGACACAGTGTCCGATACAGCTACGCCGCCTGCAGCGGAGCCGGAGGAAGAAACGCTCCTAAATGACGCTTCCGACAAGACAATGGAACAAGAAACAAACACGAAGGAAATACCAGACCAAAATGTGCCGCAGTGGAAAAAGACATTTAACGACATAAGGGATCTGTTGGATTGCGACAAGCGAAGATGCCGTTTGGAATCTTATGACGAAGATTTGCTGTATGATATTAAACGGGGACATTGGGATTTGTTTGGCTGCACTGAAGATGTGGAAATTCCGGAAAAAGGGAAATTGGTGCAGCGGGACCCGAAAAAAGATATCAAAACAGGTGTTGTCGGCATTGACTTTGGAACCAAGAGCACCGTTGTCGTGCGGCAGGATGACACCAGTGCAATCATACCAATCCGCATTGGGGCAGAGACGCTTTCCGCAGAGATTCGTGAGAATGATTATGAAAATCCGACAATCATTGAATGTACGGATTTGGATAAATTTATAAAGAAGTATTATGAACAGGACGGAAGACCGGAAACAAGCTGTGATGACTTCTTTGTTTCGTATGACGCATACAAGGATTACAGCTCCTGCCCGCCCAATGAATTTTACGCATATTATGCGGATTTGAAACAATGGGCGAATCATGAGAAGGAAAATATCATCATTTGGGATAAACAAAAGCACGAATACCGGTTCGGAACCGCTAACTCAAAAGAGGAAAACATCATCAATCCAATTGAGTTTTACGCATATTACATCGGTATGTATATCAATAATATGCGCAACGGTATTTATATGAAATATCTGATGTCGTTTCCTGTTGGGTATTCCAAGGAAACAAGACAGTTGATTGTGTCAAGCTTTGAGCGCGGAATCCGAAAATCACTTCCTATGTGTATTTTGGAAGATGAAGAATGTATGAAGGAGTTTAGTGTTCAGCTGGGAATCAGTGAACCGGCGGCATATGCGGTAACTGCTTTGGAGATGAGTGACTTGGAACCGGAAGATGAGAATGACCGGTACTGGTATGGGATTTTTGATTTTGGTGGCGGAACAGCGGATTTTGGTTTTGGTGTTTGGAGAGGCGCCAGCGAAGAGGAATATGAAATCGAAGGGTATGATTATGTTTTAGAGTGCTTTGGCGCAGACTCCGACGTTACGCTGGGCGGTGAAAAAATCCTCGAACTGCTGGCTTATGACGTGTTTAAGAAGAATAAGGGATTTGCGAGGGAAAAACGGATTACATGTTCTCTGCCGTTTGGGGAAAACGCGTTTATGGGAAGCGAAACGTTGATATCCGATTCTCAAATCGCGCGGCGGAATATGTCCATACTAAAAGAAGAACTCAGACCATTGTGGCATCAGGAGGAAAATTGGGAAAAGAAGTATCGCCATGAGGCGGCGGGGGATGCCAATGCGAATCCTTGCATTGCAAAAAATGGTGCATTGTATGAGGAATACATAGAGCCTGCGTTGTATGACATTGACGGAAATATGCTGTCTGACTGTAGGTTTGCGGTTGATACCCAAAGTTTAATTTCTTTGATAAAGGCAAGGATACAAAAAGGCATCGACGCATTTTTCAAATGTATGGGTAAGGCGTTTCAAAAGGAAGGAAAGCTTGCAGATTATGACGGACAGGTATATATTTTCCTTGCGGGCAATTCCAGCAAATCCATTTTTGTCAGAGAATTGTTTGAAGAAATGATTAAGAATGATTCCTCAAAGAAGGGCGGTCCCGGCTTTATATTGTCAGAGCCTATGAATGAGGAAAACGGGGACGAATATGTGCCCAACGCAAAGACAAGTGTTGCCTACGGGTTGATAAAGAGCAGGGAAGGAAGTTCCATTAAGGTGGAAAAGAACTTCGAGACGGATGCCGAGGAACAGACGCGCTTTAAGTATTATCTCGGACGGGAAAGAAGGCGTCACTTTGACTGCAGACTGTCCCCCGTGGAAACGCAGTATGGTAAATGGATACGTTTTCAAGGCGCTGCAAAGCGGACCGTGCGTATTTATTACACGACCGATCCTACGGCGGATGTCAGGGAAGAGCCTCCGCTAATCGGCAATATCCCGTACAAGGAGATCTTAATTGACCCGCGGGATGAAGCGTATATCTATATCAGGGCATGTGAGCCGACCGTAATCGAATATACGGTTGCCTGTCCGGAAGATACGATAGGCGCAGAAAGTGAAATTTGTAAAATAGAGTTCTGATATTAGAAAATACAGTAGGAGGATAATTGGAATGAAGATGTTATCTTTAGAACAGGAGCTGAAAGGAAATGCATATCCGGGCAGGGGCATTGTCATCGGAAGGACAGGTGACGGGAAGAAGGCGGCAATCGCGTACTTTATCATGGGAAGGAGCGAGAACAGCAGGAACCGCGTGTTCGTGGAGGACGGCGAGGGCATTCGCACGCAGGCATTTGATCCGTCAAAGCTAAGCGACCCGAGTCTGATTATCTATGCGCCGGTCCGCGTGCTTGGGAACAAGACGATTGTCACAAACGGCGACCAGACGGACACGATTTATGAGCTGATGGACAAGCAGCAGACGTTCGAGCAGGCGCTGCGCACGCGGGAGTTTGAGCCGGACGCGCCCAACTATACGCCGCGGATTTCAGGGATTTTGCACATTGAAAACGGCAGCTATAACTATGCAATATCCATTTTAAAGAGCAACAACGGCAATCCTGACGCCTGCAACCGTTACACATTTGCATACAACAATCCCGTGGCGGGCGAGGGGCACTTTATCCACACGTACATGTGCGACGGCAATCCGCTGCCAAGCTTTGAGGGCGAGCCAAAGCTTGTGGACATTCCAAATGACATGGACGCGTTTGGCGACATGGTGTGGGCAAGCTTAAATGACGACAATAAGGTGTCGCTTTTTATCCGCTTTATTGATATTGAGACAGGGACATACGCGTCAAAAATTTATAACAAAAATGTATAGTGGGAATTGGAAAGGAGCAGCAGAGCATGAAAGAACTGGAATTGAAATATGGTTGTAACCCCAATCAGAAACCTTCTAAAATCTATAGGAAAGATGGGGAGCTTCCGATAGAAGTGTTGAACGGAAAGCCGGGATATATCAACTTCCTTGACGCATTCAACGGCTGGCAGCTTGTCAAGGAGCTGAAAAAGGCAACAGGGCTTCCGGCAGCGACGTCGTTTAAGCATGTATCTCCTGCGGGGGCAGCAGTAGGGATTCCGTTGTGTGATATCGGGCGCAAGATTTACTGGGTGGACGATATGGGCGAGCTGTCGCCGCTTGCGTGCGCGTATGCAAGGGCGCGAGGTGCGGACAGAATGTCTTCCTTCGGTGATTTTATTGCATTGTCTGATGTATGCGATGTGGATACGGCAAGGCTGATTAAGCGCGAGGTTTCGGACGGGATTATTGCGCCGGGATATGAGCCGGAGGCGCTTGAACTTTTAAAGGCAAAGAAGAAGGGGAACTATGCGGTAATCCAAATCAATCCTGATTATGTGCCAAATCCCGTGGAGACAAAAGATGTTTACGGCATTACGTTTGAGCAGGGCAGGAACGAGCTTGTGATTGACGACGCGCTGTTTGCGAATGTGGTGACGGAAAACAAGGAGATTCCCGAGCAGGCGAAGATGGATCTTGCGATTGCGATGATTACGCTAAAGTATACGCAGTCGAATTCGGTATGCTATGTCAAGGACGGACAGGCAATCGGCATCGGCGCGGGGCAGCAGTCGCGTATCCACTGCACAAGGCTTGCGGGCAATAAGGCGGACAACTGGTTCCTGCGTCAGCACCCGAAGGTATTAAGCCTGCCGTTTCAGGAAAAAATCGGGCGTGCCGACAGGGACAACACGATTGATGTGTACATGAGCGACGATTACATGGACGTGCTTGCGGACGGGACTTGGGAGCAGTTTTTTACGCAAAAGCCGGACGTGCTGACAAGGGAGGAAAAGCGTGCATGGCTTGACCAGATGACGGACGTGGCGCTTGGCTCAGACGCGTTTTTCCCGTTTGGCGACAATGTGGAGCGGGCGCACCGAAGCGGTGTGAAATATATTGCGCAGCCGGGCGGTTCCATTCGGGATGACAATGTGATTGAGACCTGCAACAAATACAACATTGCGATGTGCTTTACGGGCATCCGGCTGTTTCATCATTAATCAGGGAATTAAACAGGGAGTTGACAGACGCATTGGCGATGAAAAGCCGGTGCGTCTTTTGTGAGGTGGAAAAAGCGTGATACAGGAATTAAACAATGGGATATTTCATAATGAATATAGGGAACAATGCCCTGCGGCGGGGGATTACATAATTTTCGCAAAGGGGCGCAGTGTGCTTGTAAAAAAGGACAGCGCGGAAATTATATTTCCGCGTTTTGAAGAGCTTCATGCAGAAAGGGTTTACATATACTTATTCCAAATTGACATAAACGGGAAAATGCAGAAATTCTTTCTCGGCGAGGAGGGGAAGATTCCTGATAGTTTACGAAACGACTATGATTACGGTCAACAAAATATGTTCCGCACCATGAAGCCGGATTATATGGCGTTTGCGGGGATTACGGCGTGCCAGCTTGCAAACTGGTATGCGTCGGTGAAGTTCTGCGGTACTTGCGGGGAAAGGCTTGTGCATGACAAAAAGGAGCGGATGATGCGCTGCCCAAGCTGCAATGCCATGCATTACCCGAAGATTTCGCCTGCGGTGATCGTCGGGGTGATTGACCGGGAGCGCAATAAAATCCTGATGACAAAATATGCGGGGCGCGAATATAAGAAGTATGCGCTGATTGCGGGATTTACAGAGATTGGCGAGACGGCGGAGGACACGGTGCGGCGCGAGGTTTTGGAGGAAACGGGTGTTCATGTGAAGAATGTGCGTTATTATAAAAGCCAGCCGTGGTCGTTTACGGATACGTTATTGTTGGGATTTTACTGCGATCTGGACGGGGACGCGGATATTCATATTGATGAGGAGGAGCTTTCGGTGGGCGAGTGGCTCTCGCCGGAGGAAATCCCGACAGAGTATGACGGGATTAGTCTGACGAATGAGATGATTATGCGCTTTAAAATGGGAATGGAATAGGATAAAAAAATAATCAAGTTTTTCATGTCCTGAAAAACTTGATTATTTTTGTTGGCTAAATGCCGGTGGCCGGACTTGAACCGGCACGAGGTTGCCCCCGGCAGATTTTGAGTCTGCTGCGTCTGCCATTCCGCCACACCGGCGCATTATGCGCCTGTCGTAACGACAAGAAATATGATAGCACATTTTGACAATTTAGGCAAGTAGTATTTTGAAAAAATATAATATTTTTACATAGAAGGTATATAATGACTACATAGGCTATGGACAGGAAAAAATACGATAAGAGGAAACTCCTTTTCCAAAAATATGGTTGAAATCAGCAGATGTGTTGGGTATAATAAAAACGAATAAAGGACTTTATATGGTTTTTTTAAAAAGATGAAGTCCGCCAACATTGCAAACAATACCAAAACAGGAAACGCCATTTGGCGCAGAATGGGGAAATGGAGGTCAATATGGATAAGAGGAAATGGCGTATTTGGAGAGGGATCATTGCGTTTGTGCTTGTGGGTGTTCTTGTTCTGTCAAATGTGCTGCTGCCAGATAGCAGGGCTTTTGCAGACGAGAATGGCATGGATTTGCAAAGCGCATCGGAGTGTGAGGCTTCTTTAGAATATCCAAAAGAAAACACCGCAAAGGAAACGGTCGTTGAAGAGACAGCCGTTGAAGAGACAATCATTGAAGAGACAATCATTGAAGAGACAGCAGTCAAAGAAACAGTCAGTAGGGAAACTGTTGTTGAAGAAACGGAACCGGAAGAAACGGCGGTGAAAGAGACAGCCGATAAGGCGACAGAAGAATTAAACGAAACAAAGACACAGTCTTTGGAAACAGAATTTGAAACAAGCGAAACAAAAGCTTCCGAAAACGATGAGGCGGAACCGGAAATGGTATCCCTGACTGTTTACATTCCCAGTTATTATAAAAACGGCGCATATGTGAACGCGCTGGAAAGCTTTTCCTATGCGGCATATCCTGCGCCCTTACAGGATGGCGAAGATAAAGAGCTTCACGCATATCAATGTGAATATACATTTGATGAGCTTTGCGCGCAAGGTATAACCGCAATCAAAGTTGAGGTATATCAAGGCGGCGTTTTATATTTCAAGCCCGTACTGAAATCCTCTTATCAATGGAGGCGGTTAACATACAACAGCAACAGAATCAGCGTTGATTTTGAGGCGGACGCGGAGGGAATTTATACCATCCCTTCCATTGACAGCGGTAGCTGGCAGTCGCTGAATATGGAAGCGGAGTTCTTATATGCATTCCGATTTGACATTGACGCAGAACACGCACGTGTATTGTCAAACGGGGAGGATGTTACACAAAAAAACATTACCATGACATTCGGCGAAACGCAGCTGGGAAAGAACCTCTGTTTTACTGTAGAGCCGCAGGAAGGGTATCTCATAAAGAACATTGACACGGACAGCAAGGATGTAGACATTAGGCAAATAACGGACACGACATATGAAATCAGTTTGGGTGGTTCTGCGATGAAAGACTGTACTACGGTTTACATAATGATTGTAAAAGCAAAAGAATGTACTTTCACGCTTGATGTGGGGAGGAGGGAATTGACGCTGCCTTGACAGCGGACGGTGTCCCCGCCGAATTGAAAAACGGTGTCCTGACCTGCCTTGAGGATACGGAGCTGACATTGAAAGCAAGCCTGCCAGACAATGCAGACAGTCCAAAGGCAGTCATGGCAGAATATGCGGACAGCAATGGCACAAAGCAGTTGTTCTATGACGAGATGAGTGGAACAACAGCCTATACTTACAACTTGGGGAAAATTTCCGACGACATTTCCATAAAGCTTTCCATTGTGGAGCAGTGCAAGGTCAGCCTGCAGACGAAGGGTGAACAGGGCAGATATATCAATTCAACAATCCAAACGGATATTGGGGATGTCTCGCTCACGTTTGTGGAGGGCAGTGAGGACGCTTTGCGGAATGCAGACCTTTTCATTCCAAAGGGATATGAGCTGGGCTTTTCCATTAAAAACGCTTCGGACGGCACGCCTTTGGTCAGCGCAGGCGGTACGACATTAACGGGACACACAATCGAAACGTCATATGAAGGAAGAATAATGCATTATCGGCTTCCTGTTACAGAAGATACGGTTGTCACAATGAAGGTATTGCCTGCCGAGCTTACAGTGGAGACGCAGGGTGACATCGATTTTGATGTCTATGACTATTATGACGAAAAGCTTGACAAGACTGAGGATAACAGGATTTGCTACTATTATTGGGGTACTATGACGCTTAAAATAAAGCCGGAGGACAACAAAGCCTATGAGGTGGAATATTTCTACGAGGATGTGTTGGAGGGCTCGGAAAGCTCACAGCTCCTTTATTTGGAACGGGATGAGGCAGGGAGCTGCGGTGAGCGCTGGCAGCGTCAGGGTCGTCAAAGGGCAAAAGGCAGCTCCCGTGCTGGTATACAATGGGAGTGTGCTTACGAAAAAGGATTACCGTTTTGCCCAAAGCGCCGATTCCCGTAAAAAATGGAACGAGGACGGCACAATGGTCATTACGGGAAGCGGAAATTTTACAGGCACCCGCACGATTGCCGTACAGGTGGTTGAGAAAGGCGCGCTGCAAAAAATCGGTGTCAAATGGAATAAGCCCCGTTTTGTATATGATGGAACAGAGCATAAGCTAAGCAGTGGGAAGGACTTTGTGGTCATTGACGCGAAGACAAAGCAGCCGCTTACGGATACGGAATACAGGACGGTTTACGCTGCGGACGTGACGCGTGCAGGCACGGTCAGGGTGACGTTTATCGGTATGAATGCGCATACGGGCAGCATCACAGAAACATACCAAATCCAGCCGAATCAGAAGGCAGACGACATTTTGGTCAGTGCGCCAAATGCGGACGGATATGCATTTGTCAGCACAGGCGTCACTGCCTATCAGCCTGTCGTGAGCGTATCAGGAACGGTGCTTTTGGAGGGAACGGATTACATGCTTACCTACCATAATCACAAAAAGGTCGGTACCGCAACGTGTAAAATATCGTTTCTTGGCAAGAGCTCCAAAGGCAAAGCGGGAATTTACCAGTCTGTTCCGTATCTGATTGAAAATGAAACAAGTGTTCTTCTAAAGACTTCCGCGTTTCGCATTACTTATTACGTGGACAAAGCGATGACGAAAGAAATGAAGGGCAGCAGCGGTAAGCTGACGGAGGGAACGGTCTATCTGAAAATCGAGCCAAAGGGCAAAAAGAGCAATTACACGGGTGTTGCTTATGCAAGCTATGAGGTGCACGCGGACGGTAAGGATCTTGCGAAGGCAAAAATCGTCGTGACGCCAAAGAAAACGCAGTACACAGGCAGTTCGGTTGGAGCGGATACAATACAGTGTGCGGTTTATTACGACGGGGAGGATATTACGGATTTGACGGACATCTGCTATGGAAATAATATCGCCAAAGGCAAAGCGTCCATACTTGTTACGGGCAGGGCAAACGGCTTTATCGGTGCAAAAACCGCATCATTTACAATTGTGCCGTCGGATATCAAAACAACGAAATAAACGGTTAAAAAGCCAACGTTTTCCAGTTGGCTTTTTTCGTTCGAAATTTTTAAAATATTTTTATTTAAATATTTTTATTTTACCTATAGACATTTTGGAAATAAGTGATAAGATAGTGTTTTGACAAAAATGGTTTTATAAACAGAATTACGAGGAGTACATTATGAAAAAGGTAAAAAACAACAGTGCATGGGCAAGGATTTTTAAGAGCCTGAATGGCACAAAGGACATGACGGACGGTAAACCGATGAAGTTGATTTTGGAGTTTGGGCTGCCTCTTTTATTCGGCTTGATTTTCCAGCAGATGTACAACATGGTGGACTCGATTATCGTCGGCAAGAAGCTTGGTGTGGACGCGCTTGCGGCGGTCGGCTCGACGGGTTCCATCAACTTCATGATACTGGGTTTTTGTATCGGTGTGTGCAACGGCTTTGCAATTCCCGTGGCACAGACGTTTGGCGCAAAGGATTTTTCCAATCTGAAAAAATACATCACAAACGGCGCAATCGTGGCAGTTGTGTTTGCCGCGGTGATGACGGTGCTTGTGGGAATTTTCACAAGGCAGATTTTGATTGTGATGGATACGCCGGAGGGAATTTTGGATCAGGCGTACGCCTATATCTTTATTATTTTTATGGGCATTCCCGCGGCGTTTCTCTATAATCTGGTTTCCGGCATTCTGCGTTCCTTGGGCGACAGCGTAACGCCGGTTGTGTTTTTGATTTTTTCGTCGGTGCTCAACGTCCTTCTTGACCTGTTGCTCGTGTCGCCGCTTGGCGTGCGCGGGGCGGGGTATGCGACGGTGATTTCACAGGCGGTTTCGGGCGTGATTTGTCTGCTCTATATGATAAAAAAATATCAATCCCTGCATTTCCAAAAGGAGGACTGGCGCTTTAGCGGCAGACATGCGGTGAAACTGTGCTCAATGGGTGTGCCGATGGGACTGCAGTATTCGATTACGGCAATCGGCAGCGTGGTTTTGCAGGCGGCGGTCAATTCGATGGGAGAGGTGATTGTCGCCGCGGTGACGGCGGGGAGCAGGATTAGCATGCTCGCGTGCTGCCCGTTTGACGCGATGGGCTCGACGATGGCGACCTACGGCGGTCAGAATGTCGGCGCGGGAAGGCTCGACAGGGTTGACAGGGGATTAAAGGACTGCACGAAGCTCGGGATTGCCTATGCGGTTATTGCCTTTTTGTTTATGATTTTGTTCGGGAAGCAGATGGCGCTGCTGTTTCTTGACAACCCGACGCAGGAGATTGTTACTTATATTTATTATTTTGTCATCGCAAATTCATCAGCGTATATCCTGCTTGCGCTTGTCAATATCGTCCGGTTCATGATACAGGGGTTAGGCTTTTCTACCTTCGCAATCCTTGCAGGTGTTGCGGAGATGGTGGCTAGGGCGGTTGCAGGATTTGTCTTGGTACCGCTGTTTGGATATATCTGCGTGATTTTGGCAAGCCCGCTTGCGTGGGTGTTTGCGGACGCGTTTTTGGTGCCGGCGTATTTTCATGTGATGAAGAGGCTGCGGGGGCAGTTGAAGGGTGCTTTATGAACTGCTGTTAAAAGAAAAGATTGACATGACGATATGCATTATAAAGGCATGTTGTATGGGATTTGATGAAAAAGAGCGTTATTAAAAGGAAGTGAGGAGAGTGCGCATGAAACGTTTAAGGGAGAAGGTTCGGTGTCTGCTGTCATTGGTTTTGACTGTGTCAGTCATTGCGGGTTCAGGCTTGTCGGAATTTGTAACGGTTCGTGCTGCCCAAATCAATGAAGGCAGTACGGAATTTGGTGTATCTGAGGAAGCGCAAAACGAACAGTCCGTGTCGGAGTCTGCATGGATGACAGAACCAGAAGGAGAAGAGTGTGACATAACAGAAAAGCAGACAATATTTGAAACAGCAGCTTGTACGCAAGAAAATTCATTTGAAGAGGTCGAGGAAACCAGCATAATACAGGAGACCGTATCAAAAACGGAACCAATGGAAACGGAAATATGGGAACTGCCTGATACAGAACCGTCTGAGACACAGTGCTGTGAAGAATCCAGTTCAGATGAGATGGCGGCAATCCGTTTTTCCTTGGAAAATGTTTCTGTAAAGGATTCTGATGGGAACATCATATCAGGTGAATTGTTTGTGGTAAAGGGAACGAACAATGCGGTGATATTTACGGTAGAGGTTTCAGAAGGCTATCAATTAAAATATGTCGGGCCAGACAATGCGAATTCTACGATTGTTGTTTCTGAGGGAGCAGCTGACAAGCAATATGTTATACTGCCACGGGATATGGAGAACGGCTATATATGGGAGGAATGTGTCCGTATTATCGCTGTGCCAACAGAAGATTATACGGTGTCCGTCTATTATGAACCTTCTGCCGGTTTGGACTGTGTGGAAAATGTCATTATTACAAGCGGTGATGTATGGAATGAAAATAGTCCCAAGGAGGTAACTGTTTCTAATCTATATGACACCTGCCTGTACATAAAAATTGGAGAAACACAAGGCCCGGAAATTTGGATTCCAAGCGTTTCCTTCTTTTACATAGATCAAGGGGGGTTACCTGCAGAGAGGATGTATCATATCAGGATGACATCAATACCATGAATGCAAGAGAAAAGGAATTGCAGCAGCAGGGATACTATATTTTTCATTTAGGAAAACTGATTGATGCCATCCGCATAGAAATCCAATTGAAAGAACATTATCGGACACAATTTGTACCAACAGGATTTCCGGGAAATGTCCATATTTTCAATTATGTATCGGATGGCTATGACGCACAGGGAAAGCGAAAATGGCACAAGGAAGAAATAAAAGATGTAATAGTGGCAGAACGTGGTAGTGCGGTTTTTATAGAGGTGGAGTGGGAAGATACATCGGATCATGCATATCAGTGGTGTGAAATAGATATTTCTTCAAATTCCAAAATATACGTCAATGATCATCCTGCAGAAGAGGGGATTGGAGAAAATGCATGGGCAGTATTTGTTTATGAAGAGGCAACCATAGAGCTTGCATTAAAGCCTCATGTAATATCGCTGGATTATTTTATGGGTGACATTACGGATATCAGCGCAAATGACGGCGTAAAAATATCCGAAGATATGCGCTATCTTGAAATCTATGGGGGAGAAGAGCTGTCATTAACAGTTACGCTCATGGATGGATTGCAATTAGATGACATCGGGAAAGACTGGTCTGTACAGGAGCATGATGGTAAGTATACAATTACGCTTACTGAGATGGAGCAAATTCCTGAAATGAAAAATATTAGTATCTATGTAAGGGATACCTTGTACCGATATCCTTTGTCTGACGGACGGGTAGAATGTCAAGTCAAAAACATAAAATTTAAAAATGCCGTAGGCGATACACCTGTGTATACCGGAGAGGCGGTTGAAGTGGAAGCCTTGACATTAATCGCAGATATTCCGGAACAAGGCAACGACCGTACGTTCCTGTTCCTGAATAAAGATTTTACGGTGTCTTATGTCAACAATGTGAATGTCGGAAACGCATCCATGATTGTGACTATGATGCCAAATTCAAGTTATTTCCGCGGAAGCTGTGTATTTTCTTTTGCGATTCATAAAGCAGAATCTCCACAAGAGAAAGATAAAACATTGCAAATGGAAACCGGAAAGCACGGATAGATCCGCAAAATCCCATGAAAAACCTGAAATATTTTGGAAATGACGCGGGGAGGCTGCTCAAAAAGCCATCCGATCCGACAGCGGATGGTTATGTATTTCTTGGCTGGTACATAGACAGGGCATCGAGTAAGGAGTGGAATTTTGACACGGATATCATACAAAGCGACCTTACACTTTATGCCGGATGGTCAAAGAAAACGGCTGATAGCGCAGGGATGGCGCTATGTGTACAGGATATCCTGCCACAGACCTATACCGCAACGGCAGTAAAACCAACCGTTATTGTATATGCAGCCGATGCAAAGACGCGTCTGAAATATAAGACAGATTACACGGTAACTTATAAAAACAATATCAATGCCGATACAATGGCGTTTCCAGACGGGGTACCGCAGGGAGGATACGGCGAAGCATTAGACGACACCACACATGGTTTTCACAGCGGGCTGCCTTATGTCATTATTCAGGGCAAGGGGAATTATGCAGGAACGGTTTACGTCAATTTTCACATCAGTCCGGCAGATTTTGCTGTGGCACAGACAAAGGCATCGGAATTGACCTTGAAATATGCAGATCAGCTTGAGGTAAAACCCGGCAGATATGGGACGGTGGTAACGCAGCTACAGTACAAAAAGAAAGGCCTGCGTTACAATCAGGACTATACGCTTTTGGTTGAGAAAGCAGGCGGAACGAACGGTGAATCTGCTGCTGTTTCGTTGAACGCAAAAGGTCAGATTCCTTTGGAGGCAGGTACATATCAGGCTACGATTACCGGAAAGGGCAATTTTACCGGTGAGATAACAAAAACCTTGTACATTGCGGACAAGACACAGTTATTTAAGTATGCAAAGGTTACCTGTAAGACTGTTATATCTGATGTCACAATGGAGCAGTTAAAGGAAGGCATACAACCGGAAAACCTTGTGGTAAAAATGAACGGGGCTGAACTTGCAAAGGACACTTATTCGGTTGCGTGTGTCAATAATCATGCAATTGGTACGGCAATTGTTACCGTGATGGCAAATGAAAGCGGCTATTTCGGCTCCAAGCAGGTGACGTTTCAGATCAAAGGGGGCGATTTTAAGGAAAAAGCCATTCAGATAGACGGATGGCTGGATGAACTGTCATATACAGGAAAACCTCTGACGCAGAATGATGTTGTCCTGAAAACGAAGGATGGAAGAGAACTGGCGTACGGCTCCGATTATGTGGTCAGCTATAAAGACAATATCCAAAAGGGCACTGCGATAGTGACGTTTACGGCAAATCCGTCATCAGGATATAGTGGAAGCTTCCATAAAAAGTTCAAGATAGCGCCGATGGATTTGGATACCGCCATGCGTGAAGGTGTGATTTTGATCACAGGTGCAGAGAAAACAAATTCAGGCTGGAAATTGTCAGAACGCGTGCCTTATCAAAAGGGAGGTGCCATGCCCATTGATTATATCGCATTACGGCTTACGACATCCGGTGCCGCTCTGGAATGTGGAAAAGGCAAGGATTACACTGTAAAGTATACCAATAATAAGGAGGTGTCCAACGCCGCAGCCCGCATGGTGCTGCAAGGTTCGGGAAATTATACAGGAAGTGTGGAGATTTACTATGATATTGAAAAGGCTTCCCTTTATCAGCTTTATCAGCAGGGCAGGGTGACAATAACGGCAGCATCCATTAAGGTGCCGTATCCGCATGGCAGGATATATCAGGATTATGGTAACGGATATGGAGAATGGCTGGAGGACGAATTAAAAGATCCTGACCGCAGGTTTGAACCTGCAATTACGATAAAGGATGGCAGGACAGCTTTGAAAAAGAATGTGGATTTTACGGTCGAATATATTGGCAATACAAGGCGTGAACTGGAAGGCGGGGATCTTCTTGTGGTACAGATTAAAGGGAACGGGAATTATGGCGCGGATGATGATGTAATTGAACTGAATGTTTCAGTGAACCAAAGAACGCTTTCTAATGCAAATGTTGAGGTTACCATCTATGAAAATGCGTTTACTTATACGGGGGAACAGATTTTACCGGAGGTTTTGGAGGTAAGGTATATGACGTTTAGCGGATACGGAAACGCGGATGACGAAAATTATGAGCAGCCTGAATGGGAGGTTCTTAAGCTTGGCGAGGATTACCGGATTGCGTATACAAAAAATGTTGAAAAGGGTACAGGAGCTATTAAAATTATTGGTATGGGAGCCTATAAAGGCAGTGCGACAAAGGCATTTCAAATCAATTCAAAAGAAATCTATAATAAGAGCCCAAAATAAAAGCTGGGACTGTCGGTCATTGTGAACTGACAGTCCCTTTCGTCCGGAATAAGATTATTGAAACCGCTGGTTAATACATGCTTTAATTACCTCGGCGCATTCCGCATACGCCCCAAATACGGAGGTATCCAAACAAATGTCGTAATGCTCGGGATTTTCCCAGTCGCGCCCTGTGTGGAAGCGGTAATATTCCCGACGGTTTTTGTTTGTCTGCGTGATGTGCTTTTGTGCCTCTTTTTCGGTGATGTCAAGCCGTTTCATCTCATTTTTCACGCACACGTCAAAGGGCGCGTACAGAAAAACCCGAAGGAGGTTGGGACAGTCCTTTAGGACATAATCGCCCGCGCGTCCGACGCAGACAAGGGATTCGTTGTCGGCAAGCTCCTTGAGCGTTTTTGCCTGACAGCTAAAGAGATTGTCCTCGCGGGTGTAGTCGTCGCTGTGTGGTGAGATAATCTCTCCGGCATACACCTTTTTGGATATTTTATAGAGCAGGCTCTTTGTGCTGCTTTCGTCTGCCTGATGGAACAAAGCTTCATTGATACCGCTTCTTTGTGCCGCAAGTGCAAGCAGCTTTTTGTCATAGAGGGAAATGCCGTATTCCTCACACAATAATTTGGCGACTGGTGTCCCGCCGCTGCCGCACATTCTTGCAATGGTTACTGCAAAACGCTTCATACACATCATCCTTTCTGCTCATCTGACTGATTTCCTGTTTATACTATATAGTATGACATATTTTTCACACTTTTTCAAATAAAATCGTCTGCTCTTTTTTTCTTCCAAAAGGAATGGTATAATTTTTTTGTTTGAATAAAATAATGCCGTACGGTTTTTAGGAAGAAAGGGGTGTACATGGTGCATATTTTTGTTGCGGAGGATGAGGTAATCGTGCGCAGGGAATTAAAGCTTTTACTGGAAAATGCGCTCTATCAGGTGACTGCGTCGGAAACGTTTGATTTCTTGGAGCAGCAGATTTTAAGGGCGTGTCCGGATTTGGTTCTTTTGGACGTGAATTTGCCCGATGTCTCCGGTTTTACGGTGTGTAAAAGGCTTCGCGCCAAGTCAGATATCCCTGTTATTTTCCTGACCAGCCGCACGGACGCGATGGACGAGCTGAACGGAATGCTTGGGGGCGGGGACGACTATATTACAAAGCCTTATCAGGCGTCCATTTTGCTTGCGCGGATTGCGGCTGTTTTAAAGCGGACAAGGCGCGGGGAGGGAGAGCGCGCGGGTATCTTTTCCTGCCGCGGCGTGGTTTTGGACAGTGCAGGCTGTTGCCTTTCGGTAGCAGATGGGAGCGCGGAGCTGACCAAAAATGAAATGAAAATTCTCCAATATCTGTTCACACATGCGGGGATGTATGTATCGAGGATGGAGCTGATTGAGCATTTATGGGATAATCAGATGTTTATTGACGACAATACCTTGAGCGTTCATGTCGCGCGTATCCGCGAAAAGCTGCGAGGGCTTGGCGTGGCGGATTTGATTGAGACAAAGCGGGGAATGGGGTATCGGGTATGAGGTTTGGCGCGTATATTAAGGACAGGGCTTTGCTGCTTTTATTCCATGTAGTCTGTATGGTTCTGCTGGCTGCGTTTTTGCGTATGACGGGGTATGGAAGGGACTGTAGCCTGCTGATTTTGCTGATTTGGGGGTTGATTTTGGCGGTGTATCTGTTTGGCTCGTATTGGGAGCGGAGGAGGCATTTTTGCAAAATTGACGAGATTTTGGGGCAGGTAGAGCAGCCGTATTTGCTGGGAGAGCTTATGCCAAAGGCGTTTGGGTTGGAGGACAGGCTTTATCAGGAGCTGATACGGGTGTCAAATAAATCGGTGATTGAGAAAATCCGGCAGCTTGAGGAGCAGCAAAAGGCATATCGGGAATATATCGAATGCTGGGTGCATGAGGTGAAGGCGCCGATTACGGGGATTGCGTCTATTTGTGAGAATTACAGGAAGCGTGGGGGCAGCGCGGACGGCGCGGATATGGAGGTTCAAAAAGCGTTTACGGATATTTTGCAGGAGAGCTGCCGGATTGAGAATGATGTGGAGATGGTGCTGTATTATGCGAGGTCTGAGGCGGTTTACAAGGATTATTTTATCGCGCGGACGCCGCTTGCGGAGGGGGTGTATGAGGCGTTATCCAAAAACAGGCTGCTGTTAATCCAAAATCAAGCCCGCGCGCAGGTGGATTGTCCGGATTTTGCGTATACAGACCGGAAGTGGCTTGTGTTTATTTTAAATCAATTGTTGTGGAACAGTGTCAAGTATCGTAAAGAACATTTGTTTATCAATATTTATACAAAAGCAGGAGACGGTTGTGTGCGGTTAGTGGTTGAGGATAACGGATTGGGGATTTTAGCGCAGGAGCTGCCCCGTATTTTTGACAAGGGGTTTACGGGCAGCAACGGGAGGCATGTTGGACGTTCCACGGGAATGGGGCTGTATCTGTGCCGGAAGCTTTGCGAGAGGCTTGGGGTTCCTATTTATGCGGAGTCGGAGTATGGGAGCGGGACGAAGATGATTTTGGAGTTTCCGGTGGGGGATTTGACATCAGGAGTTTCGTGCTGTGATAAAACTTAGCAAATTCAAGGCTTTACACCGTTTTCATAATCTGTTATGATTAAATTGTAGCAATCAGCATAAATCAAATGAAAGCGGGTGATTGTATGACAGGGAAAGAAATTGTAAATCTTATTAGAAGTTTAAGAGCGGATGGTGTAAGTGATACAAAAATACTTGACCTTATCGAGTATATTGAAACCCATGATCCGAAAGAAAATGAAAGCAGTAATAAAAAAGAAGACAATGAATAGCAATTAACTGTGAATGAAAAGGTGCAAGGTCTTATAATGAGAAGGCTTTGCACCTTTTATTGCTTTATCTTTCATTTTCGTAAGAATACATTAAGAAAAAACCATACCAAAAAATGTTTCAGACTGCTAAAATAGTTCAAAGAGAAACATTGCATAATAATACGAACCGATGCAAAGAAAAAGCAGTAGGAGTGATGAAACATGGAACCATATATCAGTGTATGTGATATTGAAAAATACTACGGAATAGGAGCGAATGTGACAAAGGCTGTTGACCGGGTTTCCTTCAACGTTGCACAGGGGGAATTTGTGGGCGTGATGGGCGCGTCAGGCTCCGGCAAGACGACGCTGCTCAACCTGCTTGCGACAATTGACCGTGCGACGGCAGGGCATATTTTTTACGGGAAAACAGATATTACGGCGTTGTCTGATGATATGCTCGCCGATTTCCGCAGGGAAAATCTCGGCTTTGTCTTTCAGGATTACAACCTGCTGGACACGCTCACGATTGAGGAAAACATCTTACTCGCGCTTGCGTTACAGGGCGGGCGCAGGCAGGACGTGCAGCGGCGGTGTGATGAAATGCTCGCGCTGCTTGGGATTGCCGACATACGGGATAAATTTCCGTATCAGGTCTCGGGAGGGCAGAAGCAGCGCTGCGCCTGTGCAAGGGCACTGGTCAACCACCCGAAGCTCATTTTGGCGGACGAGCCGACAGGCGCGCTGGATTCCCACTCCGCGCAGGTTTTGATGGAGACGTTTACGCAACTCAATTCATCGGAAAACGCCACGATTTTCATGGTCACACATGACGCGTTTTCCGCAAGCTATTGCGGACGGATTTTATTTTTGAAGGACGGGAATATTTTTCACGAGCTTGTGCGGGGCAAAAAGGAGCGGAAGCTGTTTTTTCAGGAAATACTGGACGTGCTGTCCCTGACAGGAGGTGTGCACTATGAATAAGCATTTGTTTACAACACTTGCGTTTCGCAACATGAAACGCATGGTACGGGATTACTTGGTGTATGTCCTGACACTCCTTCTTGTCACGGCGCTGATGTATGCCTTCAACAGTCTGATTTTTCAGGATGACACAAAGAAGCTGATTGGAACGGACGACGGGTGGCTGGCGTTTTTGCTGGTGCTGACGACGGCATTCATCATATGGATTGTGACATGGCTCATGCGGTATATGGTGCGGTTTATCATGGAAAAGCGCAGCGGTGAGTTCGGGATTTACCTGCTGCTTGGCATGAAGAACCAAATGATATTCAAGCTATACCAAAGGGAGAATGTGCTCCTTGGCATTGCAGCGTTTGTTCCGGGGCTTTTTGCCGGGATTTTATTGCGGGAAATTCTGCTTGCCGTCATGTACACAATGCTGCGAATGGAATACCGCCTGCATATCCGGTTTCATGGCGGCACGTTTCTGATGACGGCGGTCTGCTACGCGGGGTGTTATTGTTTGGCGCTTTTCCGGTGCAGGCGCACATTTAAGAAAATGACAATCAGGGCACTGATGAACGCAAGGCGGCAGAATGAGGAAATCAGGGAGCGGTATCAGAATGTAAAGCAGCTCCTGTTCCCTGTCTCCGCGCTGTTTCTTCTGTTTCTTCGCAGGATTATCACAGGCTTGGACAATATGGGAAAGGTGGCATTGTTTCTGATTTGTCTTGTCCTTGCCATTTATCTGTTTTACATGGGGCTTTCGGCGTGGATTGTCTGTTATATCAGAAGAAAGGGCAGCGCCATTTACCGCGGGCAGAATTTATTCTTGCTGCGGCAGTTTGCCTCGAAACTTCGTACAATGCAGTTTACAATGGGAACGCTGACGGCGTTATTTACCATTGCGCTGATGGGAATGACGATTGCGTTAATGCTCAACGCTTATCAGACAATGGTGCTTGTGGAAAAGGCTCCGTTTGACGTCCAGCTCTATAATGCCGACGTTCACAAGGACTTTTCAAGGGAGCTTTCGCTGATTGAAAGTGAGGTCGGGATTACGCAAAGCCATGTGTATCATATTTATACGGACGGCGATGACCAAGTGGCTGTCTGGCTGTATACGCATTTGGAAACGTGGGGCACAATATTTTTAAATGAGGATGGAAGCGCGAACTTGGAACTTATCCGGGAGGAACAGCTTGCGTACTGTGCAAGCGACACGTATATGCGGCTTTCGGATTACAATGCGTTAAGGCGTATGCTGGGGTATGAAACGGTTTCGTTGGACGACGGGCAGTATGCGGTGCATATCAAAAAACGGCTGAGAAGGCAGGCAGAGGCGATTGGTGATGGGCTGGAAATTTTGGACGCTTCGGGAAAGGAACCATTAAGCTGTGCGGGAATTTATGACGAGCCTTTTTCGCAGGACGGGCATAACGGGGGAGACTGTCTGATTATCGTGCCGGACGCGGTGGCGGCTGCACGTATGAAACCGTATTATTCGGAGCTTGTGGCCAAGCTGGAGGGGGAAGCGCCTGCGGGACTGGAGAAAAAGCTGGATATGCTTTCTTTGGAAGGGAAAAAGGCGTGGCAGTCGGAATATGACGTGCTCTATAGCGCCTGTACCGGCTCCGACCACTTATTTAACAGCGCTTCTGCCAATCTGGTGCGCGACAATGCGCTTTCGGAGGCAGGCTATGTGCTGATGTCCGTGATTATGCCGATTGCGTATATCGGTTTTGTGTTTGTCTGCGTGGCGGTGACGGTGCTATGTGTGCAGCAGCTTAGCGATTCCGCAAAGTACCGGTTCCGCTATGACGTGCTGCGAAAGCTCGGGCTGAATACGGCGCAGGTGAATGGCTTGATTTTCCGGCAGTTGTCCGCCTTCTATCTTTGTCCTGCTGTTTTGGCGGTTGTGATTGGCAGTATGGTGCTCTCCATAAGCCGCGTTTTTGTCAGGGAAACGGGGGTGGAGACGGCGCATGGCGTCTTTTTCCTGTATGGCGTGGGGATGTTTTTGGGGGTGTATCTAGTCTATTTTGCACTGACTTATGTGGGCTTTAAGCGCAATGTGGATGGTTCCCTTTAAAGAAAACGATATGATTTTTTTGTAGTCTGTGATACAATGGTTGTTACAATAATCTGTTTTGGTAAGGCGGATACAATTCGGGTAGGCTACCTACAGGGCAGACAGCAGACCATATCAATTACAGATGAATTACCATACAAAATTACCACCCAGAATTTACAAATCCAGTCTGTTTTATGGAAGGACTATCCGGCATACCGGGAATTAACCTTTTTGGTTAATGGCGATATTTCGTTTTGCACAAAAAAAGACGCTACCGTTACCTTTGAGGCGTCCACAAATCCAAACGCAATGGTGGAAACAGGCAGAAAGCGCAAATTGTATAGAACCAAATGCTCCATTCAAGCCTGTGATGTCGTCACTTATCAAATTTACCATGAAGCCATAAAAGCAACAATCCCAAAAATAAAAAAAGACAATCCAATTTCTTCCATATTAGAGAACAGCTATTACCTGACCTTTCAGGAAACCGACATCATCTATCCTGCGGGGCATATCGGCGCGCTGGATACGGAATATATAGCATGGTCAGCACAGGAGAGCCAGTATGCGTCCGTCAACTTGGAAGCATACCTGTCCGCATTTTCCCTAAGCGGCACATACGACCAGACAGAGCCGCTGCGCGAAAGACCTTCAACACAGGGAATTGCATTGGAAAAGGAAGAGGGGAGCTTCTTAAACTGCACACTGCGCAACGACACGGCGCAGGACTGGAGTTACGACCAGTCGCTTCCGCATATCGAGCTATGGTATCAGGGCATTTGGCTTGAGCTGAACGCACCGTTTGATAATAATTTAACATTCACGGCACTCCAACCGTCCGAGACAAAACAATATGAAATCCCCCAAGAGACGCTAAAACAATACCCGACACTTTTTCAAGGGATTTACAGGCTGGTCATTTATGGCGAACATGGGGAATTTACCAAAAGTGAGCCGTTTTTTTATGATGGATTTCGGTAAAGTGCGGGAATTGTCAGATTTTCATTGTTTTGCAGCCAAGATTACGGTATAATAGAAATTATAAAAAACACGCAAAATACTCCGTCACGGAATGGAGGCTGAAGGAATGAAAAAAGTAGCATTATTTTCAGATGGCTGGAAACGACTGATTACGTATGCGTGGGTGGACGGGATGATGAAGTTCATCGCGGAAAGCGAGGAGGAAATCAGCCTGTATCAATATAACTGCCACGGCAACTGGAGCCATGACGAAAAGCACAATCACGGGGAATACAATATCTACTCCCTGCCTGACTTGGCGGCATTTGACGGGATTATTATGGACTGCACCAATATCGCCGACAAAGCCGTGTTTGACAGGCTGGTGGAACAAATCCGCAGGAGCAAAAAGCCTGTCGTAAGCATTGGAAACCACATAGAGGGCTTTTACTATGCAGGCATTGACAACAAAAAGCCGATTGCGGATATGATGGAACATTTGTATCATCAGCATGCCTGCAGGAAATTTATCTTTGCAGGCGGTCCAAAGGACAATTATGAGAATGAGCTGCGGGTGCAGTCGTATCAGGAGAGCCTTGACCGGTTAGGGCTTTTGCGGGAAGAAAATCCCGTGTGGTACGGCGATTATGATTTTGCGACGGGCGTGCAGTATTTTGAGCGCTACGTGGCAGGCTTTGCGGGCAAAACAGTCGTCTTTCCCGACGTGTTTGTCTGCGCCAACGACAATATCGCCGCAGGCTTTTGCTATAAGGCGCAGGCGTGCGGGTATCAGATCCCGCGCGACTTTAAAATCACGGGCTTTGACAACCTTGACAAGGCGGTCTACTTTGACCCGCAGATTACGACGGTCAGCCACATGCGGGAGCATATCGGAAATAAGACGATGGAGATTTTGGCGGACGTGTGGGCAGGCAAAGAGGTGCCGATGAACCATTTCATGCCGTCGGAGTGTGTATTCTCGGAGAGCTGCGGCTGCCCGAACAGCGGTCGGCTTGATTACAGGCAGTATGCGAGAAATCAGGTCATTTATGATGTGGAGCGGCTGGCGCGGGAGGAGCAGCTTACCCAGTTTGAGAGCGACATTATCCGGTGTGAGGATTACGACGGGTTTTCCAGTCAGATTGCGCAGTATTTTATGAGCCTTGAGTGCGACGGCTATGCGATCGTGCTGGACAAACGGCTGTATGAGGGCGCCGTGGAAAATGCCTTTGCGACGGACGGCTATGACTGGGAATATCTCACGGTGGCATACGCGACGGAAGGAAACCGCTTTTTGGCGTTACAAAATCCAAAGGAGCTGCTTGCCTATTACGCGGTACAGGGGGCAAGGTGCGCATACATGTTCTCCCCGATTCATTTCCGGGAGTGCTGTGTGGGCTTTAGTATCTTAAAAAACGGCAGGTTTTTGTACGACAATCCCTATTTTTACGATATTCACAGCACGATTACGAAGACGCTGGAAAACCTTTACAAAAAACGGCAGCTTGAGATGGCAAACAAAAAAATGCGCGAGATATACAACCGCGACCAGCTCACGGGCTTGTACAACCGCATTGCGTATACGGAAATGATTGAGCCGCAGTACTGCATGTATTGCAAAAAGGGCAGAAAATGCGCCATTCATTTCGTGGACGCGGACAATTTCAAGCAGATTAACGATACATACGGGCACGAACGCGGCGATTTGATTTTAAAACGGATTGCGCAGGTGCTCTTGGAAAAATGCAGGAAGGACGGCTATGTGTACCGCTACGGCGGGGACGAATTTATCGCCTTTTTTCCGGTTGATACGGACGAGGACGCGCAGGCGTTCAAGGAGGAAGTGGTTGCGGAGCTTGCAAAAAATGACATTCATGTCAGTATCGGCGTGATTGTGACCGATCCTGCGGCGGGCAGGACGTTTCAGGCTTACATGAAGGCGGCGGACGCGGAGATGTACCGGGTTAAGGCGCTTCGCAAGAAAAACAAGGAAGGAGCTTGATTTTAAGAAAAAAATGCCAGCATAATCCCCAAGGAAAAAACAGAAAATAAAATGGCAGCCAAAGTAAAACAGGATTTTTGGGGCTGTATGGAAATGGGGGATTATCATGGATTTTACAGATGGAATGCAGCAGGCGAGCCTGCCGCTTGGTCTGTCCTTTGGACTTGCGGCGGACAAGAACGCGTTAGACAATTACAGCAATCTTACGGAGTATGAAAAGGAAAAGCTGATTGCGGAAAGCAAATCGGTAAAGAGCAAGGACGAAATGCAGCAGCTTATCCAAAGAATCAGCGACGGGGAAAGCATGATGTAAGCAGAAGAATGCAGCAAATTAGGAGTGTCATGGAGTGGGCACTCCTAATTTTGTGGCATTTTTCACAAAAAAAGCAACAATAAACTGTAAAAAAGTGAAATTTTTTGAAAAATTCGAAAAATTCCGTCAATTTATCTTTCAAAATAGGGGAATTTGATGTATGATAGAACTGTAAACAGATTATGGAAACATAGGGGACGGAAGAGGGGAACAATGGATTGTAAAGAAACACAGCGTTGTATCCATTTGTTTTTGCGAGATGAGCTGGATGGCGGTACGGCGCAGGAATTTGTAGAGCATGTGCGTTCGTGCAATGAATGCATGGAGGAGCTTACAATAGAATATCTTTTGTCTGAGGGTATGAGCAGGCTGGAAAATGCGGATGATATTGATGTGAAAAAGGAACTGGGAGAGATGTTGAACCGTACTATGGCTCGTGTCAAACGGAAAAAACAGTTAAAAGCCGGTCTTTTTTTGCTGATGTCGATGTTGCTGTGCATGTTTCTTTTGGGAGGGACAGGATGAGTAAAATTGTATTGATAGACGGTCATAGTATTTTGAACAGGGCATTTTACGGCGTGCCAATGCTGACCAACGCGGCAGGGCTTCATACCAATGCGGTGTATGGCTTTTTAAACATCTTATTTAAGATTTTGGACGAGGAGCAGCCCGATTATCTGACGGTTGCCTTCGACGTGAAAGCGCCGACCTTCCGCCACGAGATGTATCAGGATTATAAGGGCACAAGAAAGCCCATGCCGCCGGAGCTTCACGAGCAGGTGCCCGTGCTAAAGGAAGTGCTTGCCGCGATGGGCATTGAGATTGTCGAGAAGGCGGGGTATGAGGCGGACGATATTTTGGGGACGATTGCAAAGCGCTCCGAGAAGGAGGGTATGGAGGTTTCGCTTGTTTCCGGCGACCGGGATTTGCTCCAGATTGCCACCAGCCATATCAAAATCCGTATCCCTAAGACAAAGGGCGGAAAGACGGAAATAGAGGATTATTTTGCCGCGGACGTTGAGAAGACATATCAGGTGACGCCCGAGCAGTTTATCGAGCTAAAGGCACTGATGGGTGATACGGCGGACAACATTCCCGGCGTGCCAAAGGTCGGTGAAAAGACGGCGACGGAGCTGATGGTAACGTATGGCTCCATTGAGGCAATTTACGCGCATATAGATGAGATTTCCAAGAAAAGCATTCGGGAGAGCCTTGCAAACAACAGGGAGCTTGCCGATTTGAGCAAAAAGCTTGCCACGATTGACACCAATGCCGACATTGATTTTTCTTATGAGAAGGCAAAGCTTGGCACCTTGTTTACGCCGCAGGCTTATGAGATTTTGAAACGGCTTGCCTTTAAAAACATGCTTTCGCGCTTTGAAAACCAAGAAATGACACAGGAGCATGCGGGACTTGGGAACGCGCTGGAAATTGTGAAAATTCAGACAAGGGAAGCGCTGGAAAAGGCAGTGCAGGAGGCAATAAAAAGCGGCAGTGCGGCGGTGCGCTTTATTGATATAGCGCAGCAGGCTGAGGGGACGCTTGGCGCAAAAGAGGACGGTCAGATGTTTTTACAGCTTGGGAGTAGCCGGGAGCAGTTCGGGTGCTTTTTGTATGACCAAGAGAAAGACGAGACAGTATTTTTTATAGAAGCAGGAACAGACCTGATTAAGGAGGATATTCAGAGGCAGTTAGAACGAATGGTCGAAGCGGAGCACATGACGCTTGGCTGCTTTGACATTAAAAATGATTATAAGAGCCTGCTGACAGAGGCATACAGGGCGGATACAAGGCACCTGACGCATGAGATTACCAAAAATATATTTGATTGTAAAATTGCCACGTATCTGCTCAATCCGTTAAAAAATGATTACGAGATTGCGGATATTGCGGGGGAGTATTTAAACAGCACGGTAAAAAGCTGGTCGGAGGCTTTTGGAAAGTCGGATTTATCCAATGCGTATTCGACAAACAAGGACGAGCTTATCCGTCTGCTGGCACAGGAAACACTTGTTCTTGGGCACGCGGTAAAAATCTTAGGGAATGCGCTTTTGGACAGCAAAATGGATAAGCTGTTTCGCGAGCTTGAAATGCCGCTGACGTATGTGCTTTATGACATGGAACGCGAAGGGATTTTGGTAAAGCCGGAGGCGCTAAAGACATACGGCGAGGCGCTGACGGGGCGGATTGGGGAGCTTGAGAAAGCCATTCACGCGGCGGCAGGGGAGGATTTTAACATCAATTCCCCCAAACAGCTTGGCGAGATTTTATTTGAGAAATTAAAGCTGCCCGGAGGCAAAAAGACCAAGACGGGCTATTCCACGGCGGCAGATGTGCTGGACAAGCTTGCGCCGGATTATCCGGTTGTGAGTGACATTTTGGAGTACAGAGGGCTTACGAAGCTCAAATCCACGTATGCGGACGGGCTTGCGGCATATATTGACAAGGACGATAAAATCCACACCAGCTTTCATCAGACCATTACCGCGACGGGAAGGCTTAGCTCCACGGAGCCGAATTTACAGAACATTCCAATGCGCATGGAGCTTGGGCGGCGCATCCGCAAGGTGTTTGTCCCGCAGGAGGGCTGCATTTTCATGGACGCCGATTATTCGCAGATTGAGCTGCGGGTGCTTGCACATATGTCGGGCGACGAGCAGTTGATTGAGGCGTATCAGATGGACGAGGACATTCACCGGATTACGGCGTCAAAGGTGTTCCACACACCGTTTGAGGAGGTTACGGATTTACAGCGCAGGAATGCGAAGGCAGTCAATTTTGGGATTGTGTATGGTATCAGCTCCTTTGGGCTGAGTCAGGATCTGAGCATTTCGCCAAAGGAGGCGAAGGTCTACATTGACGAGTATTTTAAGACGTATCCCAATATTAAGGGCTTTTTGGATAAGCTGGTATCGGACGCAAAGGAAAAAGGGTATTGCGAGACAATGTTTGGCAGGAGAAGACCAGTACCTGAATTAAAATCTTCAAACTTTATGCAGCGTTCGTTTGGGGAGCGTGTGGCGATGAATTCGCCGATACAAGGGACGGCGGCGGATATTATCAAAATCGCGATGGTGAACGTGTATGACGCGCTTCGCAAAAAGGATTTAAAATCAAAGCTGATTTTGCAAATCCATGATGAGCTTTTGATTGAGACAAGGCAGGAGGAGGTTGAGACGGTGCGCACGGTGCTCACAGAGGAAATGCAGAATGCGTGCAGTCTTGCCGTAAAGCTTGAGACAGACCTTCATACGGGAACGGACTGGTATGAGGCGAAATAAGAAACAGACAGGGGAACAAGATGAAAATCATCGGAATTACAGGGGGGGTCGGTGCGGGAAAGACACAGGTGCTTTCCTATATCAGCGAACATTACAAATGCAGGATTATCCGGGCGGACGAAGCAGCGCATGTTCTTTATGGGAAGGGGCAGGAATGCCATGAAAAGCTTGTGGCACTGCTTGGGGAGCGGATTTTGGATCAGGATGGGGCGATTGACAGAAGGAAAATGGCTGAACTGATTTTTCAAAATCAGTCTCTTTTGGAACAGGTAAATGCCATTGTCCATCCAGCGGTAAAAAACTATATTCTGGCGCAGCTTGCATATGAACAGGAAAAGAATGAGGCAGATTATTTTTTCATCGAAGCGGCGCTTTTGATAGAGGAGCACTACGACGAAATTGTGGATGAGCTTTGGTATATCCACTGTGACGCGGCGGTGCGCAGCAGGCGGCTGGCAAAAAGCCGGCAGTACAGTATGCAAAAGACACAGGACATCATGAAGGGGCAGCTTAGTGAGGAAGAATTTCGCAGACATTGTCAGAGGGTTATCATGAACAATGGCGATTTGCAGGAAACCTATCAACAAATTAAGGACATAATGGGGGATAAAGTATGAATGAGATGAACATGAGGGAAGAAGAAATCGTATTTGGACTTGATATTGGTACGAGAAATGTTGTCGGAACCGTGGGTTACCGGCAGGGGGAGCAGTTTGTCGTCATTGCGCAGGAGCGCAGGGAGCACCAGACGCGCGCGATGGTGGACGGGCAAATCCATGACATTAACAGGGTTGCGGCTGCGATTGCCGACATCAGACAGGCACTTGTCGACAAGACGGGCATTTCGCTTGAGGAGGTCTGCATTGCGGCGGCAGGACGCGTGCTCAAAACCATGAACGTGCATGTCGATATGGATTTGGATAAAGAGCGCAACGTGACAAAGGACGACATGCATACGCTGATTTCAACAGGAATTGACAATGCGTTTGCCGATTTTCAGGAAAAGAACGATACCGATATGCATTTCTACTGCGTCGGGTATTCTGTCGTGAAATATTATATCAACGGGCTATGGATGAGCGAGCCGGAGCACCACAAGGCAAAAAATCTAGGCGCCGACATCATAGCGACATTTCTTCCGGACGATGTGGTAGACGGCTTGTACAGCGCGGTGGAGCTTGCCGGCTTAAAGGTTGCAAACCTGACCTTGGAGCCGATTGCGGCAATCCGTGTCGCCATTCCCGAAAAATTCCGGCTGCTGAACATTGCGATGGTTGACGTGGGGGCAGGCACATCGGATATTTCCGTGACGGACGACGGCAGCGTGATTGCGTTTGGCATGCTGCCTTACGCGGGCGACTCCCTTACGGAGCTTCTTGCAAGAACATGCCTGATTGATTTTGCGACTGCCGAAAAAATCAAGACGGCGGCGGCAACACAGGACGAGATTATCTATGAGGACATTATGGGGACGGAGCAGATTATTTCGGCGGAGGAGGTAATCTCGATTTGCCGTCCCGAGATTGATAAAATCGCAAAGTATACGGCGGATACAATCCGGGAGCTTAACGGCGGCAAATCGCCGAGCGCGGTGTTTATCGTTGGCGGCGGCGGAAAGATTAAGGGCTTTGACCAGAAAATCGCGCAGGAGCTTGAGCTTGACGCGTCGCGCGTGGCAATCCGGGGCGAGGAGATTATGGGAAATATCATTTTCCCGGACGGGGCGCTCAAGGATTCCACGATTATTACGCCGGTTGGTATTTGTCTGACACACTATGAGCGGAACAATAACTTTATTTATATCACTTTCAACGGCACACGGATTAAGATTTACGACAACAACAAGCTTACAGTGATGGACGCGGCAATGCAGGCGGCATTTGCGCGCGACGGACTGTTTCCGAGACGCGGGCAGGAGCTTCACTACACCGTCAACGGGAAGAACCGTGTCACAAAGGGCGAATACGGTGAAAGCGCACATGTGTACGTAAATGGCGAGAGCGTTAATTTAAATTATCAGATTAAGTCAAATGACGTGATTACCATCGAGGAGTCCACCTTGGGACAGCCTGCAAGGGAGCAGATTGCAGACCTTGTTGACTGCAATGGTAAAATTGTCCTGACAGTCAACGGGGACGAGGTTTCGCTGCCAAAGCCCGTAAAGGCAAACGGGGCGATGGTGACAGGCGCTTATGAGATACAGGACGGTGACATCATTGAGTTTCTTTCCTACTATACCTTTGAGCAGTTCTGCGAATACATGGGCATTTCAACAGACGATATGCTGCTGTACATAAACGGCGAGGAGGCGAAGGCGGACGCCACAATCTGCGGCACGGACAAGATTGAACTTAAGAGCAGAAAGGAGCTTGAGCGGCAGGAGATTTATGAGGCGGCACAGCGCGAGGCAAAGCGGGAGAAATTCAGCGAGGCGGTCAAGAAGCACGCTACGGAAACCGCACAGACAGCAAAGGACGAAGCGCAGGCTACTACTGGAAATGCCTCTGAAGGGAGTGTTTCGGAGGAAACCGGGCAATCGACCAGCACAGTCAATGAGACAAAAAAGAACGCGGAGGCGGTTCATGTATTCAAGGGCATGGTAGAGGACGCCGCAAAAGAGGAGAAGCAGGAAGAGAAAAAGCAGGAGGAAAAAAAGGAAGAAAAGCGCGAGGAGGACAAGCAGGACGAGGAGAGCTTCGACGAATTTAAGAAGGTTATTGTAATTGTTAATCAAAAACCTATTGTCATGAGAGGAAAAAAGAATTATACTTTTGTAGATATCTTTGATTATATCAATTTTGACACCAGTACCATGCGCGGTTCGGGAATTGCCACACTGGTAAACGGCAAGGACGCACAGTATACGCAGCAGCTTTACAATGGCGACAAGATTGAGGTATATTGGAAATAAACGCAAAAGAGGTAGATTGAATGAAACTGTGTAGTATAGCCAGCGGAAGCAGCGGAAACTGTATCTATATCGGTACGGAGGCGACACACCTGCTGGTAGATGTAGGCATCAGCGGGAAAAAGACGGTGGAGGGCTTAAACCAGCTTGGGCTTACGGGAAGCGACATAGACGGCATTTTAATCACGCACGAGCACTCAGACCATATAGGCGGTCTGGGTGTGATGTGCCGTAAGTTTGGCATACCGGTCTATGGAACGAAGGGCACGTTATCGGCAATCAGGGAAGTGAGTAATCTTGGGAAAATAGATGACTCACTTTTTCACGTGATTAGCGCGGACGAAAAATTTATTTTAAAGGACATCACCGTCAACCCGATGCGGATTTCGCACGACGCCGCAGAGCCGGTGGCATACCGTTTCCAATACGGGAGCAGGCGCATGGCGGTGGCGACGGACATGGGAATTTTTGACGATTATACGGTGGAATGCCTGAAAGGAATGGACGCACTCTTGCTTGAGGCAAACCATGACATCAACATGCTTGAGGTGGGACCATACCCTTATTATCTGAAGCAGCGCATTCTCGGAAACAGGGGACACCTTTCGAACGAACTTTCGGGAAAGCTTTTAAGCCGCCTGCTGCATGACAATCTAAAGGCGGTTGTTTTGGGACATTTAAGCAAGGAGAACAACCTTGCGGAGCTTGCCTATGAGACGGTCAGGCTGGAAATTTCGATGGCAGACAAGCCCTACCAGCCCGATGATTTTCCGATTTATGTCGCAAAACGCAGTGAAATTTCACAATTGGTTGAAATCTGACCGGAACTTTTGTATGATGGGAAGGACAGGTTTTTTGGGAGAGGAGCGCAGACAATGAAAAAGACAATTATAACGGTGGTAGGTAAGGATACGGTCGGGATTATCGCAAAGGTGTGTACGTATCTTGCCGAGAATAAGATTAACATTCTTGACATTTCACAGACAATCGTGGACGACTATTTCAATATGATGATGATTGCGGACATGAGCAGCGCGGCAAAGCCGGTGAGCGAGGTTTCCGACGATTTGGATAAGCTCGGGGCGGACATCGGGGTCATTATCCGGTGCCAAAGGGAAGAGATTTTTAATAGTATGCACAGGGTATGAGCAGTGCCAAACGTTAAGACGGTAAATTGACTGCTTGCAGGCACATTTACCGACTTGACGTTTGATAGGGCGACGCCCGACAATGAGGAAAACCGAAGGTTTTTTGAATGGCACTGCGGACGAACGGAATGGAGGGTTAGTAATGATAAACATATATGAGGTTTTGGAAACCAACAGAATGATTGAGAAGGACAATCTCGACGTGCGGACAATCACACTCGGTATCAGCCTGCTGGACTGTATCGATTCCGACTTGGAGCGGTTAAACGAAAAAATTTATCATAAAATCACAACCACGGCAAAGGATTTGGTGTCCGTGGGCGAGGCAATTGAGAAGGAATTTGGCATTCCGATTGTCAATAAGCGCATTTCCGTGACGCCGATTGCGCTTGTGGGCGGCGCGGCGTGCAAAACACCGGACGATTTTGTAACGATTGCAAAAACGCTTGACAGGGCAAGGGCGGACGTCGGCGTCAATTTCCTCGGCGGATATTCCGCGCTGGTCTCAAAGGGCATGACAAAGGCGGACGAGCTTTTGCTTCGTTCCATTCCGAAGGCGCTTTCCGAGACGCAGCTTGTGTGCAGCTCGGTCAATCTTGGCTCAACAAAGACGGGGATTGACATGGACGCGGTGCGCCTTATGGGGGACATTATCAAGGAAACGGCAGAGCGGACAAAGGAGCAGGACTCGATTGGGTGCTCGAAGCTTGTGGTATTCTGTAACGCGCCCGACGACAATCCGTTTATGGCAGGTGCGTTTCACGGTGTTACGGAGGCGGACGCGATTATCAACGTCGGCGTCAGCGGTCCGGGCGTGGTAAAGAATGCGCTGGAGCATGTGCGCGGGAAGAATTTTGAGATTTTATGCGAAACCATCAAAAAGACGGCGTTTAAGGTAACAAGGGTTGGACAGCTTGTGGCGCAGGAGGCGTCAAAGCGCTTGGGCATTCCGTTTGGCATTGTCGACCTTTCGCTTGCGCCAACGCCTGCAATCGGCGACAGCGTGGCGGATATTCTGTGTGAAATCGGCTTGGAATATGCGGGTGCGCCGGGGACGACGGCGGCATTGGCATTGTTAAACGATCAGGTGAAAAAGGGCGGCGTGATGGCGTCCTCATACGTCGGCGGACTAAGCGGCGCGTTCATTCCGGTCAGCGAGGATCAGGGCATGATAGACGCGGTGAACGCAGGCGCGCTCACGCTGGAAAAATTAGAAGCAATGACCTGTGTGTGCTCGGTGGGGCTTGATATGATTGCCATTCCCGGGGATACAAAGGCGACAACGATTTCGGGAATTATCGCGGACGAGCTTGCAATCGGCATGATTAACCAAAAAACGACGGCGGTGCGCATTATCCCCGTTGTCGGCAAGACGGTCGGGGACAATGTCGAGTTTGGCGGTCTTTTGGGACATGCGCCGATTATGCCCGTAAACCGTTTTTCGTGCGACGCGTTTGTCAACCGCGGCGGAAGAATTCCGGCGCCGATACACAGCTTTAAGAATTAATGCGAATGAGTTCCCTTGTCAGTTCGTTTAAAGGTGACATCTGTGTCATTTTTTGCGCTTTGACGCTTTCGTAGATGTTGGCGGCGTGGATGTCCGCTTTAAGCGAAATGAGTGCACTTCCCGTAAGCGCGCGCAAGCCCTTAGCGGGTGAGGTGATAACAGGGATGGACGTATTTTCCTGTATGCGGTTTAACAGCCTGCTTCGTCTGTCCTTGGTGCGAAAGCCTAGGAGCCGTGCATAGCCGCAGCCGTCCGCCTTGAGCTGGTCGGCTTGCTCCTGCGTCATGTCAAGAAGGATGTGCATGAGGCTGCGGCAGACGCGCGTGTAGGTGAGGTGCCTGCTTTTGCACAATGCGGCAAAGTCCTCAAAGGACGAAAACTGCATAAGCTTTGCCGACAGAGTGTTGGAGAGCGCGGCGCCGACATCAAAAAAGCACGCAAATCCGTCTGCATGATATGCGTCATGCAGAAGCTTGTATAACAGAACCTGCGAGAAATCGTTCGGAAACAGGAACGTGCTGTTTTGGAGGATTTGCAGGCAGGCATCGGGCAGGTAGCCGTTTAAGAAGGACAGTTCATTATCCTCGCCGCAGTTATCCTCAAGATGTTTGCGGATGGCGTTTGCGGACGGCAGTTCTTTTGGTGAGAGGGTATCGTCGTGAAAATCCGCGCCGTTTCGCCGCAGGGTAAGCGGCGTGATGGCGCTTTTTTGCTGTAACAGCGCCTTGAGGTATTCGAGCGCGAGGATATTGTTGGGGGCTGCGAATACCTGCGCGATTTTTTCCCTGTCACAGTCGGGTAAGACAGCCCTGACAGCCTCGCTTCTTGCAAAGGGAAAGGTGTTTCCCTCCTGAATGCTATGGCTTAAATGTCTGCGGTACTGCGGCGGCTCTTCGGCGATGATTTTGGCACAGTCCTGCAAAAGGGCAATGTCGCCGCACTCGCTTCCAAAGTAGAGGATGTCCGTCACGCCAAGACGCTCTGCCAGCGATACGGCGCCGTGCGCGAAGTATTCCGCACTTGCAAGCGCAAAGGATACGGGCAGCTCAAAGACGGCGTCCGCGCCGGATAAAAGCGCCATACGGCAGCGCGCGTATTTGTCAACGATGGCGGGCGCGCCTCTTTGGACGAAATCGCCGCTCATAATAATGATAATCTCGTCTGTGCCGACGGCTTCGCGCAGGGTATCAAGCTGATAGCGGTGTCCGTTGTGAAAGGGATTGTATTCTGCGATAATTGCGGCAGCCTTCATATGAAAAACATCCTTTCCTGTATGGGGTTCTTGCATTTCTTATAATGATATGATACCATAATTTCGCGAATTGGACTATGAATTAGATTATGAAAACACGAAAATCCAGCAAAAGCGGAAAAATTTTGGATATTCGGTTGACAAAATTTTCAGGTTTCGGTATAATATGTGAATGTGTGAAGAGGAGTCTGCAATGTTAGTGAATTTGACTGAGGTATTTACAAATGACGGCTGTGTGCAGGAGCTGGACGTGCCCTTTGAGGAGGATTGCTTTGTCAGTCCGTTCGGAACATTTCCGGTTCGGGAAAAAAATCCTGTCACGTTAAGACTTTCACATCTTGGAGTGTCAAAGGCGTTAGCGGAGGGAAGCGTAAAGCTGACACTGGTGCTTGCCTGTGACCGCTGTTTAAGCAATGTGGAGTATCCGTTTGATTTTGACTTTCACATAAAGCTGGCTTCCCCTGATTACGCAGGAGCGGACAGGGATGACTATGAATGCAGTTTTTTGGAAGGAAATCACTTAAATGTGGACGAATTAATCAGAGCTGAAATCTTATTCAATTGGCCGGAAAAGGTTTTATGCCACGAGGACTGCAAGGGAATTTGCAAGGTCTGCGGGAAAAACTTAAACGACGGGGCGTGCGGCTGCGACGATTTTGTGCCAGACCCCCGTATGGCGGTGATAAAGGATTTTTTGAATGTAAATAAGGAGGTGTAACAATGTCTATATGTCCAAAAAATAAATCTTCTAAGAGCAGAAGAGATAAGAGAAGAGCAAACTGGAAAATGAGCGCGCCTACATTGGTAAAGTGCAGCAAGTGCGGTGCCCTCATGATGCCGCATAGAGTGTGCAAGGCTTGCGGCTCTTATAACAAGAAAGAGATTATCGCGATGGATTAATCAGGAAAAATCAAGGGATTGAGAGGTTTTCGGACTTCTCAATTTTTTGTTTTTTGGCAATTTTGCATTCTTTTGCAGTGATTGCAGTGATTTTGCTTGATTTTTGACAGCAGTTTTAGTATCATTTATTATGATATGGAGGATTTTGACAATGGATGAAATGATTAAGGTAGCAGTGGACGCGATGGGCGGCGACAACGCGCCAAAGGAGATTGTGAAGGGTGCTGTCGAGGCAGTCAATGAGAACAGTAAAATCAAAGTGTATCTGACGGGCGTAAAGGATACGGTGGAGCAGGAGCTTGCACAGTATACGTACAATAAGGAGCAGATTGAGGTGGTCAATGCCACCGAGATTATCGAGACGGCGGAGCCTCCCGTTATGGCAATCCGCAAGAAGAAGGACTCCTCGATTGTGGTGGCGTTAAATTTGGTAAAGGACGGCGTGTGCGACGCGTTTGTATCGGCAGGAAGCTCGGGCGCGGTACTTGTCGGCGGACAGCTGATTGTCGGTAGAATCAAAGGGATTGAAAGACCTCCCCTTGCACCGCTCATTCCGACGGAGAAGGGCTGTTCCCTTTTGATTGACTGCGGCGCGAATGTGGACGCGAGACCGTCGCAGCTTGTGCAGTTTGCAAAGATGGGCTCGGTGTACATGGAGAGCGTGATGGGCGTACCCAATCCGCGGGTAGCGATTGTGAATATCGGTGCGGAGGAGGAGAAGGGAAACGCACTTGTTAAGGAGACGTTTCCGCTATTGAAAAACTGCCCGGAAATCAATTTCATCGGAAGCATAGAGGCGCGGGAAATCCCGAGCGGATATGCGGACGTCATTGTCTGCGAGGCGTTTGCGGGAAACATTATTCTGAAGCTTTACGAGGGCGTCGGGGCAATGCTGCTGCGCAAGGTAAAGACCAGCCTGATGTCGTCCCTTCGCAGTAAAATCGGGGCGCTTTTAATCAAGCCTGCACTCAAGCAGACCTTAAAGGGCTTTAGCTTAGAGGAACACGGCGGGGCGCCGCTTCTTGGGTTAAACGGTCTTGTGGTAAAGACGCACGGCAGCTCGGAGGCGATTGAAATCAAGAACTCGGTTTTGCAGTGCGCGACGTTCAAGGAGCAGAGGATTAACGAAAAGATAAAGGAAAAGGTTGTCTTGAAAGATGAATAGTGTGAAATTAAAGTTTCATATGTTTACTGAGAATGAGGGATAGTAATGGAATTGGAAGCGTTGCAAAAGGTAATTGCGGCTGTTTTGGGAATGGATACGGACGAGATTGCTCTGGATATGGATTTTGTGGACGATTTGGGAGCGGATTCGTTGGATCTTTATCAGATTTTTACGGGTGTGGAGGACGCGCTGGATATTACCGTCCCGCCCGAGGGAGTGGAGCGCATAAGGACAGTCCGCGAGGCTGTGGAGCTTATCAGGCTGAAAATGTAAAGTAAACACGTTTGTTTCGACAAAAGCCCTTTTCGACAGGGCTTTTTGTATGATGACATTCATCATGGAGGTGCTAAGGGAATGCGGAATATGAAGGAACTCCTTGCACAATTGCAGGAAAAAATCGGGTATCGGTTTGGCGACGAGGAGCTTTTGCGGCAGGCAATTACACACAGCTCTTTTGCAAATGAGCAGAAAATCAACAAATTGAGTAATTATGAGCGGCTTGAGTTTTTGGGAGACGCCGTTTTGGAGATGGTGTCGAGCGAATTTTTATATAAGGAAAATCCACAGATGCCGGAGGGGCAGCTTACGCGTATGCGCGCCTCGATGGTGTGCGAGCCTGCGCTTGCCTATTGTGCAAGGGATATTGATTTAGGTTCCTATATCCTTTTGGGAAAGGGCGAGGAGGCGACGGGCGGACGCAAGCGGGATTCAATTACCTCGGACGTAATGGAGGCGGTGATTGGTGCGATATTCCTTGACGGCGGCATTGAGGAGGCAAAAAAGTACATCTACCGTTTTGTGCTTTCCGATTTGGAGAACAAAATCCTGTTTATGGACAGCAAGACGCTTTTGCAGGAGGAGGTTCAGAAGAAGAACACGGCACAGCTTCACTATGAGCTGATTGGCGAGACGGGGCCGGACCACGACAAGCAGTTCCATGTCAAGGCGTATCTTGACGGGAAGGAAATCGGAACGGGTGTCGGCAGGACGAAAAAGGCGGCGGAACAGCAGGCGGCGTATGAGGCGCTGATGCTGCTAAAAGGGAGAAACAGGTAAATGTATTTAAAGAGTATCGAGGTACAGGGCTTTAAGTCCTTTGCCAATAAAATTTTGTTTCAGTTTCATCAGGGCATTACGGACATTGTGGGGCCAAACGGCTCGGGGAAGAGCAACGTCGCGGACGCGGTGCGCTGGGTGCTTGGCGAACAGCGCATTAAGCAGCTTCGCGGCGAGTCCATGCAGGACGTTATTTTTTCGGGGACGGAGCTAAGAAAGCCGCTTGGGTATGCGTATGTGGCGATTACGTTTGACAATGCCGACCATAAGCTTGCGATTGATTATACGGAAGTGACGGTGGCAAGACGGCTTTACCGAAGCGGTGAGAGCGAGTATTCGATTAACGGCATTCCGTGCCGCCTAAAGGACGTGAACGAGCTGTTTTACGATACGGGTATCGGAAAGGAAGGATACTCGATTATCGGGCAGGGACAGATTGAGAAGATTTTGAGCGGAAAGCCCGACGAGAAGCGGGAGCTTTTTGACGAGGCGGCAGGAATTGTGAAATTTAAGAAGCGCAAGGCGACGGCGCAGAAAAAGCTGGAAGATGAAAAAACAAATTTAATCCGCGTCACGGATATTTTAAGCGAGTTGGAAAAGCAGACGGGGCCTTTGGAAAGACAGTCCGAGAAGGCAAAGGTGTATTTAAAGAAAAAGGAAGAGCTAAAGGAGTTAGATGTCAATCTGTTTCTTTTGGAGAATGAGAGCCTTTCTGACCAGTTGACCGAGATTGATAAAAATTATACAATCGCGAAGGACGAATACGACGAGACAGCACAGGCATACGATAAGATTAAGGACGAATATGATACCGTTGCAAAACGGATTGAGGAGCTTGAGAAAGAGCTTGAGGATACGAGGAACACGCTGACGGATACAAGCGTGCTGCGCGGGAAGCTTGAGGGTGAGCTGAATGTCCTGCGGGAGCAGATTAAGGGTGCGCAGGGAAATGAGCAGCATTTTAATGAGCGTATCGTGGCAATTCGGGAACAGCTTACCAAGCAGGAGGAGGAGCGCGAGAAAATCCTTGCGGCAAAGACAGAGCTTGACGCGCGGGTGGAGGAGCTTGAGCGGGAGCGCAGCGAGGCGAAAGGCTCGCTTTCTGCGGTTCAGGCGCGCATTGAGGAGCTGAATGAGAAGCTTGAGCGGGATAAGAACCGCATTATCGCAATGCTTGGCGAGCGCGCCACGATTAAGTCGAATATGGGTAGCTATGACGCGATGATGGAGCAGCTTCGCATTCGCAAGGCGGAGCTAAACTCGCGGCTTTTGCGCGCAAAGAGCGACGAGGTGGAGCTTGACGCGGAAATGCAGACCCTGCAGGAGGAATTCCGGCGGATTAATGATGAGATTATTGAGGCGAACGACAGGCTTTCGGGGCTGGACGCAAAGACGGGGACATTCAAGGAGCGGCTTTCCAACAAGGACGACGAAATCAAGTCGCTTCAGGAGGAATATCAGCGGTGTAAGACAAAGCTTGACACCATTTCAAACCTTACGGAGCGGTATGAGGGCTATGGAAACAGCATTCAGCGCGTGATGGAGCAGAAGGAGAAAAATACAGGCATTGTCGGCGTTGTGGCGGATATTATCAAGGTTGACAAGGAGTATGAGACGGCGATTGAGACGGCGCTTGGCGGAAATATCCAAAACATTGTCACGGACAATGAGGAGACGGCAAAGAAGATGATTTTTTTCCTCAAAAAGAATCGTTTCGGACGCGCGACGTTTCTGCCGCTGACAAGCATTATCAAGCCGCAGGCATTTAAGACGCCTGAGGTTTTGCAGGAGAAGGGTGTCATCGGGCTTGCGGACACGATTGTGCGGGTTGAGAAAAAGTATGAGAATGTCGCAAAGACCATGCTTGGCAGGATTGTCGTGGTTGACAATGTGGACAACGCGGTAAAAATCGCAAGAAAGTACCAGTACGGCGTGCGCATGGTGACGCTTGAGGGCGAGCTTTTGGTGCCGGGCGGCGCAATCAGCGGCGGCGCGTTTAAAAACAATTCCAACCTTTTGGGAAGGCGGCGCGAGCTTGAGGAATTGGAGCAGAAGGTTTTGGAGACAAAGGAGCGTCTTGGGCAGGCGGAGCAGGATATTGAGGACATCAAGGCGGAGCGTAATGTCCACCGAAGGGACATTGAGGAGGCAAAGGCAAGATTACAGGAGCTTTTCATCGCACAGAATACGGCACGGCTGAACGTGACGGCTGTGGAGGAGCGAAAGGCGGAGGCAAAGGAGGGCTATGGCTCGTTGAAGGACGAGGAGCTTGAGATTGCGCAAAAGACGGAGGAAATCAACGCGGATAAGAACCGCATTTTGGAGGAGCTTAAAAACTCCGAGGAGGAGGAACGAAAGCTTGAGGCGGACATCGGCGTGTATCAAAAAGAGCTGGAAACCTACCGCGCGGAGGAGTCAAGCAAGACGGGCATGGTCGGCGAGTGGGATGTTGAGTACGAGAAGCTTTTGCAGAAGCGGGAGTTTGAGCAGACGAACCTAGACCGTGTGGAGGGCGAGCTTGCGCGCCATAAGGAGGAGCTTTCCGAGGTGCAGACCAATCTCGATGCGTGTCATGACGATATGGAGACAAAGGAGCGTAGCATTGGCGAAATCGAAAAGACGATTGCGGCATCGCACAGCACGCAGTCGGACGCGGAGGTTGCGTTAAAGGAAAAGCAGCAGACAAGGGACGAATTACAGCAAAAGCAGAAGGGCTTTTTTACGACAAGAGAGGAAGTTTCGGAGAAAAAGAATGCGCTGGATAAGGAAATCTACCGCTTAAACGCACAGCGGGAGAAGCTTGAGGAGACGCTTGAAGCCCAAATCAACTATATGTGGAGCGAGTATGAGATTACGCTCAATGCCGCCGCAGGAATGCGCAATGCGGCGTTTTCGGACGCTCTGGCAATGAAGCGACAGATTGCGGAGATTAAGGACGGTATCAAAAAGCTTGGCGATGTCAATGTCAATGCGATTGAGGATTACAAGGCGCTGATGGAGCGGTATACGTTTATGAAGAACCAGCACGACGACTTGATTGAGGCGGAGAAGACGCTCGAGGGGATTATCGAGGAGCTTGACACGGCAATGCGCAGGCAGTTTGCGGAGAAGTTCGAGGAAATCAAACGGGAGTTCGATAAGGTATTCAAGGATTTATTCGGCGGCGGAAAGGGAACGCTGGAGCTGATTGAGGACGAGGATATTTTGGAGGCGGGAATCCGCATTATCGCACAGCCGCCCGGCAAAAAGCTGCAAAACATGATGCAGCTTTCAGGTGGCGAGAAATCGTTTACGGCGATTGCGCTGTTGTTTGCGATACAGAATTTGAAGCCGTCGCCGTTTTGTCTGCTTGACGAGATTGAGGCGGCGCTTGACGAGGAGAATGTGAGCCGCTTTGCCAAATATTTGAATAAGCTTAAAAAGTCCACGCAGTTTATTGTAATTACGCACAGACGTGGTACAATGGAACAGGCAGACCGTCTGTATGGTATCACCATGCAGGAGAAGGGCGTTTCTACGCTTGTCAGTGTGAATTTGGTGGACAGCGAGATGGATAAATGGAGTGAGGAGAAAAAGGAGGAGAGCTGATGGCAGGTTTTTTCAGCCGTTTAAAGGAAGGCTTAACCAAGACAAGGGATAACATTGTGGCGGGAATTGACGCGGTGTTTTACGGCGCGTCGGAGATTGACGACGATTTTTACGAGGAGCTTGAGGAAATCCTGATTATGGGGGACATTGGCGTCAACGCCACGAATGACATTATAGAGCGCATGAAGGACGAGGTGAAAAAACGCCACCTGCGCCACCCGTCGGAGTGCAAGGAGCTTCTTGTTGAGAGTATGAGGGAGCAGATGTGCGTGGGGGATACGGCGTACGATTTTGAGAAAAAACAGTCGGTTATTTTTATCATCGGTGTCAACGGCGTGGGAAAGACGACCTCGGTCGGAAAGCTTGCGAGCATTTTGAAGGGACAGGGCAGAAGGGTGCTGATTGCCGCTGCCGATACGTTCCGCGCCGCGGCGGGAGAACAGCTTGCGGAGTGGGCGCACAGGGCAGGTGTTGACATGATTGGCGGAGCGGAAGGGGCGGATCCGGCGTCGGTTATCTATGACGCGGTCAATGCGGCGAAGGCGAGAAAGATAGACGTGCTGATTTGCGACACTGCAGGACGGCTGCACAACAAGAAAAACCTGATGGAAGAGTTAAAGAAAATGAACCGCATAATCGACAGGGAGTTTCCGGATGCGCATAGGGAAAACCTGATTGTGCTTGACGGCACGACGGGACAGAACGCGCTTTCGCAGGCAAGGGAGTTTGGCGAGGTTGCGGATTTGACGGGCATAATTCTTACAAAGATGGACGGGACGGCGAAGGGCGGCATTGCGGTGGCAATCCAGTCGGAGCTGAATGTTCCGGTGAAATATATCGGCGTGGGGGAGACGATTGAGGATTTGCAAAAGTTCCACGCAGATGAGTTTGTGAATGCGTTGTTTGATATTGAGAGTGAAAAAGAGGATATTGCAGGAAACGGCACGACGGAAAGTGACACGGGTGTCATAAATGAGGAGATGGCAGAGCCACAGGAGGCGGTGACAAAGCCGCAGGCAGAGGGGAATGTGGAGGACGAGGAAAGTGACACAGGTGTCATAACAGAACAGACAGCGGCACAGTCTGCGGAAAGTGACACGAGTGTCATAAACGAGGAAACGGGTGAAACAGACGATACAGTTTTGGAAACGCCCAAGAAAAAGAAATGGTTTTTTTGGTGATAAAAGGGCTTATGCATAAAATGCGGTAAGGAGGAAAGAATAAGATGTCAGAAATGCTTACTTTGGAAAAGTTTGAGGAAGCGTCGGAAATTGTAAAAAAGGTTACTTCCGAGACGAAATTGATATACAGTGAATTTTTCAGCAATCAGACGGGGAACAAGGTATATTTAAAGCCGGAAAACATGCAGCTTACGGGAGCGTATAAGCTGCGCGGCGCATATTATAAGATTAGCACGCTTTCACCCGAGGAACGCGAGAAGGGGCTGATTACCGCGTCTGCGGGAAACCATGCGCAGGGGGTTGCGTATGCCGCAAAGAAATACGGCGTGAAGGCGGTTATCGTCATGCCGACGACGACGCCTTTAATGAAGGTCAACCGGACGAAAAATTACGGTGCAGAGGTTGTCCTGAAAGGAGACGTATACGACGAGGCGGCGGAGTACGCAACGCAGCTTGCGGCAGAGAAAGGCTATACGTTTATCCACCCGTTTGACGATTTGGCGGTTGCCACGGGACAGGGCACGATTGCAATGGAAATCTTTAAGGAGCTGCCGCTTGTTGACATTATTTTGGTGCCGATTGGCGGGGGCGGGCTTGCGACGGGTGTCTCGACGCTTGCAAAGCTGTTAAATCCAAAAATTCAGGTGATTGGCGTGGAGCCTGCGGGGGCAAACTGTATGCAGGCGTCGCTACAGGCGGGGGAGGTCGTGACGCTTCCGGGCGTGAACACGATTGCGGACGGTACTGCGGTGAAGACGCCGGGCAAAAACATTTTCCCGTATATCCAGCAGAATGTTGACGAGATTATTACGGTTCCCGACGAAGACCTTGTGGTTTCGTTCCTTGATGTGGTGGAAAACCACAAGATGATTGTGGAAAATTCGGGACTGCTTACGGTGGCGGCGTTACGCCATCTTGATGTGAAGAATAAGAAGATTGTTTCGATTTTGAGCGGCGGAAACATGGATATTATCACGATGTCATCGGTGGTACAGCAGGGACTGATTTTCCGCGATCGGATTTTTACGGTTTCGGTGCTGCTGCCGGATAAGCCGGGCGAGCTGACGAAGGTTTCCGAAGTGATTGCTTCCCTGAACGGAAATGTAATTAAGTTGGAGCACAACCAGTTTGTGTCCATCAACCGAAACGCCGCCGTGGAGCTGCGGATTACGCTTGAGACGTTTGGTACGGAGCACAAAAATCAGATTATTAAGGCGCTTGAGGAGAACGGCTATCAGCCAAAGCAGGTGCGGACGAATATATAATTTGCGGGAACGCAGACCGATTTAATTGTGGTCAGGTGGAGAGATTTATGAGTGGAATGATGAAACAGACAAAAAATACGGTAACGCGTTATCTGATTCTGACGGCAGCGGCATTTATTTATGCCGTTGCCATTAGTTTATTTTTAGATCCGAACGATATTGCGCCGGGCGGCGTGACGGGTGTGTCGATTTTGGTAAACCGTTTTGTGAATATTCCGACGGGTACGATAAACCTGCTTTTGAATGTGCCGATTGTGGTGCTTGGCTTGTGGAAGTTCGGGTGGCGTTTCATTGCGTCCACGATGTATGCGCTTTCCATGATTACGGTATTTATGAATGCGCTTTCACCGCTTGGCGCGGTGACGGACGATTTGCTGATTGCGGCGGTGATTGGCGGCGCGCTGATTGGCGTGGCGCTTGCGTTTGTGTTTAAATCGGGGGCGACGACGGGCGGTGCGGATATTATTATCAAGGTCATGCGTACGAAGTGGAAGCATATTAAAACAAATGTTCTGTTTTTGGCATTTGACAGTATGGTTATCATCGCGTCGTGGATTGTGTTCCGGGATTTGACGGTGGCGTTTTATGCGGGTGTGGCGGTCGTGGTTGATTCCGTGGTGATGGATAAGGTGCTTTACGGCTCGGACGAGGCTAAGCTGATTTTTATTATCAGCAGCGAGCCGACGAAGATGAAGCAGCGGATTATGGGCGAGCTTGACATTACGACGACGATTGTGCCCGCCGTTGGCGCGTATACGGGGGAGCACAAGGAAATGCTGATGGTGGTTACGAGGAAGCAGATGGCGCCGAAGCTTGAGGAGATTGTGAAGGACGAGGATAAGAGCGCGTTTATGATTATCGCGTCGGCGAATGAGATTTATGGGGAGGGGTATAAGGATATTACGCGGGAGAAGCTGTAGGGAGGATTATGTTTGCTTTCCAAGCTATGTGAAAAACGGATTGCAGACAAGTAAAGTCCAAAGAGGGATTTTGCTGTACTGCTATTGACTTATAAACAGTAGTTATATATAATAGTCTTAAAGAAATTTGTTGATTTCCGTTCATATTTTTGTTCATTATATGGAGGAGGTGTGTGCTGTGAGGAAGCGTTATTTAATTCAGTTAAAGAACGAATTGTTCATGCAGGGATTTGTTTTCTCAGAAATTCATGATATATTGGTTGATACCGCCATGTATTTTGATGATAGTCAAACAGAAGAAGACGTGCAGAAATCAATCTTGAAAAACTTGGGAACACCAAAGGAATTTGCAAGAAGCATAAAGCAGTCAGACACATCACAGCCGGCTGGCAAAATGCGGGTTTTTAGAATTATATTGGCTTTTATAGCGCCATTGGCTTTTATCATTGGAATGTTCCTTCTTGCTGCAAAAAAGCAACAGGATATCCATCGGCAGATTGTTGTTTCCGTATTGGTATTTTCGTCGATGGGATTGTTATGGTTTATAAGTGGGAATGCGTGTCTGTTTGGTATCCTTTCTTTCACCAAAAAACAGGTAAAAAAGCGGATTTGGTTTCAGGGCTTCTTGGTTTTGTTGATTTTTCTTTTGCTGTATGGTATGTATATTGGTGTTCCTGCTTATATAGACGTGGCGCGTGCACAGAATACACTGAACACAGTCGGGGGTACTGTTCATGCTGTTATGGTCTTTTGTGTGGCGCTGAACGGTATCATTGCAGTGTATTGCCTTGTGGCGTTTTGGAAAGCGGAATGGCTGATGTTTGGTATCCTTGTCCAGTCAGTTGCCTTGATTTGCTGTGCGGTTTTCTATGAACAGTATTTAGGAAACCTTACGGTATTTGGGAAAATCAACTATTTTCCGCTTCCGTTATTGCTTAGTGTCTTCATTTCCAGTATGATTGATGTGGTGATACTGGGAAACAAGGGTGGAAAACAAAATGGACGCGCAGATTAAAAAAGGAATTTTGGAAATGTGTCTGTTGAAAAAGCTTGCGCAGAATGATTATTATGGTTATACGCTGATGCAGGAAATGCGAAAGCTTTTTACAGATGTCAATGACAGTACATTCTATGCCATTCTTCGCAGATTGAATAAAGAGGGCAAAACGGAGGCTTATTTTGGGAAAGAGTCATTGGGACCAAAACGCAAATATTATCGAATTACGGATTTGGGGATTTGTGATTTGAATGCTTCAGTACAGGACTGGCGGGAACTGCAAAAAATTGTGAAACAGGTGGGAATTGATAAATAGCAGGAAGAAAAGTTCCTGTTATTTTCATTAGTAGGAAGCGTATTGTCAAAATCGGTTTGAAAGAAATTTTAAGTAACATATGTATAAAAAATCAGTTGAAAACATTCATACAACTGAATATAATAAAAAAAGAATGCTATGTATTTTGAACAGTGTAATTTAGAGCGTCAAAGCTTTACTGAAGGAAAAACAATATGGATATGGTAAATTTTATGAATGAAAAATGCCAAGTATTTACTCCAGATGATTATGTGGAAGAATTATTGAACAGTGTGGGATATGCAGAGGATATATTTAAAAAGAAAATACTGGAAAATTCATGTGGTGATGGACAAATTTTGATGATTATTGTTGATAGATATATACATGACTGCAGAACACATGGACTGACCAATGATGAAATACGTGATGGATTATCAAATAATATCTGTGGGATTGAAATTGATTCAGTTCAGTATAATAAATGTATACAAAAATTGGACAATTTAGCAGAAAAAGAAGGCATTGGAAAAGTTAAATGGAATGTGATAAATGAGGATTATTTAAGATGGGAGTGTAAAGAAACGTTTCAATTTGTTGTGGGTAATCCGCCATATATTACTTATCAGGAATTGAGCGAAGAGGATAGAGCTTTTGTAAGGCGAAACTTTGAAATCTGTGAGAAAGGGAAGTTTGATTATTGCTATGCATTTATCGAAAAGAGTGTAAAATGTTTGGATGCGGATGGTAAAATGGCATATCTGATTCCCAGCAGCATATTTAAAACTGTTTTTGGGGAAAAGCTTCGTGTTTTCATTAAACCCTATTTACAGGAAATACACGATTATACACAAGATAGAATGTTTAATGATGCGTTGGTAAAGTCCGCAATAATGGTACTGAATAAGGGAAGGAAATGTGATCACTTTTTGTATTATGATATGGCTAATAAAGAAAAGATTTGCATTCCTATGGCTCAATTATCAAAAAAATGGTTTTTTACAAGGGATACTATGACGGGAACAAGGCGTTTTGGAGATTTTTTTCAAATATCCCATGTGGTTGCAACTTTGCTCAACGAAGCATTTGTTATAAAGGAAGAAAATTATGAGGAATTAGATGGCTTTTACAAGTGTGGAGGCAAATTGATTGAAAAGGCAGTAGTGCGTGATACAGTAACCCCACGGTCATTACGATATAAAAAGGTGGAAAAAATTATTTTTCCGTATGAATATGCAGATGATAAGCTGATTCGATATACGGAAAAACAGTTTAAAGAGCTATTTCCGGGAGCGGCGGGGTACCTGAATGATTTTAGGGAGCAATTAGATCACCGCAAAAGCGATAAAAGATCTTTATGGTTTGAATATGGGCGTTCACAGGCTTTGGCAGGTTTGAACAAAAAGAAACTTCTTATTTCGACCGTGATTACAGAGAGAGTAGCTGTATATATGCTGACACAGGAATGTATTCCTTATGCCGGAATGTATATTGTACCCAAGTCTGACAATAAAGAATATCAACTGGATGATGCAAAAGGCATATTGGAAAGTGATGCATTTATGAGATATGTGCAGACTGTCGGAATACATATAAGTGGTTCTTCGTTGAGGATAACTTCTAAAGATATAGAAAATTTCATGTTTTAAAAGGAGTAAAAAATATATGCAATCTATGGTATTTCAGGTAAGTGCAAAAACAGCCAGACTTATTGGACGGGAAAATATTTCTGATGTGGATGGAGCCATAGTTGAGCTGGTAAAAAACGGATACGATGCGGATGCGGGATGCGTATATGTAAAATACATAAATCCATACGATGAAGTACCTGAAACCTTGGAACTTTCAGAAATCAACCGGTATTTTAAAAAGAATATGAAGCTGATTTTAGAGAACTACAGTGTTAAAGACGGTATATATTTATTGAATGAAAATGTCAATTTAGCGGAAATAGAACAATATTTACGTTCACTGTCCAAAATTATTGTAGCAGATAATGGTTCTGGAATGAATCGGGAAATTCTGGAAACGGCTTGGATGAATATTGGTACGGATAATAAAGAGGTAAATATTTACAGCTCTCGTAAAAACAGAATAAAGACAGGGGCAAAAGGAATTGGAAGATTTGCACTTGATAAATTGTCGTCCTGTACACAGGTGTTTACAAAATGTGAGACAGAGCAAATATACAAATGGGAAATAGACTGGACGCAGTTTGATGATGCCAAACTGTTAAATCAGGTTGAGGCAAGCCTTGAAGAATGCAGAGGTGAATTTGAGGCATTTGTCAAAAAGTATTTGGAGGATGATTTTGAACTTGTCAGAGAGTTTGCATGGAATACGGGAACTATTATTATATTAAGTCCGGTGCGGGAACTTTGGGATAAAAAGCTGTATATTAAGGTAAATAATAATCTGAAAAATATTAATCCATTTGGCAGTGTCGACCGTTTTGATATCGTCGTAAAAAATCAAAAGTATCCGGATTTAAATTATAAGACGGAAAATGAAGGGATTTCACGCGAAAATTATGATTATCAGATTGAAGCGGTGTATGATGGTAAGAATTGCGTTACACTTACATTGGACAGAAATGAGATAGATATTACGAAAAAAACTGTTTCGATAGTATATTCCACGACAGACATTGAAGAGTATGATTTAAATGAATTTTGGGAGAGGGATGCCTTTCAAAGAAAGCATTATTTCAGAAAAGATTTTGATGGAGTAAGGAAGTTTCGTTATTCTTTAATGGAGATTCTGCAAAAATCTGAAGAAGTAATGGACAGGTATCATAGCGTTGGTCCGTTTAAATTAAAGCTGTATTATTTAAAAAATCAAAAGAGCACAGTTATGATTATAAAGGATTTCAAGAGTCGGAAAAGGGGAAAGCTGCTAAAAGATTTTTCCGGTGTAAAAATATATCGGGATAGCTTTAAGGTAAGACCGTATGGTGATGAGGGACAATTTTATGATTGGCTCGATTTAAGCGGAAGAGTGCAGCGCAGTCCGGCTGCGGCTTCTCATGAAAGCGGTAATTGGCGCGTGTCGCCAAATCAGCTGATCGGGAGTGTTTCCATCGGCAGGCTGAGTAATCCTAAATTAGAGGATACTGCAAACCGTGAAGGCATGAGTCCGAATCGGGAGTATGATTGTTTTGTTGAGATTATCCAAGGTATTTTAAGTAAATTTGAATATGACAGACAATATGTATTAAGAGAATATGCAGCATGGGAAAGGGTAAAGAGAAAATCACATGATGATAAGGTTCAGCAAATATATGAGCAGGTAAAGAGGGAGCAGGAAAGTAAGAAGGGACAAAAACAGGATTTCAAACATTTTAGTCAGAATATCAATGAAGATGATATCAATATTTCTGAAGATGATTTAAAAGATGTCATTGTAGCACTGGGAAAAGAAAAAGATAATAAAACTTCTACGGAACAATTGATGATGGTTCTTGGCTCTGCCGGCGTGATGGCTCAGACATTTTCCCATGAAATTACGCGGATAGGAACAGAACTGGGCAGCAGGGGGCAGCATTTGAAAGAAGCCATCAACAGATTGCTTCATTATCAGCCTTATTGTGGTGACGAAGACTTTAATCCATATGAGCTGTTGGATGAATTGAATGAAACGGACGAATTGTTATCAGAATGGGTAAATCTCATCATGGATTCTGTAAAACAGGAAAAATTTGAATCCAGAGAAGTACAGTTAAAGGAATTTCTTGCACATATTCTTGCTATGTGGCAGCCGCTCCTTGACCGAAAATTTATTACGATTCAGCCAGTCAATATGGAAAGAGATACGGTGATAAAGCTGCCTGAAGTTGATTTACATTTGATACTGAATAACTTTATTCTGAATTCTGCATACTATTTAGAAGAGGCTGACGGTGAACGTTTCATTCGTTTTGAGGTGTATGAAGATGAAAAAAGGGTATATTTAGAAATGTCCAACAATGGTCCGGAATTGGATAAGCGGTACAGGCAGAATCCGGATATGACATTAAATGCTAGGGAAAGCAGTAAAGAAGGTGGAACTGGGTTGGGATTGTGGATTGCGCGTGAGGCGGCTGTTCGAAATGCGGGTGAATTACATGTAATATCTGTCAAAAATGGCTACATGTTAAGAGCATCATGGACAAAATAGAAAGGGGCAGTATATGTATATTATAGGTTTGATAGATGATGAAGAAAGTCAGTTAAGTAAAATCAGAAGAACAATAAAGACAAATGCCAAGCAAGATGAAAAATATGATTTCAAATCGTATCTTATATCAGAGAATGCGAATGATGTTGTATCGGATGTGTTTGATGAGGTCATCAATGATATTAAGGCTCTGAAGTTATCATCATTAATAGTTGATTATAAAATAATAGTAAAAACTTATAAAATTAAAGGAACTGATATTTTTAAAAGAATCAAGGAAGAGGTTCCTAAATTTCCTGTTATTATTTTAACAGAAGTAGTGGAAGAAAGTACAGAACCTGATTTTGTAGATGCGGATAAGGTATATAAGAAGAAAGACTTCTATAAAATAGAAAGTGAATACTCAAAAGAAAAAGTATTTAATATCTTTGACAGCATGCGGAAGTACGTTGGGCAGAGAGATCGGTTGCAATTGACGATAGATGACTTGAAACAGAAATTAACAAAAGGAAGTTCGGAACGTGAGGCAGTAGTAAGTGATATACTGGCATTAGAAAGTCAGTTGGATGATTTTGTACCTACAGAACAATCGCAGATTGACAAAGTATTTGATGAACGAAAGGCAAAGGAGATTGTTTCGCTGATTGAAAAAGCAAATGCGTTATTGGAGTAGTACTTATGAGAAGAAAATTCAGAAATTATAAAATTATAAGAACCTGTACGAAAGAATATAAGGATTATCACTCTTATATAAAATATTTGAGAGAAGATTTTAAGCACAGATGCGCATATTGTAATTTGTTGGATACGCAAATTACGACTCCCTATGAGGTGGATCACTTTATTCCGGAGGATATTTTTAAGGATAAATGGCAAGAATTAAAAACCGATTATGCAAATTTAGTGTATTCCTGTAAAAAATGTAATGGGGCAAAAGGCAATCAATATGAAGGTGATATTACAAAAAGAGAATTAAAAAACGACTTATTTTATGATCCGGTACTAACAGACTATGGCATGGTTTTTTACCGGGGTGATGATGGCGGCATTTATTCTGATGATGAGAAAGGACGTGATATGATTACAAGACTGAAATTATATCGTCCGATACATAATATTGCATGGATTTGCGAAATTACAAGAACAACGTTGGACAAGCTTTCTAAACAGATTGATGAAGTGGGGAAAGACAGTATGAAAGGGAAACTTCTGTGTGATGCGAAAGAAGAACTGCAGGAGTATTATGATAATTGCATTGCGGTCTTTATGGCGAACTATAATAACAATAAGTTTTCGTTATAAATTTAACTAACATAGTCTGTAAACGGCGGATGAAAGCGTTGGTTTCTCTTGCCGCAACTGCCTGTTGACAGAATGGAAACCTTGTTTGGTAGTGTGCAACCGTATGGATGTGGTACTCTTTTTTTGAAATAAAAACAATGTGGTTTCAAAAAGGAGGAAACAGCAGATGGAAACAAAAAATGGGAAGAACGGAAAACTGACAGCATTTGTCGAACTTGTGGGGTATTTTCTTTTTGTAATGTGGTGCGCTTATGTGATGTATGCCATTGACACGGGCGGGTTTTGGCTTGGGGCTTTGCTTTATTTTGTCCAGTTTGTGGTTACGGTTTTTTTGGTGATGAAGGTGGATAAGCAGCCGGTCTTAGCGATTGGGCTAAAGAAGCCGTTGTTTTGGGATATTCCGAAGGGCTTGCTTTTGGGGTGTGGTATGTTTACGGTGCAGCAGCTTCCGTTGGTTTTGATGGGGGCGGATTATTCGGGGTATGCGATGGAGCCGGACTTTGGAGCTATGCTTGGGATATCGCTGTACTGCTTTCTTTGTGTGGGTGTTGTGGAGGAATTGATGTTTCGCGGGTTTATCCTGCATAAGACGCAGCAGATTTGGAAATCGCGGGCGGTTTGTGTGGGGGTGAATATTGTGCTGTTTTATGCGGTGCATTTGTTTCCGCTGCGGTTTGTGTTTGGGGAATTTTACAGTATTGCGGTGAATGTTGTGATTTTGTGCGTGTATTTTTACCGCTCGAAGCGCAAAAGCCTTGTGCCGCTGATGGTTGCGCATGGGTTTTATGATGTGCTGACGTCGGTGGTGCTGCCTGTTGTTGTGTTTTATGCAGGCGGAGGCGATGGACTATGATTGGTATGGTGGAGAAAAAATGAGTGACGACAGGAGGAGAGATTGTGAAAATTGTAACGTATGAGCAGTTTCCGGAGTGTGCGAAAGAAATCAGACAGGCGGTGTTTGAGAAGGAGCAGGGATTTGTTGATGAGTTTGACGAGACGGACGCGGCGGCGGTACATATTGTGTTGTTTGATGATGGCGGTGCGCCTGTGGCGACCTGCCGCGTGTTTTGGGACGAGGGGCGCGGTTCTTATATTCTTGGCAGGCTTGCGGTCGTGAAGGCGCACCGTGGGAAGCAGCTTGGTTCGATGGTTGTGCGGGAGGCGGAGCGGTATGTGCAGCGAATGGGAAAGTCGCAGCTTGCGCTGCATGCGCAGTGCGTTGCGTCGGCGTTTTATCAAGGGCTGGGATATGCAGAGTTTGGTGAGGTCGAGCCGGAGCAGGGGTGTCCACATATTTGGATGAGGAAGTTCTTCTGAGAGGGAACTGTTGACGTATGCGCATATAAAGCGTATAACTGTAATTATAGGGGAGAACGGAATGAAAACAAAAGTTGTTGGGAAAGAACAGAGGGTACCATAATGCATACGACAGTAAAAAGAGGCTTTGCCCCGAATGACCAAAAGGAATTTGGCGGGCAGGCGATTGGGGTATTACGTAAGGCAGGGAAGGATTTACAGTATTTGTTAAATCAGGGTTACCCTATCAAGGGAGCGTCCGTGTTTGTTGGAAATCACTATCAGCTTTCGGAGCGGCAGCGGCTGGCTTTGGCAAGGGCGGTTTCGTCCGACGAAAGTATCAGGCAAAGGAAGTGGAACAGCTTCCGAAAGGGTGTACGGTACATATTGATGGTTTTAATACGATTATTACGCTGGAGGTCGCGCTGTCGGATTCGCTGCTGCTATACTGCATGGACGGGACAGTGCGGGATTTGGCGGCACTGCGCGGGACATACCGCCTGATTGACAAGACGCAGGAGGCGGTCTTGCTGATTGGAAGTGCGTTGGCGCAAAGCGGGATTGGGAAAGCGGTGTTTTATCTGGACTCTCCAGTGTCCAATTCGGGACGGCTAAGGCAGTGCATTTTGGAGATGCTAGAGCCGCTTCCGTATGCCGTTGAGGTGGAGGTTATCCACAATGTTGACGCGGTATTGCAGACGCTTGGGCATGTGATTACGAGCGACGCCATTATTCTTGACAAGTGTGTCAGTTGGGTGAATTTGAATGCGGGGATAATTGAGGCAATGACGGGATATTGTGGAGGGGTTGATTTTTGCAGGGAAATTTCTTTTGATGGAGTAGTTAATGGATTAGACGGAAATGAAGAGGGGTAAAAGAAAGAAACGGTAGTTTTGCCGTTTCTTTTTTACAGTTTGATTATACCACAAAAACAGCAAAAATACAAGTCTTGTACCGCTCTTGGCATAGGGGTATACTAAGAAATTACCAAGGGAGGGATATGCGTATGGAGAAACAAAACTGGCTGGAGCTTATGGGGAATCAGGCGTGGCTTGTGGAAGTGCGAAAGACCAATCAGTACACACAGCAGTTCGGGCTGTCGCTGTCCGAGGAGGATACACAGGTGCTGCTTAAGGAGCGGAATGCTGCTTTGGCGGCGCAGCGCAGGGTGGAGTTCGGGCAGGGGATTTTGCCGCAGATTATTTTTGCGTTCTGTGATTCCTCGTTTATTTCGCAGGGGGATTATGTGGAGACGCTAATCCGGCTGCAGGAGATTTTTTATCTGTATAAGAACGAAATGCAGGACGAGCTTACGGACGAAGAGCTGTTAAACTTTATGAAGGAGCAGTTTGAGACGGTGTGCTTCGGGGATTTGGAGTATCTTGAGGGGACGTGTCTGGATATTTTTGCGCAGGCGGTTCGGGCGGGGTACAGGGGGTATCAGGAAACGCAGGGGAAGGGGGAGTTTGAAAAGATGGACATTGTGAAGCGGTGGGACAGGGAGTTGTATTTGGAGGCATTGCGGGAGCTTTGCTGGCGGTAGGACATTGTTGTGCCATGCCATTGTGGAAAATGGTATAAGAGGTTTACATAAAAATACAGGGTTTCATGGGAATGGGGGATTGTTATGGATTTTGAGATGGAGGAGCTTCTTCCGATTGTTTCGGAGCTGGCAAAGAAGTATACGCATTGTGAAAGCACGTCCGTGACGTATGAGCAGGCGCAGATCTTGATGGAGGCTGTTTTGTACTGCTTGGAGGAGTGCCGCCGGGAGGCGGGGGCATTGCCTGTGCAAAAGGCAGTATCGGCAAGGGAGCAGTATCAGGCAGGCGTTATGCTTGTGACGCAGAAGGTGACGGAGATTGCGAAACGGTTTAATGCGCTTTCAGAAGGGTTCGAGGATTTTGGCGTGCGCTGTCTGCGCGATACGGTACAGGGCATTCCGCTGTTTTTGGAGCGTTATGATGTCAGGCTTTGCCCGCAGGATACAATTTTGACGCTGGATTACCCGGTGCTTTGGGACTGGAGCGGGTATTCGGGGGCGGACGCGGTTTTCATTGTTCTTTGCGCCATTCAAAAAGAACAACAGTTCTTACAGAAGCTTGGCAGGGAATATGTCACGGCGGTTCTGTATCGATACAATGTGGAATACCGGGAGCTGTTTGACAACATTTGCAGCGTCATGCTTGGAAACATGGTCGGGCACGCCGCGATAAAAAAGCCGCTTGGCGCGCGGGGCTTTACCGCACAGGAGTACCAACAGTTAGGGGAAGTGTTTTCGGGAAAATCGGTGCAGGATACGGTGGATTTGGTAAGGCGGCTGATTGAGACGTTGGTTCGGGAATTTTATGACGGAGATAAAGAGCTGGCGGCGTATCTGTGCGGGGACGCTCAGAATTTGGCGGTGCGGATTGGGACGGCGGCGCAGTATGGGCAGTTGGAGCGGGTATTTTTGTTATAGGCGTGCGTCTTTACAAGGGAGGGCAATCACGATATAATTGTGTCAGAAAACAGGTGAACAGGAGGCGGTTTTATGTGGTTTGTTTTTGCGCTGCTGTCGGCGGTTTTTGCGGCACTGACTTCGATTTTGGCAAAGGTTGGTATTGAGGGTGTCAACTCCAATCTGGCGACGGCAATCAGGACGGTTGTGGTGGTTGTCATGGCATGGGGCATGGTGTTTTTGACGAACGCGCAGACGGGGATTTTTCAGATTGGGCGAAAGTGCTGGATTTTTCTGATTTTGTCGGGACTGGCGACGGGGGCGTCGTGGCTTTGCTATTATAAGGCGTTACAGATGGGGGAGGCGTCGAAGGTTGTCCCGGTTGACAAGCTGAGTGTCGTGATTACGCTTGTGCTTGCGTTTGTATTTCTGCATGAGCGGTTTACGGCAAAGTCGGCTGCGGGGTGCGTTCTGATTGGGGCGGGGACGTTGCTGATGGTGCTGTAGGGTTTCGGGGATGGAGGAATTGATGAAGATTATTTTTTTGCATGGCTTGGGGCAGGACGGGACGAGCTGGGAGCGCACGGCTGCGGCGTTTGGGGACGGATTTGAAGTGTTGTGCCCGAATTTGGCGGACTGGCTTTCGGGAAAGACGGTCTGTTATGAAAATTTATACCGTGCGTTGGAGGAATATTGTGAATTGTTTGACGAACCGTTCTGTCTGTGCGGGCTTTCGCTTGGCGGGGTGCTTGCCTTACAGTACGGGATTGCGCATGGCGGCAGGGTTTCGGCGCTGGTGCTGATTGGCACGCCGTATGTCATGCCAAAAAGGCTGCTGCAGGTGCAAAATGTGCTTTTTCGGGTTATGCCAAACGCGGCGTTTCGCGGTATGGGGTTTGGGAAGGCGGAGGTGATTAGGCTTTCCAAGTCGATGATGTGTCTGGACTTTCGGGCGGATTTGCAAAAGCTTACGTGCCGGACGCTTGTGGTCTGCGGGGAGAAGGACAGGGCGAACCGGAGGGCGGCATCGGAGCTGCAGGAGCGGATTTCGGGGGCGCAGATTGCCGTTATCCCACAGGCGGGGCATGAGGTGAATAGGGAGCGCCCGGAGCTGTTGGGGGAGGTATTGCGGACTTTTTTGGGGAATAAGGGCGGATTTTAGAACAGTGCATGGTGCAAATGGCATAAAGCTGTTAAATGCAGGAAGGGTGATTTGATGATAGCGATAGAAACGGATAGATTACTTTTGAGAAATTACAGGGTGACGGATTTTGCGGATATTTTTAACTATTTTTCTGATGAAGAGGTTAGCAGATACGAGGATTTTTACCCAATGTCAGAAGAACAGGTGAGAAATATTATTACAGAGTGGCAGGATATGGATAACCGTCTTGTTGCTGAATTAAAGTCAGAGCAGAAGGTGATAGGAAGTGCCGGCTATTGGATAGATGAGGAAGGGCATCATTGTATTGATTATGATTTTAATCCAAAGTATTGCGGACAGGGCTATGCAACAGAAGCAGGCTATGCACTTGTTCATTATCTGTTTGAGTCAATGGATATTCATGCGGTTTATGGAGATTGTGATGTGCAGAATGTATCATCATGGAAGCTTTTAGAAAGGTTAGGATTTCAACGTCTCAGAAGGCTTGATAATCAATCTTATAAAAATGATAAAATGGGAAATCCAATTTTAATTAGTACGTTTTTATATGGACTGGATAAGGAACAATTCAATGATTGATGAGATTTACGGAGGAGGTCAGGGAAATGCTGCGGTTAAGACCATATAAGGCTTGTGACGCGGAGACGATTGTCTCATGGATAAAGGACGAAACGGCGTTTCGCAAATGGAGCGCCGACCGTTTTGAGCGGTATCCGGTGACGGCGGCGGATTTGAATGCGCATTATGACGCGTTTGCATATGCCGATTACTTTTATGAAATGACGGCATTTGATGAAACAGGGGTTGTGGGACATCTGATTATGCGGTTTACGGACGAGGAGAAAAAAGTCCTCCGTTTCGGGTTTGTGATTGTGGATGACGCAAGGCGGGGAATGGGTGTTGGAAAGCAGATGCTGCAACTGGCGAAACAGTATGCATTTACGCTGTTAAGGGTGGAAAAGATTACGCTTGGCGTGTTTGAGAATAACCTTCCGGCGTATTATTGTTACAAGTCCGTCGGGTTTCGGGAGACAGGGGAAACCGAGGATTATGACATTACAGGGGAGAAGTGGCACTGTATTGAGATGGAACTGCAAAAAAATGACATATGTGTCATAAAATGATACCAACAAATACTTGACTGTCGGAATAAAATCATGTAAAATGAATGAAAGTAATCACTTGCATGGAGGCGGTATTTTGGATGATACAAGTCAAAAAATCATTGACGCTACAATGAGCCTTATTCGGGATAAAGGGTATGTTGCTACGACAACAAAGGATATTGCCAAGGCTGCCGGAGTGAATGAATGTACTCTTTTCCGAAAATTTAAAAGTAAAAAAGAAATTGCGTTAAGTGGTGTAGAACAAGAGAAATGGCGTGGTAATATTACGCCCGAAATTTTCAAAAATATAGTTTGGGAATTACAGCCGGATTTGGAAATGTTTATGAACGCTTATTTGGACAGAATAACCCCCGACTTTGTCAATCTCTCTATTGGTTTGCGGGCGCCACAGCTTTATGATGAGACTGCTCCTTATATCATGAAAATCCCACAGGCATTTATCGCTTCGTTAATTGAGTACTTTAATAACATGGAAAAGCTGGGGAAAATCCCGCATTTGGATTTTGAATGTCTTGCCATGACAATATTTTCTGCTACATTTGGCTATACCTTTTTAACGGCTTCGTTTGAACAAAAGCTAACAAAAGTCAAACAGTCTGATTTTGTTAAAAAAAGCGTTTCAATTTTTATAAAAGGTATTCCTCAGATATAGAACGAACACTGTCAAATCTGACAGTGTTAAAAAACAGAAATATGCATGCAAGTACACGCTTTAAGGAGGCGGATTTATGCAGATAACTGGTTCGGAATTATTTGTAAAAGCATTGAAAAAGGAAAAGGTTGACACGTTGTTTGCCTATCCCGGAGGTCAAGTCATAGATCTATTCAATGCGTTATATGGACAGAAAGAAATGGAAGTTATTTTACCCCGACATGAGCAGGGACTGGTTCATGCTGCCGACGGATATGCACGTTCCACTGGAAAAGTTGGAGTATGTCTTGTAACAAGCGGACCGGGTGCAACCAATCTTGTTACAGGAATTGCAACCGCAAATTATGACAGCGTTCCTTTGGTGTGCTTTACAGGACAAGTCCCTACAGGTCTGATTGGAAATGACGCATTTCAAGAAGTGGATATTGTTGGAATAACCAGAAGCATTTGCAAGTATGCGGTAACTGTTCGAAGAAGAGAAGATTTAGGAATGATAATAAAGAAGGCTTTTTATATAGCAAAAACGGGAAAGCCCGGCGTTGTTTTGGTTGACCTTCCAAAAGATATACAAAAAGCTTTGGGGAGTGATAGTTACCCCGATAAAATAGATATACGAGGTTATAAACCCAATACTTCTGTTCACAACGGACAAATGAAAAAAGCAATCGGGATATTAAACAAAGCCCAAAGACCTGTTTTTCTGATAGGAGGCGGTGTAAATATTGCCCATGCCAATCAGGAAATGTTAGAGCTTGCTGAATTAACCAATGTTCCTGTCATTACAACTATTATGGGGAAGGGTGTAATTCCAACCACACACAAGTTATATGTGGGAAATATTGGTATACATGGAAGCTTTGCGGCTAATTCCGCTATCAGTGAATGTGATGTTCTGTTTTCCATAGGAACGAGGTTTAATGACCGTATTACTGGAAAAGCGGGGACTTTTGCGAATAATGCAACGATTATACACGTAGATGTTGATCCGGCTTCCATTTCAAGAACGATAGATGTTGATATTCCAATCGTTTCAGACGCAAAAAAGGCGATTTTTGCTTTACTTGAAAAAGCAACAACGCTCAACACAGACGAATGGCTTAAAAAAATCGAAAATTGGAAGAAACAATATCCAGTCGAAATGAAGTCACAATATATGACGCCGCAAAATATTATCCTTGCAATTAACCAAATCTTTAAAAAGGCTGTAATCACTACTGATGTCGGGCAAAATCAATTATGGGCGACACAGTTTCTTGAACTGAACGAACACAAGCAAATGCTGACTTCGGGTGGTTTAGGTACAATGGGATATGGTTTTCCTGCTGCTATCGGAGCAAAATTAGGAAATCCTCAAAAAGATGTAATTGTTATTTCCGGCGACGGAGGTATACAAATGAATATTCAGGAATTAGCTACCGCAATCGTGTACGAGTTACCTATCATTATCTGTATCCTTAATAACGGATATTTAGGAAATGTACGGCAATGGCAGGAACTGTTTTTTGACAAACGATATTCTTCCACTTGTATGCGATACCGGAAATGCTGTGATACTACATGCAATTCGCCCAATAAAGAATGCCCTGAATATACGCCGGATTTTATAAAATTAGCCCAAAGCTTTGGTGCAAAGGGAATACGCGTTACAAAAACAAATGACATTATTCCTGCTTTACAAAAAGCAAAGGAAAACCGTAAATCCCCTACAATTATCGAATTTATCATTGAACGGGAAGCAAATGTCATGCCAATTGTTCCGCCCGGAAATGCGCTTAATGATATGATTTTGGAAAGTGAGGAAACAGCAAAATGAAAAAAAGATGGATAAGCTTATATGTTGAAAATGACATAGGAGTGCTTGCACGTATTTCGGGATTATTTTCAGGGAAATCCTATAACCTAAACAGTCTTACGGTTGGTACAACAGAGGATGAAACCATTTCCCGCATGACAATCAGCCTGACAAGTGATGATAAAACATTTGAACAGGTAAAAAAGCAGCTTAACCGAAGTATTGAAGTTATAAAAGTGATTGATTTCACGGACGTTGCTGTTCATCGGAAAGAAATAATGTTTATAAAGGTCAAAAATTGTACGTTTCAAGATATGACAGAATTATTTCGAATGGCACAAATATTTAATCTGAAGGTGATTGACTACAATAAAACGACTGCCCTTATGGAAAGTATCAATACGGAAAAGATAAATAATGATTTTGTTCGCCTTTTTGCCAATGCATTTTCCAATCGGATTGAAATTGTAAGGGGTGGAAGTGTTGGAATTGAAGCAATAAATTGAAAATGCTGTAATTTTTCGTATGGGTTGTGAAAAAAATAACAAAAAATATTTCATAAAAAACGCAACCATTTCAAAAAAATTCCTTCATAATAAGTAACAGACCAAAATACAAAGGAGGTAGGGGCATTGGAGGACAAGGCAATTATCGCGCTTTTTTGGGAGCGCTCCCAACAGGCGATTGCGGAAACAGCGGATAAATATGGAAAGCGGCTCCAGCATTTGTCAATGAATATCCTGCACAATCACGAGGACGCGCAGGAGTGCGTCAACGACACATACCATGCCGCTTGGAACACACTGCCGCCGGAAAAGCCGGACTTTTTCTTCGCGTATCTTGCACGGCTTACACGTAACTTTTCGTTTGACAGATACGATTATAACCATGCCAAGAAAAGAACGGCAACGATTGTGGAGCTAAGTCAGGAATTGGAACACTGCATTCCTGCGCCAAACGAGCTGGAAAAAAAGACGGAAAGCGAGGAAATCGGAACAGCGATTAGTACCTTCCTAAAAAATCAGCCAGCACAGATGCGCCGTGTTTTTATCCAGCGATACTGGTATGCGCAAAGCATTCAGGACATTGCAGGTGACTGCGGAATCAGTGAAAGCAAGGTGAAGTCCATGCTTTTTCGAATGCGTGGGAAGCTTAAAATTCATTTGGAACAGGAGGGGATTATCATATGAAAGCACGCGATGAACAGGCAAGAAGGCTGCTTGACGCGATGGCGTATCTTGACGATTCGCTGATTGAGGAGGCTGCACCCTGCGGGGAACCTGCCCCAAGCACCGCAAAAAAGCGGTACCTGTATGGCAAAATGGCAGTATGCGCGGCAGTTTTCTGTGTTGCCGCCGTATCCCTATGGGTATGGAAAAGCGGTATTGTGACGCAGGAGCGGACACTTTTGGACAACGGGCAAAACGCAGGCGGTGCCTCGGCTTCGGATACATCGGCAGGGTTTGCAGTGGAAAATGCCCCGGTAATGGTAACAGGTGCCTTGGAGGCGGAAGATGCAGGAGTGCCGCAGCTGCCCGCCCAACAGAAAAACGAAGATTTAGGGGCGGCAGCAATAGATGACTTGGCGGCTTTGGAGACAGATACGGCAGATACAGCGGACGGAACAGACGTTGTGGCAGAAGAGGCAAAAGGCGGCATGATTGTAAGGGTGATTGAGGATTTTCCGCCAAAGCACCCTGACCGGGAAGAGCAGTACGACAAAATTCATGTGGAGGAATGCCATAAACTGCCAACGAAAGGGAGCTGCATTTTGTTCAGCGGCTTGAAAGGGGCATTTTCTTACTGGGACGATGCAAACAACACCATCGAGCTGGCACAGCCGGATCAGTACGTATACCATGTACAGATTGACGTTTTTGGCGATGTCGCACAGAACGGGGAAACGGTTTATGAGGAGCTAAGCCAGTCCGACGCGGGAAAGGAGCTGTTGTGTCAGGAATATGAGCGTATGTCCGAAATGGGACTTTCCGTCAGCCTTTCGGAGGATTTCCGGTTGACAGGAATGCTTAGCCGTGAGGAAATTGAAGGCTTTGAGCCATTTGCAGACTATGGATATACCTTCCGGCTTGTAAACGAGTAACTTCTGTTTTCAGCCATCAAAGGCGAAACGGAGCAAATAAAAGGAGGATTGATTATGAAGAAGAAGGATTTTGTAAAAACAATGCTGCTATCGTCGGCGCTCGTCTCATCGGTCTGTCTTTTAGGGGGCTGCGCGGGCGGCAGTGCAAATGCCCAAAACACACTGTCCCCACAGGAGCAGCAAAAAGAGACACAGCCGACCGACAAAACGGCAGTGGAAGAGGAGCCAAAGGCAGAACAGACCGATATGGAGGCGGACGATAAGGCAGAGGTTTGCTATGACGCCTTAAATGAATTTAGCTACAAGTTCTTTGCCGAAAACATGGAGGAGGATAATCCCGTGCTCTCGCCTGTATCTGCCTATATGGCACTGTCGATGGCAGGGCTTGGGGCAGAGCATAACACGAAGGCGGAATTTGCGTCCGTTTTTGGCGATTATGAGGATATGACGACGTTGTGCAATGACGTCATGACGACATTCCCGACCGCGACGCAGAGCAATACCATTGCCCTTGCAAATTCCGCATGGATTTCCGAGAATTTTTCCGTATCTGACAACTGGCTTTCCGACATCAATACGGTTCTGCACTCCGAGGCATTCCAAAGGGATTTGACATCGCCCGATATTGTGGGGGAAATGAACGGGTGGATTTCGGAGCATACAAACGGAATGATTGACAAAATGGTAGAGCAGCCCTTCAAGGATTACACCGGACTGGTTCTTTATAATACGGTGTATTTCAAGGCAAAATGGGAAGCCCCGTTTGAGCCATATGCTGTGTACAGTGACAAATTTTATTTGGAGGATGGAAGGGAAATCAATGCAGAGTTTATGCATAGGCAGGATGATATGGAATACTTATCAAATGACTTTGCGCAGGGACTTCTGTTCCCATACCGTTATGAGGAGGAGGACGCACAGTATGCCTTTGTGGCATTAAAGCCTGCGGACGAAAATACAACGATACGTGACCTGTATAAGCAGTTGACTCCTTTGGTCATAAGTGAATTACTGGCAGGAAAACAGACTGACTTGGTCAATACAAAACTGCCAAAATTTGAAATCGAGTTTGATAAGCAGTTAAATGACAGCCTGAAAAACATGGGATTAAAGGACGCGTTTGACGTCGGAAAAGCGGATTTTAGCGGAATTGGGGCGGATAATTCAACCGAGTCAGTCAATGAAAATGCGAAAAATAATTTAAACCAATATAATTTATATATTGACTTAGTGCGTCAAAAAGCAAAAATCATCGTGGACGAGGAGGGAACGGAAGCCGCCGCCGTTACACAGGTTATCATGGAATGCGGCGCGGCAATGCCAGTGGTAGAACCAAAAGAAATTTTCTTTGACAGACCATTTATTTACATGATTATGAACATGGATAACGAGGTTCCGTTGTTTATCGGCATTCTTGACAGTCCGGCAGCCTGCGCAAAACAGCCCTAAGCGCACTGTCCAATAGTACCTTCATTATTATCTTTTTTCATAGTGCAAAACGAAAACCGCAGCAAATTCCACTGCGGTTTTCGTTTCCGGTTTTATTCGATTGTAATTTTGTAACTGCTTACTGCTCCGTTTCCGGATTTTCCTCGGCACTGCTGCCGCCCTCCTCATCATCGGACAGCCATTTGTGGAGGATATTGCTGTCATTTGTGTCCTCATAGATTGTGACATTCTCCTCCTCGGGAATTTCCCCGCCCGCGAGCATGTAGCCGATATATTTTACACGTTTCATCGCCCGTGTATAATATTCATACGCGTCCGCAGCGTCTTCCCCGGAAGCGCTTTCCGTTTCAAAGAAGGTGTGATAGCAGGATACCGCAAGCGACATATTTTCACTCGCCTCATCTGCCAGATTTTCCACGTCCTGATACTGCATTGGCGCGTCAATCTCCGCAAGCTTCTGGAACTCTTCGTCCATATCGTCAAGGATTGCAAGCAGTTGGTCAACGGAGTCCTTATCCGAGACATCAAGGCTGTTTATCTGCGTGTCAGCGTCCTTGATATATTCCGTGAAGCCGGAAATTTTTGTGGAGAAATCGGCAAGCGCCTTCTCGTCGTCACTTGCCCCGCCGCAGCCAAAAAGGCAGGCGGACATCGTGGCGGCAATGAGCAGTGTCCGTGTTTTGGACAAAATTCCTTTATTGTTCATCATGTTCAATTTTCCTTTTGCTAAAAATTTCAAACACATATACTTTAACACACTATTTCCTTAAAATCAATTCTCTTCGGTCTGTTTGTCCAAAAAACCAATGGGCATTTTTGTTTGCAGAAAGAAATATCAGGTGATTTTGACGTACAAGTGTGATATACTTCTAAATAATATAGAAACAGAACATTTTATCTGTAATGCGGCAATCGTTTCAGGAAAAGAAGTATGGTATGGCAGAAATAGTAAAGCTTCCTATGGGTATTGAGAATTTTGAAGAAATGCGCACAAAGGGGTATTATTATGTCGATAAAACAGGACTTATTAAAACGCTTTTGGAAAATCAGGGAAAAGTGAACCTGTTTACGCGTCCAAGACGATTTGGCAAAACCCTGAATATGAGTATGCTGAAATATTTTTTCCAGCAAGGCAGTAACGCAAGCCTTTTTGACGGGCTTGATATTTCCAAGGAAAAAAGGCTTTGCGACACGTTTATGGGAAAATTTCCGGTACTTTGCGTTACCTTAAAAGGGGCGACCGGAGAAAATTTTGCTGAGGCGAAGGGAATGCTGCGAAGAATTATCGGCAAAGAAGCCATGAAGTCTGCGTTTCTGTTGCAGAGTGACACGCTGACGCAGCCGGAACGCAGCCAATACAAGGCGCTTATCAATACGGACGAAACAGGTGCCTTTACCATGTCAGACGAGCTTTTGAAGGACAGCCTGCAATTGCTGTCGCAGCTTTTGCAAAAGCATTTCGGGCAAAGTGTCATTATGTTGATTGATGAATATGATGTTCCGCTCGACAAGGCATATCAGTCAGGATATTATGACTTGATGGTGGAACTGATTCGGATTTTGTTCGGAAATGCGTTTAAAACAAATGACAGTTTAGAGTTTGCGGTATTAACAGGGTGTCTTAGAATTTCAAAGGAAAGTATTTTTACCGGACTGAATAATTTCAATGTATATACAGTAAAAGATGTGCAGTATAACGAGTATTTCGGCTTTTCTGATATGGAAGTCCAAAAACTGCTGGAATATTACGGTTTTACGGAGAAATATGATGTCATAAAAGAATGGTATGACGGTTATCATTTTGGCGAACTGGAGATTTATTGTCCGTGGGATGTCGTGAGCTATTGCCATGCCTTGAAAATAAATCCGTCTGTAAGTCCTCAAAATTACTGGGTGAATACCAGCAGTAACAGTATTGTCCGAAAATTTATTGATAAGGCAGACGCAACAATCAGGGACGAAATCGAGTTATTGGTCAGCGGTGAGACCATTCGGAAAAAGATACGGCAGGAGCTGACATATCGTGACTTGGATTCCAAAATTGACAATCTATGGAGTATCCTGTTTACGACCGGTTATCTCACACAGCACGGGGCAGACGACAGCGGTCTGACAGGGTTAGTTATTCCAAACAAGGAAATCCAATGGATATTTCAGGAACAGATACAGGACTGGTTCGAGGCGGAGACAAAAAGGGATACACAAATGCTGGAAAATTTCTGCAGGGCATTTGAGGAAAATGATACAGCCACGATAGAAAAAGGCTTTACCTCATATCTTAGAAAGACAATCAGTACCCGTGACAATAACATCAAAAAAGAAATGAAGGAGAATTTCTACCACGGAATTTTACTGGGATTATTTGCAGGCATGGATGGCTGGAGGGTGCGCTCTAACGCTGAGTCTGGCGAAGGCTACAGTGACATCAGTGTGGAAGTGGAGGAGAAAGAAATTGGTATCATCATAGAACTCAAGTATGCTGAAAATGCGTCATTTGATAAGGGCTGTAAGGAAGTGCTTAAACAGATTGATGATAGGAATTATGAGGAGGCATTCATTGATGACGGCATGACTGTTATCCGTAAATATGGAATTGCATGCTATAAGAAGCGTTGTAAGGTCATTTCGGGATAACGTAAAGGAAAAACAAAAAACAGTTTACTTAATCCCGATTATTATGTATAATAAATTGTATTTCATTTCAAAAATAAGTACCGGACATTCAATTGACCGGATATACAAGTATAATAACAAAAGTATAATAATAATCAGAAAGGATAAGGGTGAATCATATTATGAACGGTGCTGACGCAATCGTAAAATGTCTTGAGCAAGAGGGTGTCACCACGGTATACGGTTATCCCGGAGTGGCAATCGCCCCGTTTTACAACAGTATTTTAAACTCGGACATCAGGACGATTTTGGTAAGAACAGAACAAAATGCTGCCCATGCGGCGAGCGGGGAGGCGCGTGTCGCAGGGCACGTCGGTGTGTGTGCCGTCACAAGCGGTCCGGGCGCAACCAACCTGATTACAGGTATCGCCACGGCATTTGCGGACAGCATTCCCATCGTGTGCATTTCAGGACAGGTAAAGAGCGACGACATGGGAAGCGACGTTTTTCAGGAGGCGGACATCACAGGCGCGGTGGAATCCTTTGTTAAATACAGCTACATTGTCAAAAATGTGGAGGACATTCCGCGGATTGTCAAGGAAGCGTTTTATATCGCCAATTCCGGGCGAAAGGGACCGGTTTTGATTGACGTGCCGATTGACGTGCAGAACGCGCCAATCAAAAGCTTCAAATACCCTGCGGAAGTCAATATCCGTGCCTATAAACCCACCATCAAGGGGCATATTGTACAGATTAAAAAGGTCATCAAGGAGCTCGAAAAGGCAAAGCGTCCGATTATCTGCGCAGGCGGCGGCGTGCATTTGAGCAATGCCGTGTGCGAGCTTCGGGACTTTGCGCACAAATACCGCATTCCCGTAGTCACAACGATGATGGGAATCGGTGTCATGCAGACCAATGACGACATGTATTTCGGCATGGTCGGAAACAATGGAAAGGCGTATGCAAACCGCGCGATGAACGAGTCAGACGTGATTGTGATGGTCGGCGCGCGCGTGGCGGACAGGGCAATCAGCCAGCCGGATTTGATTACGACAAACAAAATTTTGGTACATATTGATGTAGACCCTGCGGAAATCGGGAAGAACGCAGGCGCTTCCATTCCGCTTGTCGGCGACATCAAGCATATATTCGAGGATATTGCAAAGGAAGAATTTACCTGCGAGCACGAGGAATGGATTACCCTGCTTGAGGAGTACCGTAGCACAATGGGACAAAAACGCAATCCCAATCCGGATTATGTGGACCCTGCGGTGTTTATCACAATGCTTTCCAATGCCATGAAGGACGACGCGGTGTATGTGGCAGACGTGGGGCAGAACCAGATATGGTCATGCAACTATCATATCGTAAAAAACGGGCGTTTCCTGACCTCTGGCGGCATGGGGACAATGGGCTATTCCATTCCTGCGGCAATGGGCGCAAAGCGCGGCGATATGTCAAGGCAGGCAGTCGCGGTCTGCGGCGACGGTTCGTTCCAAATGTCCATGATGGAGCTTGCGACCATCATACAGCACGAAATTCCGGTCAAGATTATTGTCATGAAAAACAATTATCTTGGAATGGTGCGCGAGTATCAGCATTATACCTATAAGGATCATTATTCCGTGGTTGACATAAAGGCAGGAACACCTGACCTTGAGAAGCTTGCGGCGGCTTATGGCATACCGTTTATCCGGGTTGAGAACATGTCTCATGCCGAGGAAAAAATCAACGCGTTTTTGAAGGAAGACAACACCATGCTGATGGAGTGTCTGATTGATCCGATGGATTTAGTGAAATAGTAAGGAGGCTTATTTTGAAAAGAATATATTCCGTACAGGTAGAAAACAGGGCAGGTGTGCTTGGCAAGGTCGCAGGTCTGTTCGCAAGGAGATGCTTTAACATTGACAGCCTTGCGGTGGGCGAGACGGACGACGCGTCCATTTCCTGCATGACGATTGTAAGCTCGGGAAATGAGCGCACGATTGAGCAGATTGAAAAGCAGTTAAACAAAAAGCTTGACGTGATTAAGGTTAAGACGTTTGACGAGAAGGACAGTATCAGCCGCGAGCTGATGCTGATTAAGGTAAAATATAACAGGAGCACGCGCCGCGACATCATGGAAATCTGCGAGATTATGAAGGCGGACATTGTGGATATGTCAAACAACAACATGATTATCCAGATTTGCGACATGCCGGAGCGCATTAAGGTCATGCTTGACATGTTAAAATCCATCAGCATTGTGGAGGTCGCAAGGACAGGCACACTTGCTTTGCCTAAATGTGTTGACAATTAACATAAAGCTTGTTAAAATAAAATTTGTTTAGTCAGATACCTCGCAGGTATAAAGGAGTGTATATTTATGCAAAACAAAGTTTTTCAGCTTTTGGTAAATAATAATGCCGGCGTGTTAAGCCGTATTACGGGCTTATTTTCAAGACGCGGCTACAATATCGACAGCATTACGGCAGGCGTTACGTCCGATCCCCGCTTTACAAGGATTACGATTGTGACGTCAGGTGATGAGGAGATTTTGGATCAGATCGAAAAGCAGGTTTCCAAGCTGGTCGATGTGCGCGACGTGCGGGAGTTAAAGCCGGATAAGAGCGTATACAGGGAGCTTTGCCTGATTAAGGTAAAATCTTCACCGGAAAAGCGGCAGGGCGTCATTGCCGTTGCGGATATTTTCCGTGCCAAGATTATTGATGTGAATGTGGACAGCCTGATTGTGGAGCTGACCGGAACCCAGTCAAAGATTGAGGCGTTTATCGGACTGCTTGCGGATTACGAAATCCTTGAGATTGCAAGGACGGGTATCGCGGGACTTGCAAGGGGGGCGGACGCGCTCATTCATTTAGAGTCGTAAGTTATATTTATGCAATTTTATATTACATATATATACAAATGTATTTACTTGTAAAACAAGGAGGAATTAAGAAATGTCAGAAGCAAAGATTTATTATCAGGAGGACTGCAACCTTTCTTTACTGGACGGAAAGACCATCGCGGTGATTGGCTACGGCAGTCAGGGACACGCGCACGCGCTCAATGCAAAGGAGTCAGGCTGCAACGTCATTATCGGTCTTTATGAGGGAAGCAAGTCATGGGACAAGGCTGTAAAGCAGGGCTTTGAGGTTTACACGGCTGCCGAGGCTGCAAAGAAGGCAGACATCATCATGATTTTGATTAATGATGAATTACAGGCGGATATGTACAAGAAGGACATCGAGCCGAACCTTGAGGCAGGAAACATGCTGATGTTCGCACACGGTTTTAACATTCATTTCGGATGCATTAAGCCGCCCGCAGACGTTGACGTTACGATGATTGCACCCAAGGGACCGGGACACACGGTTCGTTCCGAGTATCAGGCAGGAAAGGGCGTTCCTTGTTTGGTTGCAGTAGAGCAGGACGCAACAGGCAAGGCGCTTGACATGGCGCTTGCTTATGCACTTGCAATCGGCGGCGCAAGAGCCGGCGTTCTTGAGACAACCTTCCGTACAGAGACAGAGACAGACTTGTTTGGTGAGCAGGCTGTTCTTTGCGGCGGTGTCTGCGCATTGATGCAGGCAGGTTTTGAGACGCTTGTTGAGGCAGGCTATGACGCTAGAAACGCTTACTTTGAGTGTATCCATGAAATGAAGCTGATTGTTGACCTGATTTACCAGTCAGGCTTTGCAGGCATGAGATATTCCATTTCGAACACGGCAGAGTACGGTGATTACATTACAGGGCCTAAGATTATCACGGACGAGACAAAGAAGGCGATGAAGAAAATCCTTTCCGACATTCAGGATGGTTCGTTCGCGAAAGAGTTCTTGCTGGATATGTCCCCGGCAGGACGTCAGGTACACTTTAAGGCGATGAGAAAGCTTGCGTCTGAGCACCCTTCTGAGAAGATTGGCGAGGAAATCCGTAAGCTTTATAGCTGGAATAACGAGGAAGATAAGTTTATCAACAACTAATCGGTGCCTTGTGTACCAGTAATGATCGGTTTTCATGCAAATATAAAGGAAGAAATTAGAAACATATGTTTTCTTTTTCTTCCTTTTTTCGTTATAATGTGGTATACTATTTTTAGTTTTGGAAAATTGTGCCGGACAAAGGAAGGGAGAATTGCTGATGTACGCATATATCAAAGGGGAAATTGCTGACATATCGGAGGATAATCTTGTGCTGGAATGTAACAATATCGGTTACAATATCCGCATTCCGTTGAGCGTGGCGAAAAGGCTTCCGGGGATTGGTGCCTTTGTGAAAATCTATACCTATACCAGCGTGCGGGAGGACGCGTTCCAGTTATTCGGGTTTTTGTCAAGGGACGATTTGGAAATCTATAAAAAGCTGATTGCCGTGAATGGAATTGGTCCCAAGGGGGCACTCAGCATTTTATCGGCAATGAGCGCGGACGATTTGCGGCTTGCGATTATTTCCGGCGACGCAAAGGCGATTGCAAAGGCGCAGGGGGTAGGAAATAAGTCTGCGGAGCGCATTATCCTTGAGCTCAAGGACAAGATTGCATTGAAGATTTCCTATGAGGAGAATATGGATTTTATACCAACGAGTGAACTGTCAGCGGATACAGCCGCAAAGAATGAGGCGATTGAGGCGCTGGTTGCACTTGGATATACGCCGACGGAGGCAGTCAAAGCGGTAAAACAGCTTACAATTACGGAAGAAATGGATAGCGGAGTGATTTTAAAGCAGGCGTTGAAGATGATTGGCAGTATTTAAGGGGCTGGATTGGAAAATCAAAGATTGAAACTCGCAAGTATAGGTAAGAATGGAGGACTACTATGGCTGCAAGAGTCATTGAAACGAAGCTTTTGGAGGAGGACGTCAAGCTGGAGGGAAGCCTGCGTCCGCAAAGCCTGAAGGATTACATCGGGCAGCAGAAAATCAAGGAAATATTAAGCATTTACATACAGGCGGCAAAGCAGCGCGAGGACAGCTTGGATCATGTGCTGTTTTACGGCCCGCCGGGGCTTGGTAAAACAACACTTTCCGGCATTATTGCAAATGAGATGGGTGTCAACATGAAGGTAACAAGCGGCCCCGCCATCGAAAAGCCGGGGGAAATGGCTGCGATTTTGAATGGACTGCAGGAGGGCGATATTTTGTTTATCGACGAAATCCATCGCTTAAACCGTCAGGTGGAGGAGGTGCTTTACCCTGCAATGGAGGATTTCGCGATTGACATCATGATTGGAAAGGGTGCCACGGCGCGCTCCGTAAGGCTTGACCTGCCCAAATTCACGCTGATTGGCGCAACGACAAGGGCAGGGCTTTTGACAGCGCCGCTGCGCGACCGCTTTGGCGTTATCCAGCACCTTGAGTTTTACTCCGTGGAGGAGCTAAAGCTGATTATCCAGCATTCGGCGCGCATTTTGCAGGTACAGATTGACGAACAGGGGGCGATTGAGCTTGCAAGGAGAAGCCGCGGGACGCCAAGGCTTGCAAACCGCATGTTAAAGCGCGTGCGTGATTTTGCGCAGGTAAAGTATGACGGTGTCATTACACTTGAGGCGGCGAACACGGCGCTGGATTTGCTCGATGTGGACAAGCTGGGGCTTGACCAGACCGACCGTGAGATTTTGATGACCATGATTGAAAAGTTTGGCGGAAAGCCGGTAGGGCTTGACACCCTGTCTGCGGCAATCGGTGAGGACAGCGGCACGATTGAAGATGTCTATGAGCCATACCTGATAAAAAACGGGCTGATTATCCGCACGCCGCGCGGACGGATTGTGACAGAGCTTGCCTACAATCATTTGGGACTTGAAATGGAACAATAATGTGATATATAATGTAAATGATTATGTAAATTCAAAACAAAGGATTTTTATTAAGATACAAGGATAAAGGGGGCAAAAAAGATGGCTGCCAAAACAGACACGGAAGTAATTATCGGAGGAAAGGTGCTGACTGTCAGCGGAAATGAGAGCGCGGAATACCTGCAAAAGGTTGCCGCTTACATAAACAATAAGCTCAACGAGTATAATAAGATGGACAGCTTTAAACATCAGCCGGTCGATACACAGAATATGTTAATGCTTTTGAATATTGCCGACGACTATTTCAAGGCAAAGAACCAGCAGGAGCTTCGGGAGCAGGAGCTTCGGGCAAAGGAGAACGAGCTCTATGACCTGAAGCATGAGCTGATTGCCACGCAGATGAAGCTTGATAACACCACGAAGTCATTGCAGGAGGCACAAAACGAGCTGAATGAAAATTCAAAGCAGATTGTGCGTCTTGAGACGGAGCTTAAGGAGAGTAAGAAATAAACGCGCTTATGGACAAGAAAAAAGTAGAGCTTTTAGCTCCGGCAGGTGATTTTGCGTGCTTTATGGCGGCAATCAATGCAGGAGCCGACGCCGTCTATTTAGGCGGCATGAAATTTGGCGCAAGGGCTTATGCGAATAATTTTTCCAAGGAGGAGCTTGTGGAGGCGCTTCGCGTGGCGCATTTGTTTGGCAGGAAAATCTACCTGACCGTCAATACGCTTGTGAAGGAAAAGGAAATGCAGGAGCTTGTGCCCTATGTCGCGCCTTTGTATGCGGCAGGGCTTGACGGGGTGATTGTGCAGGATATTGGCGTGCTTAAGACACTTCGGGAGCGGTTTCCAAGACTTCCCTTGCATGCGAGCACGCAGATGACCATCACGGGTGTATATGGCGCCCGGCTTGTGAAGTCGCTTGGCGTTAGCCGTGTCGTTCCGGCAAGGGAGCTTTCGCTTGATGAAATAAGGGACATTAAGGAGCAGACAGGGCTTGAGGTGGAGTGCTTTATCCACGGGGCGATGTGTTATGCGTATTCGGGGCAGTGTCTTTTCAGCTCCATTTTGGGCGGCAGGAGCGGGAACAGGGGTAGATGTGCGGGACCGTGCAGGCTTCCATATACAGACGAGAACGGAAAGCAGCTATATCCGCTTAGCCTAAAGGACATGTACACGCTCCCCATGATACCAAAGCTGATTGCGGCAGGGATTGACTCCTTCAAAATCGAAGGGCGCATGAAAAGCCCGGAATATGTGGCAGGCGTGACAGCGGTTTACCGTAAGTATATTGATAGATTTTTATCAAACCCTGAGCATGATTTTAAGGTTGATAAAAAAGATGAGACGCTTTTGCGGGGGCTTTATATCCGGTCTGATATCTGTCACGGTTATTATGAAGCGCATAACGGAAAACACATGATAACCATTAAGGAACCCGGATATGGCGGCTCCAAAGAGGAAGTGCTTGCAAAAATCCGTGAAACGTATCTGAGTCAAAAGCCACACATCGGGGTTCGGGGAACGGTTTCTGTTTTTGAAGGAAAACCGGCGGTTCTCACATTAGATACTGGTACGGTGTCCGTGACAGTGGAGGGAGAAGCGGCAGGTGCGGCAATCAGCCGACCGCTTACCGAGCAGGACTTATCAGACAGGCTTTCAAAGCTTGGCGATACCTTTTTTGGGCTTGAAACGCTGGAAGTGCATACAGACGGTCATGCTTTCATGACGGTGAAGGCTTTAAATGAGATGAGAAGAAAGGCGTGTAAGGCGCTTGAGGACGCAATCCTAAAGCAGAATGCACAGTGGGGTTCTTTTGAAACATGCCTTGATGAAAGAAGGACAAAAGCGGATAACGGCTCTTTTGCGGACAATCAGCTTGCCGTTTTTGTGTCCACAAGGGAACAACTGGCGGAGGTTTTGTTGTCTGATGAAGTCAATCTGATTTATATCAATGCGGATTGCTTTTTGCAACAGAGGGAAAAAATGGAAGCGCTCATAAAACAGTATCCAAAGCACTATTTTTTGGCACTTCCACACATTTTGCGAAAGCGCTCCTATCCGTATTTGGAACAGTATCAGACGTTGCTGGAAAGCGGACTGTTTACGGGCGTGCTTGTCAGGAATTTTGAGGAAGTACAATGGCTTGAAAGCGTTGACTATAATGGTCAAATAATATCGGACTACACAATCTATGCATGGAATAACGCTTCGCTTGATGTCTGTGCCCGGTTCTTTGACATGGTGACGCTTCCGGTGGAGCTTAACAGAAAAGAGCTTCTGCCGCTTTTGGGCAGCGTGCAGACAGAAATGGTGGTTTATGGAAGGTTGCCATTAATGTATTCGGCAAACTGTGTGCAGAATACATTGAAGCAGTGTATCCATAAACCAAATGAGCAGAATGCATATCTGCTTACCGACCGGTACAAAAATGCGTTTCCGGTCACACAAAGCTGTATGCATTGTTACAATATCCTTTACAATACCGTGCCGCTTTCCCTTCATGGGCAGCTTGAACACATACAAAAAGCGGGGCATAAGGTAATAAGGCTTGATTTTACATTGGAAACCGCTAAGCAGACAAGGGCGGTTTTGGAATTTTATCTCAAAAAATCAAAGGGCATGGACGCGGATTTTATATGGAAGGATTACACGAACGGACATTATAAGCGTGGAGTAGAATAAATGTTAAAGGCAATCATCGAACTATCCAAATATATCTTGGTCATCAATATTTTCTTATATACGGTGACAAGCTACATTGCGCTGCGGTGGGACGACAAATCCCGCAAGGGCTTTTTGTTTGTGATCCAGTTTATCATGATTTTCGTGAACCATATCACAAGCAGCCTCGTCCTGCTCTCATCAAGGCAGGACTTTACCTATCTGTTTTTCCCCGTGTTCCAGATGCTTGCCGTGTTTGCCTATCTGGTGCTTATGCGGGCGATTTATCCCAAGTCGGACAGGCTGATATTAAACCATGTTGCCATGCTTTTGTCCATCGGCTTTGTGATTTTGACGCGCCTTTCGCTTACCCGCTCCATGCGCCAGTTCCTGATTGTGGCAGTGTCCTTGGTAATCGGGCTGATTGTGCCCTCATTTATGAAACAGTTTAAGCTCATCAAACGCTGTGAGCTTTTATTTGCGGCTGCGGGGATTATCATTTTAGGGGCGGTTTTAATCAGGGGCAGGTTTGTAAACGGCTCAAAGCTCTCGTTTTCCATATTTGGTCTAAGCTTTCAGCCCTCGGAATTTGTGAAAATCATCTACGTGCTTTTTCTTGCCTGTATTTTGGCAAGGGCAAAGCATTTTTACCATATCCTGTTATCGGCAGTGCTTGCGGCGGCGCATGTGCTCATTCTCGTGGCGTCCAAGGACTTGGGAAGTGCGCTGATTTACTTTATGACCTATGTCATTATGCTGTTTGTGGCGACGAGAAAGGTACGCTACGTGATTGCGGGGCTTGCAGGAGGGGCGGCGGCTTCCTATATTTCCTATTTTCTGTTTTCCCATGTGCGCGTGCGCGTGGAGGCGTGGCTTGACCCGTGGAATGACATCAACGCGACGGGGTATCAGATTGCGCAGTCCTTGTTTGGCATCGGTACGGGCGGCTGGTTTGGAATGGGCATTGACGCGGGCAGTCCAAGCTCCATTCCCTACGTGGAGCAGGATTTTATCTTTTCTGCGGTATGCGAGGAATACGGCGTTTTGTTTGGCATCTGCCTGATTGCAATCTGCGTCAATCTGTTTTTGGAGATTGTGCGTGTGGCGCATTCGTGTCAGGAGCCTTTTGTCAAGTATGCGTCTTACGGGCTTGGCATCATGTATGTTTCACAGCTCTTTTTGACAATTGGCGGAAACACGAAGTTTATCCCGCTTACGGGGGTGACGCTTCCGCTCATCAGCTATGGCGGCAGCTCGGTTTTGGCGTCGGTCATGATGCTTTCCGTGGTGCAGGGCTTTTATATCAATCATGATGTGCTTTTGGAATATGAAGGGGAAAATTCCGAGGAGGACGAAGATGCCTTTGTGCCGTATATCCCGAAACGGTATATGAACACGGCGGCAGGTGTATTTGTGGCGCTCTTTGCGGGCATTTGTGTTTACCTGACACATTTTGTACACTATGACAGCCCGAAGGTGATTAACAATACCTATAACACAAAGCGGCAGGAAATCCTTGCGCAGAAAACGATACGCGGCGATATCCTTGCGGCAGACGGGCAGGTGCTCGCGACGACGCTCGCAGATGGAAATGAACGCTATTACCCGTATGCCAAGCTGTTTTCCCATGCGATAGGCTATGCGACAAACGGCAGGATGGGCGTGGAGCAGAATGCGAACATGTACCTTGTGTCCTCCAATGTGTCGTTAAACAGCAAGCTTTCCGACGACCTTGCCGATGAAAAGCACATGGGCAATACAGTTGTCACAACGCTTGATACAAGGCTGCAAAAGCTCGCGTATGATGCGCTCGGACTGTATGAGGGTGCCGTAATCATTACGGAGCCTGAAACGGGAAAAATCCTCGCAATGGTGTCAAAGCCCGATTTTGATCCCAATACCATCAGCGATATCTGGGAGGAGCTGATTGCGGACGAGGAGAGCTCCGTGCTTGTAAACCGGGTGACACAGGGGCTTTATCCGCCGGGCTCTACCTTTAAGATTTTTACGGCGCTGGAATATATCCGCGAAAATCCGTATGATTATGAGAATTATACATTTGACTGCAATGGTCAATACAGGAACGGGGAAAATGTCATCAACTGTTTTCATGGCACAAGGCATGGGAAAGTGGATTTTTCGCTTTCCTTTGGCAAATCCTGCAATTCGTCCTTTGCAAGCATCGGGCTTTCGCTTGACAGGAACCAGTTTCAGAAGCTGCTTGACACGCTTTACTTTAACCAAGCGCTTCCGGTGGATTTTATCTCTAATAAGAGCAGCATTTCGGAAAACATGGTAAGCAGTGACAGCGATATGATACAGACCTCCATCGGTCAGGGGCAGACGCAGATGACACCGCTTCATCTTGCAATGGTGACGGCAATGATTGCAAACGGCGGCGAGATGATGCAGCCGTATATCATCGAGTCTGTTGAAAATGCCGACGGGGAAATTGTCACCTCGTTTGAACCAAAATCCTTGGGCACGTTTATCAGTGCGCAGGAGTCGGATACCTTAAAACAGCTTATGCGCACCGTGGTGACGGACGGGACAGGCACCCGCCTAAAGAGCGACAGCTACAGTGCGGCGGGGAAAACAGGCTCTGCGGAGTACAATTCCAATTCAGACTCCCACGCATGGTTTACCGGCTTTACCTATGACACGGACAGACCGCTTCAGATAACGGTCATCATGGAAGGCGCAGGCTCGGGCGGGGAGTATGCGGTTCCTGTGGCAAGGCGGATTTTGGACGGCTATTATGACGGAGGCGAAACGCAGTAAGGAATTGTGCAAAATGGTCTGAACAAGCCGCTTTTGACGGGTATCTTTGCACAAATGTCTGAGCGCGTCTGAAAAATGATATAAATTTGCATAAAAAATTTCAATAAAACTTTGTATTTTTTTGCAAAAGGGTGTATAGTAGTATTAGGTGTACATTTGTGAAAATCAAATTGCAAAGAGTATGAAATAGAAGGGAGCCGTAGAATATGCTTAACCGCTTATTTGGAAACTACCTTGTTGAAAAGGGAAAGCTTACAATGGATCAGCTTAATACCTTACTTCCCGTCAAAAAGGAATTTAAGGCAGGAGTGGAAATCATTGCAGTCATCACAAAAGTAATGACGCCGACTGCCGTGCTAAAGCTTATGAACAGTATTGACAAAGAAATGGAGCACTTTGGCGAAATGGCTGTGAATCAGGGATTGATTACGGACGATAAGCTTGATGAGCTGCTTTCGTTTGAGTCCAATAATTTTATGAAGTTTGCACAGCTTCTCGTGGATCAGGAATATGTTACCTATGACAGCATTAATTACGAAATGGACGAATTCCAACAGAAGCGGGAATTGAATGACGTCCAGCTCAGCGCCTTGATACATGATGACTTGGATCAGTGCATCAACATCTTCGTGCCGTTAAAATCGTCCCAGCTCAAGGAGCTTACCAAGACGCTTGTGCAGACACTGCGGCGGCTGATTGACAAGGATGTATACCTTGAGAAGGCATACACGGCGCATTCCATTCAACTGGACAAGTATGCGTGTCAGATGATTGTTGGGGATATGCATATGAAATTTTACATAAGTGCGTCAAACGACGGTCTGCTCGCCATCGCGAATTACTTTACAGGGGATACGTACGCTACGGTTACGGAAGATGCGCTTGACAGCGTGGGCGAGTTCATCAATTGCGTAAACGGTCTGTTTGCCACAAACATGAGCTATGAAAATATGTCCATTGACATGAATTCCCCGGAGTTTTCGATGGAAGGGCCTTTTATCAGCAATGAAATGCTTTATGTGATTCCCATTCATGCAAACGGGTATAGTCTCAGGGCGGTTTTTGAGGTCTATCAGTAGGTTCAGTAAAAAAAGAGGATTATTTAGTATAAGGAGATTGAAATATGAGCACAGTTATGATAATTGACGATTCCAAGACCTCAAGGTCGATATTGAAAAATATTCTGACAAAAAACGGCTATGAGGTGGTTGCCGAGGCGGAAGACGGACAGGACGGCTACGATAAATACTGCGAGCTGCGTCCTGACTTTGTGACACTTGACATCACGATGCCTGTCATGGACGGGATTGAAACGCTTGTCAAAATTAAGGAATATGATCCTGACGCAAAGGTCATAATGGTAACAGCAGCCGGACAAAAGGGGAAGATGCTTGACGCAATCAAGCTTGGCGCAGCGGAGTTTGTGACAAAGCCCTTTGAGACGGATCAGATTATCAGCATTATGGGAAGTATTCGATAGCTCATACACCATTTAGGAGGAAACGCCATGATTGAGGCTATTAGTTGTGGAGGCGTGGTTATATTCAGGGGAAAGATCCTTCTCCTGTATAAAAACTTTAAGAATCGGTATGAGGGCTGGGTTCTTCCGAAGGGAACCGTGGAGAGCGGGGAAAAACATGTAGAGACTGCACTGAGGGAGGTTTTTGAAGAGACAGGTGTAAAGGCATCTGTGATGAAATATATCGGTAAAAGCGAATATTCCTTTAATGTACCGCAGGATACTGTTGAAAAGGAGGTTCACTGGTATCTGATGATGGCAGATAATTACTACTCGAAGCCCCAACGCGAAGAATATTTTGTTGACTCAGGCTATTATAAATACCACGAAGCCTATCACTTGCTTAAATTTTCCAATGAGAAGCAGATTTTGGGACAGGCATATCAGGAATATTTAAATCTTAGGAAAAATAAACAGTGGATAAAACCGCGGTAATGTGGAAAATGACACTTATTACAAAAGAAGGTCAGATGACCTTCTTTTCGTTTGTAAAAACTGGAAGGTTGTGCTATCATATAACCAGTGTCCGAAACAGGCGAAACCGCAGTACGGGAGTTGATTTGTATGCATTTTTGCAAAAGCTTGTACTTAAGCCCTTCTTTAAAGGATAAGCAAAGGAAAATCAAGTGGAAATTGCGCACAGGACGTCCGCAGCCCATGATTTATGTAATTTCTTTGGCAAAAAACAAAGATTTGCTTGAAATATACCACAGTGGTATGTTAAAACAGAAGTATTATAGGAAAAAAGCGAATATGCCATACATAGTGGGGATTGCCGCGGGCTATGGGGAGGCAGTGACACTGGTGACCAATATCTTGGAAGATGTCTACCAGTTGACAGGAGGGTATGATGTCAAGGAATTTTTTAAAACCCGCAGGGCATAAAGGAATAAGAGGGTTTATATGGTGTCAATAATATTAACCATATTGAAGGTAATCGGAATCATTTTTTTGGTTCTGCTTGGAATAATTGCATCACTCGCATTGCTTGTGCTGTTTGTGCCTGTGCGGTATCGGGCAGGCGGCAGCTATGCGCAGCAGAAGGCGGATTTGCTGGGAAGGGTGAGCTGGCTTGTCGGGATTATCTGCGTAACAGTCCGGTATCAGAATGACCAGCCATTCCATATCCGTGCAAGGCTGTTTGGCATTCCGGTTTTTGACAATCTGAGAAAACGGGGACGCAGGCAGAAAAAAAAGCGTAGGGTAAATGAAGAGGAGCCGCAAATTCAGGCGGCATCTGTAGCTGACAATGCGGCGGAACCGAACGAAAATGATACGGTAAAGAATACGGCAGATACAATCGCTGATACAACAGAAAACGACAGCAAGGAGCGTGCAGCAAAACAAAACGAAAACGCAGAAAACAGCGAACCAATGCAGCAGGAGGCAGAACGGGCAGCAGATGAAGCCGAGATGCCCGAGCAGCAACAGAAAAAAACTGATAAAACGACGATTTTTCAGAAAATTCAGAAAATTTTAATGAAATTTATTAAATTTTTTGAAAATATTAAGTTCACATTCCAAAGAATATATGTTATAATGAAAAAGATTAAGGATAACATAAGATATTACTTGGAATTATTACAACAGGAAAGCACAAAGCAGGCATTCGGGCTATGCAAAAAACAGTTTTTACGGATTTTGAAAAATATCTGTCCGAAAAAGTATTCGGTGAAGCTGCATTTAGGCTTTGAAGATCCTGCCGTGCTGGGAAATGCGCTTGCTGTGTGCGGAATGCTTTACCCGTGGCATATGGGAAGAATTGAAATCTGTCCGGAATTTGAGCATGAAATCGTGGAAGGCAGCTTTTCCTTTAAGGGAAGGATTCATATTTATGTTCTTTTGTGGACTGCATGGCTTTTTCTGACGGATAAAAACATAAAGCGGCTTCGTAAACAGCTTAATCTTTAGGCGCATAATTGATTAATGATTTTGGAGGTTTCATAGTGATGTCTGAAAACAATTTTAATGGTGTGATTAATTCCATGATGAAGGGAATGGAGACATTCCTGTCTTCGAAAACAGTCGTAGGGGAGCCGACACAGATTGGCGATACGATTATTGTCCCATTGGTGGACGTTTCCTTTGGCGTGGGCGCGGGTGCGTCATCACAGGATAAAAAGAACGGCGGCGCAGGCGGAATGTCTGGAAAGATGTCGCCGAGCGCGGTGCTTGTCATCAAAAACGGACAGGTAAGACTTGTCAATATCAAAAATCAGGATACGGTCAACAAGATTGTGGATATGGTTCCGGACTTGTTGGATCGTTTTACATCAAAGAATGATATGCCGGATGACGAAGAGGCAATTCAGGTGGCATTTCCGGAAGACAAATAATTGAACGCCAGTGCGCATATAATGGATAGTAAATAGAACAATGCCGGAGTAATCATAAAGATATGAAAAGGCTTATCGGATTTTCTGTTCTATGTTTTGCGTTCGGTATGCTCTTTATGCTGGTGGTCGGAAATACATGGATTGGATTGATACTGGTTGCGATTTTTATTATAGTCGGATATAATCTTTTTAACTGTAATTGTTGATGTATGGATTTTGGCAGCGATAAATTCAAATTTCAAAGATAATTTAGTGGAAAGAAAGGCATGGTTATTGGTATGGTGGAGTTTGAAGAAGAACTTAAGAGAGGCGAGGACGAGACGCCTGATGATGTCAGGAAATTAAAGACGTGGATGTTTCAGGAGCAGGTAAGGATACAGGCAAGGCGGGACGAGCTGATGGAGTTCAACCATGAGCTGATGGAGATTAAGCAGGAGCTTGAGCGCGAAAAGAATGCCCTGAGCATCAGGGAAGAGGCAATCAAAAAACGGTTTAACGACAATGAGGCATTTATTGCGAAGAAACTGAAAATCATAGAGGACGCATATCATCAGCTTGACCTTGACAGAAAGGCGCTGGAGTGTGAAAAGCTGAATTTTGAGCATGAGCGGAGCAAATACAGAAGACAGAAGATGTCGGGTGCCAGCACGAGGTCGAATGTACATTCGTATGGAGGTGCGTCAGAAGCTTACGACGGGACAAGCTTTTTCCGTGGGGTGGATAGTGAGCTTGCGCTCAGGAAGCGTTATAAGGAGCTGTTAAAGATTTTCCACCCTGACAACAAATGCGGGGATACGAAGACACTGATTAAAATACAGACGGAATATGATAGTCTTAGAAGCCAGTACTATGAAGGGTAGCACTGGCTTCCTTTTATGCACAGCCCCGTGCAGACTCTACTCGATTGCACACAGGCAATAAACACAAAAAAAGGAACATGGAAATGTTCCCTCTTTATGTTTTCATTTACAATTATGCTCTTTCTACCGCACCGGAACGTAAGCATCTTGTGCATACATGCATTCTCTTAGCAGCTCCGTTTACCTTGCATTTTACGCTTCTTATGTTTGCATGCCAAATTGCATTGGATCTTCTATGAGAATGACTTACGTTATTTCCAAAATGAACGCCCTTGCCACAAATATCACACTTTGCCATCGTTAGCACCTCCTCGACTAAAATAAGTCATTTGATTCACAACATTAATATCTTACCAAATAAACAGCCATTTGGCAAGGCTTTTTTTGCAAAAAGTGTAAAAAGTAGTGATTATATAGAATTGTAAGGAATGGCAGATTATGGAAAAATTTATATTTCTTTTTTCCATAAAAAAGGTTATAATAGAAATAATTATTGTTTTAAGGAGGATTTCTATGAAAGGTTCTATGAATACTCATATGGGTAATATCTATATTGATCCCGAAGTCATCGCGCAGTATGCGGGAAGTGTTGCCGTAGAGTGCTTTGGCATCGTCGGAATGGCGTCGGTGAATGTAAAGGACGGACTGGTTAAGCTTCTGATGAAGGACAGCATTACGCATGGGATATCCGTGAGTATTGTGAATAATAAATTGACGCTTGAATTTCATGTGATTGTCTCTTATGGCGTCAGCATTGTCACGGTTTGCGATAATCTGATTAGCAGTGTAAAATACAAGGTAGAAAACTTTACAGGGCTCGAAATTGAAAAAGTAAACATCTATGTTGAAGGTGTTCGAGTAATTGATTAAGGAGGATTTTTGAAGTGGGTTTAAATACAATCGACGCGAAGCTGCTTGCAAAGATGTTTCTTGCCGGTGCGAAAAATTTAGAGAACAAAAAAGAGTGGATTAACGAATTAAATGTGTTTCCGGTTCCGGACGGCGACACGGGAACCAATATGTCCATGACCATCATGTCTGCGGCAAAGGAGGTTGCTGCCATTGAAAATCCTGACATGGCTTCGCTTGCCAAGGCGATTTCGTCAGGTTCGCTTAGGGGCGCGCGGGGAAATTCCGGCGTCATTCTCTCGCAGCTTTTCCGGGGATTTGCAAAGGTCATCAGGGAGTACGAAAACGTCAATGTGGCAATCCTCGCCTCTGCCTGCGACAAGGCGGTGGAGACAGCATATAAGGCTGTCATGAAGCCAAAGGAGGGCACCATTCTGACGGTTGCAAGGGGCGCGGCAAAGAGGGCGGACGACCTTGCGGTGTCGGGGGAAAAGGATTTAGAGGTATTTATTACGGAGGTCATCAAGGAAGCAGAGGCAGTCCTTGCGCAGACACCCGAAATGCTGCCGGTTTTAAAGCAGGCAGGCGTTGTCGATTCCGGCGGGCAGGGACTGGTTGAGGTCTTAAAGGGCGCGCTGGACGCGTTCCTTGGCAAGGAGATTGATTTTTCCGTGGAAGTGGTTTCCCCCGCGGTTTCCAAGACAGGCTCGCTTGGCACAAGCATTGAGGCGCAGGCAAACGCGGAGATTAAGTTCTGTTACTGCACGCAGTTTTTGATTATGCTAAGCAAGCCCTTTAATATCAAACAGGAGATGGATTTTAAGGAGTTTCTGTCCTCAATCGGCGACTCCATTGTTGTCGTGGCGGACGATGAGATTGTAAAGGTGCACGTGCACACCAATGAGCCCGGTCTTGCGATGCAACGGGCGCTCAAATACGGGCAGCTTACGACCATCATCATTGAAAACATGCGTTTGGAGCGCGATGAGAAGGTTTCGGAGATGATGGAAAAGGAGATGCAGAGCGCAACTGTTTCCAAGGCATCTGCCGTGCCCGAAAACGAACAGGTCTCAATGGAGCATAAGGATACGGGCTTTATTGCCGTGTCGGTCGGCGACGGCATCAATGAGATTTTCCGCTCACTTGGGGTGGACTATATCATTGAAGGCGGTCAGACGATGAACCCGAGCACGGAGGACATTTTAAACGCGATTGACAAAATCAATGCCGACAATATTTTTATTTTCCCGAACAACAAAAATATTATCTTGGCGGCAAATCAGGCAAGCCAGCTTACGACGGACAAAAAGATTATCGTAATTCCGACAAAAACCGTTCCACAGGGCATTACGGCGATTATCAATTACGTGCCGGATATTTCGATAGAGGAGAACGAAGCCGTAATGACGCGGGAAGCGTGCAATGTGGCGACAGGGCAGGTCACGTATGCGGTGCGTGATACCATGATTGACGACAAGGAAATCCATCAGGGTGACTTTATGGGCATCGGCGATTCGGGTATCCTTTCGGTGGGACTGGATTTGCAGGCGGTGGCTTTTGACATGATTGAAAAAATCATGAAGGAGGACTATAAGCTGATTAGTATCTACTACGGAGACGATGTGGAAGAGATGCAGGCGCAGAAGCTTGCGGATAAAGTAAAAGCCGCGTTTGCGGACTGCGATATCGAACTACAGTTTGGAGGACAGCCGATTTATTCGTATATTGTATCGGCGGAATAAGAAACGAAAAGATGATGCGATTAGACGATCCGATTACTGCCATAAGCGGCATTGGCGAAAAAACAGCGGCACTGTATCACAAACTGAATATTTTCACGGTACATGACCTGATTACGCATTATCCGCGGGATTACGAGGAATGGCGCGACCTTGTCCCAATCGGGGAGCTTCGGGCAAACGGAGTCCATGCGATACGGGGTATGGTAATCAGTGCGCCACAGACGCTTCATATCAGAAAGAATATGACCATTACGAGCGTGCGCGTCAAAGATGCGAGCGGCGCGTGTGATGTGACTTATTTTAATATGCCCTACATGAAAAATACCCTGCAGGCGGGAAAGCAGTGTATTTTTCGGGGGCGTGCCGTTTTAAAAAACAACCGAATGGTCTTGGAACAGCCCAAAATTGTCAGCCCGCATGATTTTGAGAAAAACCTTCACAGGCTCTCGCCAATTTATCCTACGACGAAGGGGCTGACCATTGCCGCTGTCACAAAAGCGGTGCGCATGGCGCTCTCGGCGCTTTCTTTTGACGAGGATTACATTCCAGAGCCCATGCGTGAAAAATACGGGCTTTGCGATTTACAGACCGCTATGTCCGGCATTCATTTTCCCACAGACAAGGAGGAAATGCTTACGGCAAGAAAGCGGCTTGTTTTTGAGGAATTCCTGTTTTTTATCATATCGGTCATGGTGATGAAGGACATGGCGTCGCGTGAGGTCAATGACTGTCCGATGATGCGCATTGATGCGTGTCAGGATTTGATTGGGAAGCTTCCGTATCGGCTTACTAACGCACAGCAGCGTGTATGGGCGCAGATTGAGGCGGATATGTGCTCGACGCATCTGATGAACCGGCTTGTTCAGGGAGATGTGGGTTCGGGAAAGACGATAGTTGCCATTCTTGCCATGCTGATGTGCGTGATGAACCATGCGCAGGCGGCATTCATGGCGCCGACGGAGGTGCTTGCAAGGCAGCATTTTGAGACGATATCGGGACTTGCCGAACAATACGGGCTTCCGTTTAAGCCTGTGCTTTTAACGGGCTCGCTCACGGCGCGGGAGAAGCGGCGGACAAAGGAGAGCATTGTGCTTGGCACCTGCAACATTATCGTCGGCACACAGGCATTGATACAGGACGATGTGGATTTTTACAATTTACGGCTTGTCATTACGGACGAGCAGCACCGATTCGGCGTGAAACAGCGTGAAACATTGGCGCAGAAGGGGTTGCAGCCGCATATTTTGGTGATGAGCGCAACGCCCATTCCGCGGACGCTTGCGATTATTTTGTACGGGGAACTGGATATATCGGTGATGGACGAGCTTCCGGCAAACAGACTTCCGATTAAGAACTGCGTGGTCAACACGGACTACCGCAAAAAGGCGTATCAGTTTATTGCGAATGAGGTTGCAAAGGGCAGGCAGGTTTATGTCATTTGTCCGATGGTGGAGGCGAATGAAGAAATCATGGGCGACCAGCCGGTACTTGAAAACGTGGTGGATTATGCGGACAGACTTAAAAAGGAGCTGCCTTCGTCGGTTCGGATTGATTATCTTCACGGGCAGATGAAGGCGAAGGCAAAGAACTTTATTATGGAGGAGTTTGCCAATCACCAAATTGACGTGCTTGTTTCCACGACGGTAATTGAGGTCGGGATTAATGTGCCAAACGCTACGGTCATGCTTGTGGAAAATGCCGAGCGTTTCGGGCTTGCACAGCTTCATCAGTTACGCGGGCGCGTGGGCAGGGGCAAAGAACAGTCCTATTGTATATTTATCACTGCCACAGGTCAAAATGATACTATGGAGCGGTTACAGGTGCTGAACAAATCCAACGACGGATTTTTTATTTCATCGGAGGATATGCGGCTGCGCGGGCCGGGGGACTTGTTTGGTATCCGGCAGAGCGGGCAGTTCCAGTTCACGATTGGCGATATTTATCAGGACGCGGGGATTTTGCAGGAGGCGCAAGGGTGTGCGCAGGAGCTTTATGCGGCATATCTTGCGAACGGGAAGGTGCCTGTTCGTGAGCACGAGGCGTTTTGGGCGCATTATGAGGAGTGTGTTTCGTCAGATGTTGACTTTGTGAATATCTGATTATAGGATTGATAATAGAAATGAGGATTTTTTATCGGGCAAATTGATGCCAGTACGTATGTTTGAGTATTGGCAGAATGGAGGATTGGCAAGATGTCAAAGATTGCAATAGTTACGGACAGCAACAGCGGGATTACGCAGGCACAGGGACTGGAGCTTGGAATCAGCGTGATTCCGATGCCGTTTATGATTGATGGGGAGACGTATTATGAGGAGCTTACGTTGAGCCGGAAGGAGTTTTATGAAAGGCTTGCGGCAAATGCCGATATTTCGACCTCACAGCCTTCACCGGAGTCTGTTCTGGCGTTGTGGGATACGCTTTTAAAGGAGCATGACGAGGTTGTGCATATCCCGATGTCGAGCGGGCTGAGCGGTTCTTGTCAGACGGCGCTGATGCTTGCGCAGGATTATGAGGGGAAGGTACATGTGGTGAACAACCAGCGCATTTCCGTGACGCAGCGGCAGTCGGCACTGGACGCGCTTGCGCTTGCAAAGGCGGGAAAGAGCGGGAGCGAGATTAAGGAGCTGCTTGAGGCGGATAAGTTTAACTCGAGTATTTATATTATGATTGATACGCTGCATTATCTCAAAAAGGGCGGCAGGATTACGCCCGCAGCGGCTGCGCTTGGGACGCTTTTGAAGCTAAAGCCTGTTTTGCAGATTCAGGGGGAGAAGCTCGATGCCTTTGCAAAAGCTAGGACGGTCAATCAGGCGAAGTCGATTATGATGACGGCAATTAAGAATGATATTGAGAAGCGGTTTGGCGGCGTTTCGGAAGATAATCCGATGTATTTACAGATTGCACATACGGAGAATGAGGAGGCGGCAGGTTTATTGAAGGAAGAACTTGCAGCGCAGTTTCCGGGGTATCCGATTTATGTAGATCATTTGTCACTGAGCGTTTCGTGCCATATTGGACCGGGGGCGCTTGCGATTGCTTGTACGAAGAAGTTGATTTGAGAGGTTTGGAAAAAGGTTTGATTTGTGAAGGAATCAGACCTTTTTTGGGATATTTGGATAGATGATTATTTGGCAGTAGGAAGGAAAAGAGGTAATGGAGTTGACAAAGGAAGAACTTGCGGCGCAGCAGAAAAACGAAGAAAATACAAAGAAAAACTATATTACTCCAATTATTCAGGAAAGACGGGGACAGGAGAACGCCGATAACATTGTTATGGAGTATTGTTTTCAGATGGAAGGGTAAATATCGACGGGGATAAAGTATCAAGATGCAGTCAGATAAAGATAATATTCCATTGGCATTAGTTGAGGCAAAGGGAATGGATCATGGTGCAATGGAAGGCTATCAGCAGGTAATTGAATATGCCGAAATTTTGGATATTCCATTTGCATATACAACTAACGGGGTAGATTTATTGGAAGAAGACATGATTATCCATAAAAACAATGATAGACTGAAAATGCAGGATTTTCCATATCCCGAAGAATTGTGGGACAGATATATGAAAGAAAAGAATTTGTCAGATGATGAGGTCAGATTAATGAATCGACCTTATTATATTGATACTTCAAAATCAAAACCCAAAAAGCCAAGATATTATCAAAGAATTGCAATTAACAGAGTTATTGAGGCAATCGCACAGGGAAAGCACAGAATGCTTCTTGTAATGGCAACAGGAACCGGAAAAACATTTACTGCTTTCCAAATAGTTTGGAAATTGTGGAAAAGTAAGACGAAAAGGAAAATTTTGTATTTAGTTGATAGAAATGCCCTCGCAGATCAGACAATGAAGAAAGATTTCAAACCGTTTGTTGATAAAGGCGTTATGGTAAAAATGAAAAGTGCAAACATAAAGAAAGATACGGCATATGAGGTATATACAGCACTTATCAGCAGTTAAAGAGCAAAGACAAAGATTATTATAAGGAACTTCCGCCAGACTTCTTTGATATGATTATTGTGGACGAATGTCATAGGGGATCTGCGGATTTGGATTCTAATTGGCATGAAATACTGGAGTACTTTGGTTCTGCTACACAGCTTGGATTAACTGCAACACCAAAGGAAACAGAAGATGTATCTAATATCAATTATTTTTGTGCAGAAACAGACGATAAGCCATTATATATTTATTCATTAAAACAAGGAATTGAGGACGGTTTTTTAGCGCCTTACAGGGTAATATCTGTAGAACTTAATATTGATAAAGAAGGTTACAGACCGCCTTTAGGGAAATTGGATATAGAGGGAAAACCAGTAGAAGACAAGGTTTATACGCAAAAAGACTTTGACAGAACAATTGTTGTAGAGGAACGGCAGGAAATCGTTGCAAAAAGAATTACAGATTACATGAAAGAGAACAATTGCAGGTATGCAAAGACAATTGTATTTTGTGAAAATATTGACCATGCGGATGCGATGGTCTTAAAATTAAAAAATCTCAATTCTGATTTGGTTCAGGAAAACAGTAAGTACATAATGAAGATTACAGGTGATGATGAAATTGGGAAAGCAGAGTTGGAGAATTTTACGGAACCAAATGTAAAATATCCTGTTATTGCAGTTACAAGTAAATTAATGTCTACAGGCGTTGATTCGGAAACATGTGAGTTGATTGTTTTGGATAAAACAATTGGTTCGCCAACAGAATTTAAACAAACAATCGGCAGAGGAACAAGAATTAATGAGAACTTTACGATTGATGATGAGAAGAAGAGTAAACTGCATTTTACAATCTTAGATTTTCGGGCAAATTACCATCAGTTTGAAGATCCTGAATTTGACGGAGAACCGGTTGCGGTTATGGAAGTAGGAGAAAAAGGAACGTTTCCAAAAGGAAGTCCGCAAAGAGAAACTGAACTTGAAGGCAAAGATAAGGGGAATTCAAAAGGACATATGCAAAAAGTAAAAGTCAATGGCGTGGAAGTCGTTATTGAAGGAGAGGAAGTACGCTATACAGATGAAAACGGAACCCTCGTGAAACAGAATATTGATAGTTGTGTGAAAAATAATATTTTATCACAATATCCTGTATACAATGATTTTTATGCTGCTTTTAAGGTGTCTGATCAGAAGGATTTCTTTACGGGAGAACTTTTAATTGAACCTTCATATATAAAAAAAGTAAGGGAATCAGTAGGGTATTATCTTGACAGATTTGATATTGTAGGTCTTGTTGGATATAAAAAGCCGCCAAAATCAAAAGAAGAACGTTTGCAAAAAGTTTATGATTCAGATATTTTGACTGGATTGGATAATGAAAAAAGAGAGATTATAGAAATTATCTTAAATGAATATAAGAAAGAAGATTTTTCAAAGCTAAAAGACATTGCTGTATTTCAATTGCCTGTATTTAAGGCAAAGGGGTATACACCTATGAAAATACTAAAAAGTGTATTTGATGGGAATAAGCAGAATTTCATTGATTTAATGGAACAAATAGAAGATATTTTATACTAAGCGATAAGGAGCACGTAAGTTTATGGCACTATCTACATTTATAAAAAGATTACAGGATATTATGCGTGGAGATGCAGGTGTTGGCGGTGATGAACAGAGATTATCGCAGATTGTATGGATTTTATTTTTAAAGATTTTTGATTATAAAGAAGAAGAATGGGAACTGACGCAGGAAAATTATGTTCCTGTTATTCCCAAAGGATACCGTTGGCGGGATTGGGTTACTTCAACTTCCGTAAAAGAGCAGATGACGGGTGAGGAACTGATTGACTTTGTAAATAACAAACTGTTTCGAGTGCTGTCGGGAGATTCTGTTAAAGATGATAACGGAAAAGATGTCTATTTGTTTGCAAGGACTGACAGAGCTGCCCTTATCGTAAAGGAATTTATGAAAGAATCTGCTAATTTTATGAAGAATGGTGTTCTTCTCAGGCAGCTATTGAATATTTTTGATGAAATAGATTTTTCTGATTATGAGGAACGACATGCATTTAATGATATATATGAAACATTATTAAAAGGATTGCAAAAAAATAATGGGGAGTTCTATACGCCAAGAGCAATTACTTCATTTGTTGTAGATAAGGTAAACCCTAAAATTGACGATAAAATTGCAGATTTTGCTTGCGGTACAGGCGGATTTCTCGTCGATGCGCTTCATCATGTTGAAAAGACAGAAATTAAGGTGGAGGATTTATCCAAATTGCAGGATTCTTTTTATGGTGTGGAAAAGAAACAACTGCCCTATATGCTTTGTATAACCAATATGCTGTTAAATGATATTGCAGAACCGAACATTATGCACGACAATTCTTTAGAACAGGATGTTCGAAAATTTACGGACGAGGATAAGTTTGATGTTATTCTTATGAATCCCCCTTATGGTGGTTCGGAACTTGAGTTTGTACAGAAAAATTTTCCGGCAGAGCTTAGAAATTCAGAAACAGCAGACCTTTTTATGATAGAGATTATGTATCGGCTTAATAAAAATGGCAGATGCGGCGTGGTTCTTCCTGACGGTTTTATTTTTGGAACGGATAACAGCAAAAGTGCAATTAAAAAGAAGTTGATAGAGGAATTTAATTTACATACGGTGATTAGGATGCCGGGAAGCTGTTTTGCACCTTATACAGGCATTGCAACAAATTTGCTCTTCTTTGATAAAACGGAACCGACTACAGATGTATGGTTTTATCGGTTTGACTTACCTGACGGACAGAAATTTTCCATGAAGAAAAATCCCATGACAAGGGAAAAAATGTCGGCAATTGATACATGGTGGGATCACCGTGTGGAACTAAAAGATGAAAAAGAAGGTCATTCCATGACGGAGACTTGGAAGGCGAAAAGGGTGTCTGCGGAAGAGATTGCTGTAAATAATTATAGTTTGGATTTCTGCGGTTTTCCGAATGAGGAAAAGGTGATACTTTCGCCAAAAGAAACAATAGAAAATTTTAAGGCAGAACGGAAAAGGCTTGATAAGGAAATGGATACAAAGCTGCAAGAGATTATGGATATGTTGGGAGTGTAATTATATGGGATTGGCAGAAGATTTAAGACAAGCAGTATTGCAGGCGGCGTTGCAGGGGAAACTAACGGAACAACTTGAAACGGATAGTAATGTTGATGAAGTGTTAATGCATATTGCTATGTACAGAGAAGAACCTAAAGAATGTAAAAATCAGTTAAACTTACAGTCAATGGATATAAAAATACCTGATACATGGAGAATGGTTAAGTTAAATAATATTTTGTCATTTGTGGATTATAGAGGGAAAACTCCTAAAAAACTTGAAAAAGGAATTTTTCTTATTACGGCATCTAATATTAAAAAAGGTTATATGGACTATTCAAGGAAAGAATATATTTCGGAAGAAGAGTATAGGATGCGCCAAAGCAGAGGGACAACAAAAAAAGGGGATTTATTATTTACGACGGAGGCACCATTAGGAAATGCTGCATTATGTGATTTGGATATTACTTCTTGTGGACAAAGGATTATAACAATGCAAGCATATTGTGAAAATACAGTATGTTTAGAGTTATTTATGTATTTCATTTTATCATCTGCATTTCAGAACGAATTGTTGGATAATTGTACTGGAACAACTGCAAAAGGTATAAAAGCAGATAAATTAAAACACTTACTCTTACCATATCCACCAATTGAAGAACAGCAAAGAATTGTTGATAAAATCAATGAAATAATGCCTAAAATTAATGAATATGAAAAGATTGAAAAAGAATTAGAAGTGTTAAAGAAAGAATTTCCTACAGAGATGAAAAATTCACTTCTGCACGCTGCTGTGCAAGGAAAATTGACAGAGCAGTTAGAGAGTGATAGTAGTGTAGATGAGTTGTTAAAATCAATTGGACAAGAGAAAGAAGAATTGCTTTTACAAAATAAAATAAAAAAGGAAAAAACTTTATCTAATATTGAGGAAGAAGAGCTCCCCTTTGAAATTCCTAATAATTGGCGGTGGGTTAGACTTGGTAATATTAGTACTTATGGACAATCAAAAGAAAAAATTATATCAAAGGATATTCATTCCAATACTTGGGTACTTGATTTGGAAGATATAGAAAAAGAAACTGGAAGAATTATATCAAAAAATATGGCAAATAAGAAAAAAATTGCAGGAGATAAAGTAATATTTAAAAAAGATGATATTCTTTATAGCAAATTAAGACCTTATTTATTAAAAATTCTTGTAGCTCCAGAGAATGGTATATGCACACCTGAGTTAGTACCTTTTCGGCTTTTTGGAAGCATAGACGTTTATTACATAATGTTTGTATTAAAATCCCCTTATATAAATTATACAGTTAATTCAGCAACTTATGGAATGAAAATGCCAAGAGTAGGAACAAAAACCATGTTAAATTTGCTTATTCCAATTCCACCAATAGAAGAACAGCAAAGAATAGTAAAACGATTAAATGCATTATTGCCGTTGTCTGAACAGTTAATAGAAAAATGATTTTTGAAGAGCCGAAAGGAGAATACTAAATGTTGGAAGAAATGTTTAACGAATTAAGCAGTTTACCAGCCGAAGAAACAGTTAGCTTATTTGTTACAGCAGGAAAAAATCTTATTAATACACATAAAAGTGCATTTGAATGGAAAAAAATTTTTGTGGATACCGGAAAGTTTTTTATTGAAAATGAGCAGAATGCAGATGTGTTTTTTGATGATTTGGCAAACATTCTTTCGAAAAAGAATATGACTCATATTGCCAGCGATTTGAAAGATGTAAACGGTTATCAGCTCAAAGAAAAATTATGGAATTCCATGATGGAATTAATGGATAAATATGAGATACCGCATGATATAGCAGTTTCATACTCCTTTAGGATAATATCTACAATTTTGGAACAAATTCAAATAATGAATCCGCAAAAATACGACCAAGCTTTTCAAAAAGAGTGGAGAGAAGAACAAAAGGAATACTTGGAAAAAATTAATACAAAAATCGAAATAGTTACTACAGAATTGTTAAAATATAAACAAGAAGGATTAAAAGTGTATTCATCAGATATAGTGGATTTGGATTTGAAACGAAGTACCGAAAATCCATCAATTGGTATTGATTTTTTTACTGTAGATGATATGTCTTTTAGACAGGTATTCGAGGAAAAACGATATGATGAGTGTATATACGTTAAAGGAAAATGCCAAGAAGAAACAATTTACTGCATTATTAATGAATTATGGAGACTGCAGGATAATAGGGCTGCTTTTGTGGTTGAAAGTCCTGAGGATTGGGAACGATTAAGGAATATAAATGTTTCAGGGAATATTTATATTCCACGTTTTTATGCAGACGAAATAACAGCAATTGAAGGAAATACGAATATTTTTGTATTTACGGAAAATACTCCATGCTTTAAACCTGAAGTGATTGAAATGCGTCCGAGAACCTTGCATACGATCTCTGATTCTTTGCAACGTTGTGGTGCTGATATAGAAACGGCAAGTCATTTGATTTCAGATACGCATGGATTATATATACCAATGAAGAAAAAGATTTTGAAAGGATCATATCAAAAGATGCCACAATGGATGGATAATCTTTCAGATAAGACCAAAAAGATAGTTCTTCTTTTGGGACAATGGGAAGATGTTGAGGGAGATAAGGCGATTATCGAGTCGTTATCCGGTAAACAATATGAGAATTTTGTCGAGGAACTTCAACCGTATGCTAAGGGAGAAGATCCATTTATTCATGTTGTGAAACGTCATCAAGAACTATATTACTGTTTGGCGAGTGTCGAGAATACATGGGAATATTTGGATATATCTTTGGATGATCCTTTGTGGGAACAATTTACGGATATTTTTATTGATGTTTTGAATGAATCGGAAAATTTGTTTTTATATTCAGCGCAAGAGAAATTATTGGCAAAAATAAAAGGTGAAAAATTATTTTGGTCAGCAACAATCCGCAAAGGTATGATAAGAACGTTGATTATGAAAGCATTTTATAAAAAAGATGAGGAGTGTCAAAATGCTTTAAATATATTAGTAGAAAAGATATTATCATATATTGATTCAACGGAAAAGTGGAAATATATATCTAATTTTTTTGTCGATTTGTGTGAAATTTCACCCAATGCAGTATTAAAAAGATTGGAAAATGAGTTTATTTCTTCTACTGGTTTACTTCAATTATTTGAAAAACAATCAGAGGATATTTTATTTGGAAGAAATGAGTATACTAGCATTTTGTTTGGTGTAGATGAGTTTCTTGTGCAAAGCGAATATGTTATGAGAGGATTGCAATGGATATTGAAATTAAATAATTTATCATACACATATAAATCTAATGCTCCTAAAGATACCTTGGATAAGGTGTTTTGCACTTGGTGTAATTTTTCAGCACTTCAATCAGTTGAAGAGAAAAAAAATGCTGCAGAAATGGCAATATCAATTGACAGAAATGCTTGGGATTATTTATATGATGCGCTTCCGGGACAAAAAGACAGTATGTTTGGCGAAATATCTTCGCCAAAGTATAGAGATCATGTACGTACGACATCTCCAAATAGAAATGAAATAAATGAGCTTTCAATGGATTATTTGAAATTATTGCTTAAACATATGGAATTTTCAACTGAAAAATGGATTAAGATTCTTAAAATAACAGATATACTGCATGATGATTTATGTAATGATATTTTTGATAAAATGCTTTGTGAACTGGTACAGATGACAGATTCGGAAGTAATGATTATTAAAAATGCTGTCAGGGATTTAATATATAGACATAGATATTTTAGTTCTGCATCATGGGCTATGTCTGAGAAAAAGCTTGTTAAGTATGAGTGTTTGCTTGATAAAATACATACTGAAAAAGCGGAGTATGAGTATGCATATTTGTTTAAACAGGAATATGATTTTCCATTACTTCATCCAATACCATATCATCAGGAAGGACGGTATGATGAAAACAGAAAGGCAGTCCAACAGTTGATTCAACAAAAATTAAAAGAGTTCCAAAGAAATGGTTATACTTTAAATGTATTGGCAGAAGCTTGTTCAAATGAAAATTCAACAACACTTGGACAGTATATGTCTTTATATTGGCATGAAGGGATATTTGATGAGTTAGCGTTTAAAATTCTTATAAATGCTCAATCTTCCGGAACTATGGCATTAGATTATGTTAGAGGATTTTCACAAAGAGGTATTTCGCTATTCCCTGATATTTTGGATATTGCGATGCAGGAAAAATGTTCAAATGATGTAATTGTGGGATTATACCGTATTGAAGCAATGTATGCTGATGATATTCCGTTAATTCAAAATGCAGATTATATTATAAAAGAGTTGTTTTGGAAAATACCTACGTCATGGATGAACATAAATTATAAATGGGCATTAAGTGAGTGCAAACAGTATGGGAGTTTAACCTCATATATCTTTATTTTATATAATGCTAAGGATAAGGGAATTCTTAATGAAGAAGAGATATTTTTTTATTTAAACGATATTGAAAAAATGCCACGAAAAGATAATACGCAAATGACAGATTATTATATTAAGGAAATATTGAAGTTCCTTCAAGAGAAATACATGTATGATAGTGCAAAATGCGAGCGGATTGCTGCTATTGAAATGTCTTTTTTTCCTTATTTAGATTGGGAAGACATGAGATGCTTTGACAGAAGTATGAAAAAAACGCCGGATTTATTTGCAGAACTAATTTCAATTGTTTATAAAAAAGATAATGAAGAAAAGAAAGAATTGACAGAGGAGGAAAGTAATTACATTAATGCCTTATATCGATTATATGATATGTCACATTTTTGTCCTGCAGAAGACAAGGAATGTGTAAATGAAATCGAAATTATGGATTGGGTAAAAAAATTTGAGGAATTATTGAAAGTAAATCATCAAAGCAGGCTTTTTGGATTTTTATTAGGAAGACTTTTGGCATTTTCTCCAGTTGGAGAAGATGGGTATAAACCATGTGAGGCTGTTAGAAAAGTGATTGAACGATATGGGAATAACGAAAGGATGTTATCGTCATATAAAACTACAATATATAATATGAGAGGAATATACAGTCCAACTGCTGGAATTGGAGAAATGGAAATTGCAGAACGATATAGGGAAAGTGCGGAATATTTGAAAGTGAAGTATCCTAAAACAGCACAAATATATTATGATTTGTTTCACCAATATAAACACGAAGCAGACCGTGAAAGGAGAGATGCAGAAAATGGCTGGTACTAAATTAAAAGTACTACAAAAAGGTACCACAATTAGGGGTAAATTCGGAACATATATAATAAAAGAAAAATTAGGTCGAGGAGGAAACGGCGAAGTATTTGAGGTAGATATTAAAAATTCAAATATTGGTTTGGCAAAGTGTGATAGCTATGCAATTAAAATATTAAATCTTGAAGAAATAAGTACAGAGAAAGAACGCGAAAAAAGATACGAACGATTTCAAGATGAAATTAGATCTGTTAGAGATGTACAATACGATATAGAGGGGATTATTCCTGTTTTTGATGCATCATTTGATATGGATGTGAAAGTTGAATTTGATTGGTACCTTATGCCGAAAGCATCTGAGTATCGTTTTCGAAACAGTTCACTGAAAACAATATTGCAGGACATGAGACAACTTGCGTATACCATTGACGAATTGCATAAAAGAAACTATATGCATCGAGATATAAAACCAGATAATTTGCTTTGGTATAAAGGAAGAATTTACTTGTCGGACTTTGGACTTGTATGGAATCCATGGAAAAATAGTCTAACAACATCTAAAGATAAAATGGGACCAATAGCGATCAGACCACCTGAATTAGATGAAGTTGACGACACAAAGGAAGTAGATTATACGAAGTCAGATGTCTATTTGTTTGCAAAAACAATGTGGATTATATTGACGGGAAGACGACAGGGGTTTACAGGAGAATATCGCCGAGATGAAAAACAAATATATTTAGATAAGAAACTATTTCACGTATGTACATTGGAACCTATACATATAATGCTTGAAATGGCAACAAAGCATTTCTTTATGGATCGCATAAATATAGAGGATTGTATTTTACTAATTGAAGAACAACTAAGCGTAATATATGAAAATATTGATCCCAAAAGGTTGAATGTGTTAAAATTTAGAGAGGCAGCACAACATTCTTTTGTTACAGTAAATTCAGATAGTAATGTATATACAAATCCTCAAAATATATTGCCATTACTTGAAAGTATGATAACTGTTTCAGAAATAGTATTTGATGAATATGGGAGGCATTATAGCGCAGGAGAATTATATAAGGTTGAATTTTTAGGTGAAAACCAATATTCATTACAAGTGAAAAATGAACAAAAGCTATGGGGGAGTAAACATATCGCAAATTATATGATTTCAATTAAAGAAGTGAGAATGGATTCCGATTTAAAAATTACGATAATTTCTGATATTGTAGAAACTCCCATCAAAAAAGGCAAAGTATATAGTAAATTAAATGAGGCAATGGAAACTTTGGAACCTGATATTTATATTAGTGGATTTTATCGTATTATATTGAATATCAGAGGTAATTAATTCTAAAGGGAAATTTGAATGATCAATATTACAAATAATTTTATGAATTTCCTGAAGTAAAAATATGTGCGAAATATGCATATAGTGGTAAACCATAACGATATAAGCGTTATAATATTATAATGGAGGCATCTGTTTATAAACGAAGAGCGTGTTATTCTAAGCGAAAGACTGGAAGATTTGAAAAAAATGGTTAATGGGGCAGAGAACAGCAGAAAAAATAATGAATGAAAAAAGTGAACAGCTTGCTGATGCACTGATGGAGAAAATGATACTGCTGATATTGCAGAGAAAGAATTTAAAATAAATGTGAATGTCAGAATGAAATAGATATATTTGCAGTATAACTGCATAAAAAGGGGATAACCACAATGCAAAGAAAAATACAAAGACGTTTTGATGGAATGATTGGAAGAATTCCATTTTCTGCAAAAGCTTCAATTCCATATCTGTAATTTTTGCTGCTATTTTATTCTTTGCCCCAACTAAAGTTTTTATCTCTTCCAATTGATGAATGTGATAGATTTGAATTAACTGAAATGTGGCAAGGAAAACTTGAAATAAGAGAATCAAGTATTATAAATCATTAACGGGTAGGAGTTGTTAGACTGGAGAAGAAGTATCAAATTAAAACTATAAAATAGAAATTACGAATTTGCTACATTATAACTGATTTTATAAAATATTTGATACTGCTATAGTTTAATAGTATAATAAAAGAAAAAGGGCGGTGTATAGTATGTTATCACTGGAAATGATTAAAGACACATTAAAGCCATTATATAATCAGTATGATAATATCAAAATAGGAATAGCAGGCTCATATGCGAATGATAGCGTTACAGCCGACAGTGACTTGGATATTGTGATAGACGGTGACTCCACAAGACTGGATATTATGGAATATATCAAAGAAGCCTTCGATATTCCGGTAGATGTGTTATGGGTAAATCTCATGAAACAGGAAGATGAAGAGCTAGATGCCTTTGCGGTAAAAATGGAATTACCAATCAATAAAAATTCAGTATATAAAACAGTAATGCGAGAGGTTATTTGGATATGACAAAATCATATAGCAGAGATGTACAAATTCTTATGAAGATACTGCAAAATCAAAATAGCATAATGGAGGCAATAAGTCATTTTCAGTGCAATGTAAATAATTTACATCAAAACAAAATGGCATTTGACTTATGTGCATTTTATATGGCGCAGATAGGAGAAGACGTAAAACTACTGACAGACAATACAAGAAACGCGCTTACATATTTTGACCATAAAATGCTTGTTTATTTTAGAAATATGGTAGATCATACGTAAACGGTAGATAGTGCGTACCTCGACTGTGAGGGAAAAATATGTGACAATAGACTATATTTCTATCACAGGTATTAAAAGTTGATCCTTAACTTTTGATACCGCTATACGGAGGTAAGTCTATGAGTTCA
>CANOMQ010000011.1 GCA_947567595.1 uncultured Lachnospiraceae bacterium | reverse complement strand
TAAATTATTGTTTATCTGATTATTCAACAAAATTTTATCATCAATACTTTTTAATAAGTTCCCTATTTGTTTTTGTACATGCAAAGGCGGTACAGATATTCGTAAATTTTGTACAACATCTATTTGCACACGCTGTCTTCCAGACGAACCTACCATTGATTTTATAGAAGGCTCTCTAATTAATGGGCTGCATACTAAATAATATAAATAATTCCTGTCACAAACATCTTCCTTGGCTCTAAAAACAATATACTCCGTTGAACCAAATCCAACTTCATCATCATCCAAAATATTTACTTGAGCTACTTTCCCATTTTCTAAGCAAGGTGTTATACGCGCCATTATAGTATCACCATTTCTAAATTTCGTTCCACCTCTAAATTCTTCATATACAAATTCTTGGATATCTCTATTAAATGGTTGAAGTTTGTCCATAGGAATTTTTTTAGCAACAGCCCCTTTTGCAATACTTTCTTTTGGATTAACTTCCACAATATCTGAAAGTTTTGTCATACGCCAGTTATATTTCATACCCAATCGCCCCCAACTTCCTCCGAATCTCCTCTTCCAGTTCATGCGATTTGATAAACATTTCCGACAGCTCAGAAGTAAGCCTTGTCATCTTCTCCTCAAACGGTTCCCCATCATCCTCCTGCTCCTCAATGCCAACATATCTTCCCGGTGTCAGAATATAATCCTGTTTTGCAATATCCTGAATAGTTGCCACTGCACAAAAGCCCTTTTTTTCCTCCAATGTGCCCTTCTGAAATGCCTCAAATGTATCTGCCAGCCTTTTTATATCCTTTTCTTCATCTAAATCCCTATGCTTTCTATCCACCATATGCCCCATATTTCTGGCATCGATAAATAATGTTTTCCCTGTTTGCCTCTTATTTTTTGTGATAAACCAAAGCGTCACAGGGATTGTCACACTATAAAAAAGCTGTGTGGGCATAGCTACAATTCCTTCAATCAAATCGTCCTCTATTATCTTTTTACGAATTTCTCCCTCTCCACTCGACTGTGTAGATAAAGCCCCGTTCGCAAGCACAAGTCCAATCTTTCCGTTCGGCGCCAAATGATGAATCATATGCTGAATCCATGCATAGTTGGCATTTCCCGCAGGTGGCAGTCCATATTTCCAACGAGGATCGTCTATTAATCGCTCCTGATTCCAAGGATGATAATTAAATGGCGGATTGGCAAGTATAAAATCTGCTTTTAATGTCTTGTGCCAGTCATTCATAAAAGTATCTGCATGATATGGTCCAAAATCAGCGTCTATTCCTCTGATAGCCATATTCATCTTTGCCATTTTCCATGTATCAGCATTTGCCTCCTGACCATATACGGAAATGGCTCCTCTCCTGCCATTATGTGCTTGAATAAACTTTGCACTTTGTACAAACATGCCGCCCGAACCGCAGCAAGGATCATACACACGACAATTTTCGAACGGTTTCAAAATTTCAACCAATGTCTTGACAATACTGGAGGGTGTATAAAATTCTCCTCCACTTGCACCTTCTTTTTCAGCAAACTGCGCAATGCAATATTCATATGTTCTTCCAAGCAAATCCTCATTCGCCTCGGTATCTGCCATGTCAACGCTGTTTGTAAAAATGTCAACCACATCACCTAAAATTCTCTTATCCAAATCAGGACTTGCATAGTTTTTCGGAAGCACATCCTTCAGGCTTTTATTATCCGCCTCAATAGATTTCATTGCATTGTCAATTACAATTCCAATCTCGGGCGTATGTGCGGCGGAAGCAATTGTTGACCATCTTGCCTCTTCCGGTACAAAAAAAATATTTTCCATGGTATATGCGTCTATATCATCTTCAAAACCATCGCCTTCTTCTACTAATTGCTGATACCTTTTATCAAATGCCGCAGAAATATATCTTAAAAAGATAAGTCCAACAATAACCTTCCTATACTCTGCCGCCGGAATGTGTCCCCATAATACACATGCTGCGTCCCATATTTCTTTTTCAAATCCAATATTTGCGTTGTTCTTTTCAGCCACAATTATTCCTCTCTCTCATTTAGCATTTCTTACCAACAGGTTTCATCCTTCCCTCTCCTCCGGCTCTATCTGCACAACATCATCAAACCCACAATCCAACGCAATGCAAATACGTGCGAGAATATCTAACGACACCTGTTGGTCATTATTCATCTTCGTAAATGTGCTTGGTGCAATCTGTGTTCGTTTCCTTAATTCTGTTTTTGTCATATTCCTATCAATCAGCATTTTCCACAAGGGCTTATACGTAATTTTAACCGGACTTCCTAACATGCTCTTTCCTCCAATTGTACACAGCAAATTGCTTTTTCTTATTGAAAATATTATATCACGCAGTTTTTCCTTTAACAACAGTATCTTTTGAAATCTCGAAATATTTTTCTGTTCTTTCCTGCTATAAAATAACGCTTCTTCTATTGTTTTGCATTTTGTTACAATTTCAACATGATGTCTCCAAGGCACAAATCCAAAAATTGCAGGAAATTCTATTTCTGCACCAACCTGTTGCAGTTTTAAACTTTTTAAATCAATTCATGTGCGGAATAATATACCGCATACTTATTAATATATCACATCCTCGCACTGCGTCAATTGCCCCTGACACTGTTCCATATGCTCCTTTGCACCCTCCAGCCATTCATAATCCTCCTGATTTCCTTCCTGCTCACACTCCGTCATCAACTCCTGCGCCTTATCAAATTCCCCCTCATTAATATACAAATGCACAAGGTTATTCGCAGCCTGTGCCCAATTGGGAGTCTCAGTCAATACATCATCGCGTCCGCCCGCTTTATCGTGCTGTAAAGACCACCTCCGTCCACGCTCTCCTCATAAATCGCATACCCCGCGGAAATACTGGCATTTACGACAAACCCTTTCGCATTCTTCTCCTGCATATCCTGCTCCAAAATCCGCAGCTTTTCCTCAATCAAATCAGGCGACGTGTACGGCGCCCACGCGCAAAATTCGTCTCCACCAATCCGATAGCACTTCCCCTCCTCGGAAAAAAGCTTCTTCAAAGCCTCCGCCGCCATCTGGATATACTGGTCGCCGTAATCATGTCCGTAGGTGTCGTTGCACTTTTTCAAATCATTCAAATCAAACATAAACACCACCGTCGGCAGTATCCTTTCCGCGCCGGTTTCTTGATTGAGCGCCATGCGCTTGTCCAAATCCTCCCGGAACGCGGTGCGGTTTGCAAGCCCTGTCAGCTCGTCCGTAAACAATGAAAAAGCAATACGAAAAAGTAAACCGAAAATTAAAAAATCCCACCTTCAACTCTTCCCTCTTCCTTGATTTCCTGAATCGCTATGCACATATCAACCTTCTCCTCTCCTTCAGAATATCTGACCTTCGAGCTTGTAACAGCATTGATTACATCCACTGCCTGCCGCTCCACGCTTTTAAAGCGTTCATCCGAGTTTACCGTAGCCCTAAGCTTCTTACCATCCGAGGAATACTTGATGTATTTCATGATTTCGCGAAAGCTCGTAGAAAATTCATCTATCTCGCTGTCAGACAGCAGACCGGGAGCTATCAGATTAATGCGGTACCTTACCGCTTTCGTATGTATCAATAATAACATATTTATCAGGAAACCTCAATCAGTTCCTGTTCCTAACATAAGGTATATAAAAACCCCTAAAAATCCCAAATAACGGAAATTTTCAGGGGTTCCTAAAGCACATTCAACATTTTGCGAGGTGCCTGACCATGTATTTCATATAAAACTAAAGCTTCTTATCAAGCTTCTTAATTTTCTCCGACAATTCTTCCAGTTCCTCTTTCGACAATTCCGGCAGGCGCTCTAGCTGCTCAAGGAAAACCGAAACCGTTTCCTTTTCCCGAATTTTTAAATATTCCATATAGTAGCTTACCACAACTCCCGGAACCATTGCCGTCATCAAAATTCCATAGACCCCCACCAGCACCGTGGTAATCCGCCCGATTCTTGTGACGGCATAGATGTCGCCAAATCCAATGGTCGTGGCAGCCACAAAGCAGTACCACAAGCCATCGCCAAAGGTATTAATATTCGGTTCTACAATCACCAAAACGATCGAAGCGCCGCATAAAAATACCAAAAATCCCATAAAAATATGTAATGTGCCTGTTCGTTTCAGGATTTTGTAGCAGCGTTTCCAACCCTTCATACCGTATTTCCTATTCCTGCGAGCCTGCGGAAGGAACCGACATTGCTATTACAATCATATTGATACCGCATTCAATAAAGTATGCGCCGACAAGAACGCCGAACGTGAGTGCCAAAAGCATTGGGTGTACCAACGAGTAAAGACCTAACAGCACGCCAAGAATGCCAAGGATTAAGGTTCCAATCCAGCCGCTGCCCTGTGCAAGCTTTTTCTGCCGGAAGGACATGAAAATACTGACAACACCCTGCATGAGAAACCATACTGCCATGATATAAATCAGCATACCGTCTGTCATCAGCTTTAAGCCCGGTACCACCATAATGATAATGCCAAGGATTACGCTTAAAATACCAAATAAAAACGACATTCCGTACTGCTTTTGCACGATGGATTTGACCACCGCCGCAACGCCGTAGACAAGCAGCAGAATAACCAAGAAATATCCTGCCTCCAAAAAAGTCATAATCGGCGTGCAAATGCAGGAAATCCCGCAGATTGCCATAAGCACCCCTAAAATAATTGTTAAAATTTTCATAATTAAAATCCTCCTGTTTTACTTTTTATTTCTTTTGATTTTAAACTTTTTTAACCGGAACTACCCTCCTTTCAATCCCGGCAACACCTATATTCGTAAAAACGCTTTGTGCAAAGCAAATGCCGCAAAACGTCTTACTTTCCATTACTCGTCCTTGACCTGCGGAATCAAAGCAGAAGCCAATTTCCCTTTTCCGCGTTGTTTCAGGTAAACAATCCCGATTACGGAAAATACAACCGCCCCGATGAAATTCACAATCAAATCCTTCATCGTATCCACGATTCCAATATCCAGATAACCGCCAAAATTCCACTCTTCCCCATTAATCACAACGGATTCTATCGTAACCCGCACCGGATTGTTGGCTCCTGCAGGGTCGAGTTTGACAGAACTAATCGCTGGCAAAATCCAGTCTTTTTGCATATCTGTATGAAAAAACCAGTCCATACCAAATTCAAAAAATTCCCAGACAACGCCCACCGTCATGGAAAAGCAGAACGCCGTGAACGCTACAAAATACGGCGACATTTTCAGGGAAAACTTTTCGCTTCGGTTAAACAAATCAATCAGCGCAAATCCGATTGCCGCCATCAAAAAGCCGTTTGTGGTGTGAAGAATAGTATCCCAAATGGGAATTTTAATATAAAACGCATTAATCTCACCCAAAATTTCCGCCGCAAAAATAAAAATCAAAATAATGCTCTTGAGTCCCGTAGGAATGACGACGCCGACCTTTTTTTCTATCAGCTCAGGTATCATAAATAAAATCAACGTCAAAATTCCCAAAAACATATTATGGTAGCTGCCAAGGAAAAACTGGCGCACCACCGACAGCACGACCAGCGCAATCAGCACAAGCTCCACTGTCGTCCTCTTTTTTAAATTCTCTCTCACAATCATTCCCCCCTCATTATTACTCTTCCGTCATAAGCTTCATTAGCGTTTCTTCCGCCTTTGGCACGCTCTCGCCCTCAAACACCAGCATCAGCATACTGCACAACAGCTCGTAGCTGTCCATCAGAAACTCAATCGTGTCCACGCACTTTTCCAACTCATCTTCACTGCTTAAATCCGTCCGCATTGTATAGCGCAGCCCAATCGCATGATTCGGTTCTTTGTCGTCCTGCATATACAGAAACTGTCCGACTGCAATCATCCGGTTCACGGTATTCACCATACGCAGGATATTTAATTCCGTAAAAGCCTCCGGATTGTCTGTTTCTGCCATCATTCCGTCCAAATCCAACTGCCCAAAAAGCTGTAGTACCCCGCCGTAATCCTGCGCTTCAACGAAATTGCAGGAAACGTCAAGACTCAGTTCATCACTGACGCTTAATCCTAGTACTAGGGAATCTAAAACCGCCTGCTCCCCTTCTTCGACAAACACACTTGTAATATCATACTGCTCCAAGTGTGCCTCCAACCGTTTCAAGCCTTCCCTTAATTCTGCCTTATCCATCATTTCCTCCGTTCTGCCGCCTTGCAGCCATTTTTATATTTTATATCCATAATACTCTTTCAGCTCTGCTTTTCCAAGAATTTTTCCTGACTTTTCATATTCCTGCTGCAACGCCGTCATAATATGCTCCATTCCGGTAAGCTCCTGCCTAGAAGCCGCAATAAAAGCCGCATTCAATGCAATATTTTTAATTGAAGCGCCGGAAAGCTCAAAATTTTCTGCGAGATAAGAAATATCAATATCCGTTTGCAAAGGCATTTGTTTTGGAAAAACCTTCTTCCAAAGCAGCGCGCGCTGCTCCTTCTGCGGAAACGTGAACCGGATAATATATTTCATCCTCCGTTTATATGCGTCATCAAAATTCTGCAGCAGATTAGTGGCAAGAATTGTTATTCCGTCATATTCTTCCATTTTCTGCAATAAATACGCCGTTTGGGCATTTGCACTGATATCCCGCGCGTCCGATACATCAACTCTCTTTCCAAACAAGACATCTGCCTCGTCAAAAAAGAGAATGCTACGGCTCTTTTTCACCTCGTCAAAAATTTCCCGCAGGTTTTTCTGCGTTTCCCCGATGTACTTGGACAGCACGCCGGACAAATCCACTTTATATAATTCCAAATTCAGCTCTTTGGCAAGCACCTGCGCCGCCATCGTCTTGCCCGTGCCCGGAGGTCCCGCAAACAGGAGGGAAACGCCTCTGCCATACGCAATCTTATCCTGAAAGCCCCACTGCTCGTAAACCTTTCCGCGAAAGGCAACCTGTCCGCACGCCTGACGCAGCAGCTCCTTTGGCCCGTCCTCCAATACCAAATCGTCCCACGTATACGCCGCATTTACCCTGCTGGCACGCTCGCCCAAGCGGTGGGAGATTTTCTGTTGGCAGGCACGGTATAATAGCGTCGCACTGATTTGCTGTTCGCCCTTGTTTCTAGCTTCCTTCCGCGCAAACTCCGCCGCTTCCTTGATGACGCCCGGCGTAAAATCAAACTGAGCCGCCAGCCTGTCATACAGCGCCGTATCTTCCTCCCCGGGCGCTTCTGCAAGAAATTCCTTCCATAGCAGACTCCTCTCTTGGATAGAAGGGAAGCGCATTCGAAATTCCTCGATTTGATAACCTGCGGGGTACTGCCCCTCCATCACATCTTCGCCCGGTTCTTCCTCCACCGTCAAAAAAATATTTGGGAAAAACAGCGAAGCCTTCCGAAGCATATCCTGTGCAAACTGACGTTTGAATTTATCCGCCTTCCAAATCGCTTCCCAATGGCAGAACACAAGAAAAGCCTGCTCCAAAACCGCACGCACGACCGCATTGCCCACGATTTCCAAAATCTGCTCTTCCTTTCTGCTTACCGCCTCGCGGACATCAAGAAACAGCACGCTGTACCCCAAGGCGTCCGCCACGGCGCGAATTTGCAGCTTCTTGCCGCTTCCATAAGGACCGCGCAGGAAAAACAGCCGCCCCGAGCTGTCCTCATTTAAGTACCGCCCAATCGTATCCGCCGTTTCCTGATTAATGTTTTGTCCCGTTTCTTTTTTGCTGCCCAAAACGCTCAACTGGTACTCTGCCTTGCGCCCCAGCAAATCCGATTCGTAAAAAAACGCAAAATCAATCAAATCCCTTCGGAGCTTGAGCCGCCATGCAAGCTCGCTCTCCGGCGTTGCGGGGGGTTTGTCAAAAATGCAGTATAAAAGCTCCCTGCGGACAAACGTCTGATGAATGAACCGGTTTTCCTCCTGTTCGTCCATCGTATACATTTTCACGCACAAATCCAGCGATGGATACCGCCATGTAAGGTCGTCCTGCAAATAGCAGTACATGCGTTCAAACTCCCGGTTTAGCTCCGGCGACATGGCAAGACATGCCATATACTGTTCAAACTCCGTCAGCTCCAGTTTGCGGAGCATATATGCAAACGGCAGCATCACACCGCTTTTGATTGTATCATATGCTTTCCCGTGAAAATTGCGCCACCGCACAAACAGCGCTTCGCGCTCCCTGTCATAGTCCGCGCGGCTCATATGGGAAAAGGGGTTCTCCAAAATATTGGAAAGCTCGTCCTTAAATATTTTTGTATTGTAGATATGACGGATTTTTCCGTCCTCCTTCAGCCGCACCGCATACCTTGTGTAAAGGCTGATTTCCTGTTTTACCAAAGCCAGCAGCTCCTGAAAGTATTCCTCCTGACCGGAAAACAACTTTTTCATCATTCTATTACTCATAATTTTTTACAGGCTCGCTACCAGCGAATCTTTAAATGCCTCTTTATCTTTTGCCTTAAAGAGATTTTGGAAGTTCACGCCGGAGCCCTGAAACTGCTTTGTCGCAGTCTCATATCGTTTCATTACAATCTCTGCGTTATCCACGTGCTCCTTATCAGGCTCCTTTGGTGACAAAGTAGCGGAAATTTTGCGCAGTCCGTACTTATCATCACTGCCAAGGTCACGCAATGCCCCATAAAGTCCTTCTTTAATCAGGCTTCCTTCTTTCTCACCCGGTCCCTTGTTCACCTTCTTCTGCGCAAAATGCATTCCTATGGCGGAACCAAGCATACTGATGTTAGTCAGGGCTCCGAACCCGGCTGCAAGACTTTTTGCACTTAAATGCGCATCACCCTCAGTGCGGGATGCTGCTCTCTTTGAGAAGGTTGCACCCAGTCCCAAAGTGGCTGTGACTAATCCGGTCGCAACATTGGCAATGGCAACCTTTCTCTTGGAAAGAATTCTCCCACGTCCCAAATAAGATGCAAGAACCGCCTTATCTTCGTCACTGACATCCGGTCTCTCCAATGTACTTAACACTTTCTCTTTCAGTGCTTTACTTTTTCTCAGACGGTGGCTCTTTGGCGCTTTCGCCTTTTTTCCTTCCCCTTCTTTTCCCTTTTCTGCCTGCCCTGCGGCTTCCTCTGTTCCGACATTCACTTCATATTTTTTTAATACCGTCTCTACATTTCCCTCCTCTTCCTTTTGCGCCTTTTTGATTGGCGCTGTGGATTCGACAAGATCCTTTAATGTCTTTGACACGTTTGTCAGTGCCGCAATCTGCCCAACCATACCAGAGAAGGATGAGAGCTTCGCCATTAGACCTGCAAGACCGTTCCAGCCTTTTCTTGCGAAAAGTTTTTGGGCAATCGCAGCCCCCTTTGAGACTGCCATGCCAAAATCTGAAATCAAGCCGATGACTGCAAATGCTTTTTTCGTTGTAGTTGTACTATTCTGCTTAAAAGTCTTCAGCTTTTTAATAATTCCACGAATGGAATTGATAAGTATCAAAATATCATTCGCTTTGCCGGTCAGTCCTGCAATCCCTGAATCTTTGAAATTTGGGTCTACCATTCCCGCTAACCCTACGCCTGCGTTTGCCAGCTTAACGACTTTTCCCGCTTTATCCAGCCTGGAATTGTTTAAAAAACGGCTAAAACGCCCGCCGCCACTGGGCTGTCGTGATTCAATCTGCTGTTGTTCCCCTGCGGGATTTTCGCCGTTTTCCAGCATTTTCGCAAAGATAACTGCCTTGTACAGATTTCCCTTTCGAAGCTGCATTACGGCTTTCCGGTCTTTTAATACCTGTTCATTGGTATCCTTGTCCTTGTCCTCATCGCCTGCATTGTTGTTCTCCCCGTTTAGCTTTTTCAAATCCTCCAGCGTATCAAATGCCCTGTCCGGATCGCCTTTATCCTCATCCTCTTCATTTTCCACGCCAGCTTCCGCCGCAACCCTTGCAATCTCCTGATTAACATCATCACCGGCAAGCTCGCCTCCCCCTTCATTGGGAGCTGCTTGCCCGGGGTTCTCTTCCTGTTCTTTCTGTTCTTCTTTATCCGCCTCTTCCTCTTCCTTATCTTCCTGTGCGCCTCCTGCCTGCTGCGCCGGAGCTTCTTCTGCGGCTACTGCCTCCGCCTGTGCCTCACCTTCTGCCGGTACCTCTTCTGCCCCGTTTTCCTCTGCGTCCATCGGCTGCATTGCCTGCGCCTCCTGTGGCGCCGCTTTCGCCGCGCCTTCGTCCTGCGCCTGCTCTTCCTGATTTTTCAATTCCTCTTCCATATCGATAACCGCCCTCCTTCCTTCGTAGCCGTTAAAATTTCTCAATCACTGTCTCGACCTCTTCGCCTGCCGCAAGCTTATAATATTGGTCACACCGGTACAGGTATTCCTTTGCTGCCTTATCCTTGCGGTGCTGCTTCAATACCTCTACAAACACAAGCCGTGCCTCATAAAACTTCTTTGCCACAAACAGTCCCACGCCTCTTTCGAACAGTTGTTTTGTCTGCTCTTTATAATAAAATTCCTCCTCGCAGTCCCCGTCATAAACATCATACACACGTTCGTAGGTATTGTTTGCCGTCAGATAAATATTGCCTAGATATCTGGCATGGTAACGCTCCTCAAACCCCGGTATCTGTTTATAGACCAAATGCGTAATCAGAATGCGCGCGCCATACTGGTCACCCTTTAACCGCAATGCCTTTGCCAAATCAGAATGCGCGGATATGGTCGTCGCCTCCATGCGATCCTGATGCCCGATAACGCCAATCATGACCTGTCCGTAACTGATTGCAATGGTTCTGTCACCTCCCGGCAGCAATTGCTTCATCAGCTTCTGCATGTCAATCGCCGCGTCCAGCGCTTCCCTGCTTCCTGCCATAAACAACGCGGAAAGCCCGGTATCCTCAAAATGCTCCACCATGCCCGAATGCCTGTTAATCGGCTCCACAAGAATGGACAGCATTCTGTTAATATTCTTATATGCCTCCTCCGCCGAAAACGAAACGCTCTGTTTCGGATAGTCAATCGCATGAAGCGACAGGATTGTAAATTCCCCTGTTACCTGATCCCCCAGCTTCACATCCTGAATGGACTCCTTTCCAAGCAAGTCCAAAATCTTTGCCGGAATAAACTTGTAATAGCCATCTGATATCCTTCGGATTTCCCCTACATACTTCTCCATTTCCAAAGACATCTGATTAAATGCCATCGAAATATCCGCTACCTCATCATGCCCATGCACCGCCACGGTCACGCCCAAATCACCCGCCGCAAGCTTTCCGGCACATTCCTTTAAGGTCTTTAGCGGGCGCAGGAAAATATATAGAATGACCATCAAAGCCGCCGTCAGAGCCGTCAGCAGCATGGAAGACGCATTTTTCAGGTTCCACTGGTAATACCATACCTGATAATTCTGTATGTTTTCATTTACGGTGACGGCAAGCACTCCGTACTTCGTCCCGTCTCCGAGCATAATGGGAATGAACTGGTTATTGCGTTTCCCATTCTTGCCCTCGTCGGTCTTATTGATAATCTGCCCTGTATTATACGATTCATAAATCGTGTCCAAAACGTCCGGGGCATATACCCATTCTACAGGAACGCCGCAGTATTCCGACATGGATTCACTGACATACAGCTTCCCGTCCTCGTCTGAATAAAAGAAACTGTAGACATACATGCCTATTGTTTTTCCGCCGTCAATGTTTCGATGGTTTGACATCAGGGCACGGTCGCCGGAAGGGAATTTCTCCGCGTCTGATTCAATATTATAAATAATATCCTCCTTGAGTATCTTTCCAAGCGCAGACAATGCGGTAATCTGATTCCCCCGAAGCTGCTGTCGCATGGACTGCCCAATCCAAAATTCCAAGAAGCTGTCCATCACGAACAGTCCCAAGAGAAAAATCAGGCAAAGCCGCACCAAAATCGTCTGAAAATGATATATCACACGTGCAAGCCAATAAGCACAAAGAATGACTGCTGCCAGCAAAATTCCTATATACACCCATATCATGCAATGACAGACCGCGGAATAGGTAATCACAATCTCCTGCAAATCCTGATGAAATCCGTTTTCGTAAGAGCAGACCGAAAACAAGCCCTCCTCATTTGCCACGCCCGCACAAAAGCCATCCTTGGTACAGTCAATGCTCTGCAAATTCCGAAATTCAAATTCCGGGGATCGCTCCTGAATATCCGCCTGTGAAAAAATCACATAGGAGGTCTGCTTCTCCAAATCGATGTAACGGATACATTGCTGTTCATAATCCAAAACGTAGGCGCCCGTCCCATCATCTGACAGGCTTTTAAAAACCCCCTGTTTTCCGGTTATGCCCTCTATTTCCAAATAGTCTTCGGTTCCAATCCTTTTTGCATGAACCTCTCCCACATAGTCCATCCACAAAAGGACATTATCCCGGCTTAGGAAAAACTGCGCATTTAAGTACGGATATTCCAAAGGCACTTCCTCAAGCAGCTCCTTGTTTCCGTTCTCATCCATTGAAAACAGCCTTGCAACCCTAAATCCGCTCTCCGAATCGGGAATTGCCACATAATAAAGCCGTCCCCCCTGAATGCGCTGCATAATCATCTTGCTGTATTCCCGTGCATCCTGTGTGAGGTCATACGCAGGCTCAAGCAGCTTTCCACGCTTAAAATCACACTGGTAAACCTTGCAGCTAATCCCGTCCCACGTTTCCACATTAATCTCCTCAAGCAGCACATAGGACTGACCTTCGTCGTCAAAAAAAATCTGGTCAACGAGCCGGTATTTTTCCCTGTCATGCTTTTTGCAGATAATCACATTCCCCTTTCGTCCAACCGTATTGGAACGGATAATTTTCAAATCCTCACTGCTCTCTCGGTCCACATAGTACAGATACCCGTCCTGCAGATGAATTTGTTCAATATAATTTAATCGAATGGTTCTCCCGTACAAGGTAACTGCAGCCATTGCAATGGCTGCGACAATCACAATGAAGGTGAAGCCATATCCGGTTTTTTTATCCATAAAACGCACTCCTCTTAAAGCTGCACAGTCTGACAGCCCGAGCCGGTAAACTGTATCATTCCCCCGTAGGCACAGGTCAGCTTACACTGGTTATTCACTGCCGGTTTTCCTCCCACCAAGACCTGCGGCACGCCCGGCGCCCATGTTCCCACCGGAACCGGAGTACAGGGCATTGGCGTCAGCGCGCCCATCGCGGCGGCAGTTGCAGCAGCCACCATCGGGTTTGCCATGCTCTGACACATGCCAAACGGCATGATGTTCACAAACGGTATCGTATCCGCAATACACGCGAGCGGCATTGCCGACATCACCTGCGCCGTCGGCAGAACATTCAGCGTCGAAGGCAGCATTCCAAAGGAACATTTCATAATCGCTCCCCCTGTCACACAAAGTCCCATATTCTTAGCCCTCCTCCAAAATAAAATTCTCTTTTTCCCGAACAAGCTCGATTTCCTTTTGTACCATTTCTCCTGCCTTTTCACAGGTATAATACAGCACACATTTTTCCTGCGGCAAATCCGAAAGCAGCATGTAAAAGGCTCCGTTTTCGTCCGCAATCGTCTCCTGAGCCGGATAAATCACCGTATCCTTTATCGGATAATCCCGCTCCAATGGCTCTCTCAGACAATACCCCTCCGAAAGCTCCACGATATTTTTCAGGGCAAAATAAGCGCCCTGCGTTTCCTTCTTTTTGCGGATATGCCAAAGCGCGCCCGCCATTTTATTTTTGATGTAAAAGGAGATTTGCCCCTCCCCCTTTTTATAGCCCTTCACCAAGCGGCAGACACTTCGTTCGTCCTCAAAGTGAAACCACAGTGTACTCCCCGGCTCAGCCTTTCCTTTCACTGCGGTATACCCGGCACGCCACGGATATGCCGGGGACGGATACATCGGAATGTCGTCAAGCGCCTCTCCCCCGTCGGCTTGCAGACGCAGCTTCCTCGTCTGATAGACAGGCGATTTGACCTCAATCTCAAATTCCGGTGTCTCCACATTTAAAAACAAAATGTGTCCTGTGCTCTTTTTTTCCATTCTCACGCCGGAAGGCGCATGAATTTGGATACCGGACGACACCGGTTCCCCGGTCAGTGCGTCTCTTAAGAGAACCGCTTTGGACAATTGTATCTTGATTTTATCATGAAGCATACTAACCCTCCATTTTGCCAGTTTCCTTTCCCGTAAAACGGTAATCGATTTCGCGTACCCTCTTTACGGTTCTCTTTCTTGTAGACCGGATTTCCACCGGTCCTGCCGTATAAAACAGCGAAGTCCGGTATGCCGAATTGGGCACTGTCCATAACCGCAGCTTTTCTTCCATTTCCAAATTCTGTAGCTGAATGCGGATTGTCGCGCCCTCAATCCCCTCCACTGGTGTAAAGCTGTCAGGGTCCATCGCCGCGTTATCGCGCAGTGCCTGAATAATCCTGCCAAAAATCTGATGCTCCTGCGGTGCGCGGTATTTCAAATCACTTTGCAGATAAAGCGTAATCATATAGTGAAGTGTCAGATAGGTGGACGGATAACGCTGGGTATTCCTCCCGATGTTGGTCATCTCATGCGCCTGTATCGAGGTATCCTCCCGCACATCGTAAAGCCAAACCCCCACCGCGAAATCCCCATGATCCTCCGGCGAGCAAAGCCCGACCTGATCGGGGCTGTTCAAAAGCTCCGGGACAAGCGCGTCCTTTAGCAGCGTGACAATTCCGTTTCCCGTATCTGCAATCTTGGTATAGTCCGACATATGTACTCCTCTTTCCACAAATAATCATCGAAGCTTACGCTCATCCGGTTGCCTCTGCCGTATTTTCCTGTTCCTGTGCCTCCGGATTTCCCTGTTCCTGTGCCTCCGGGACTGCCTCCTGTGTCCCTTCCGCAGGAGGGCTTAACGGCTCCTCGGGTACCGGCTCCGGCTCGGGCACTGGCTCCTGCACCAGCACGCCGTTTTTAAACTGACCTGTTTCCAAAACATTTCCGGTCGCGATTTCAAAGCGTGTGCCCAGCCCGTTGTACATTCCATTGATAAAGTTTCCCTGATAAAGCATGTTTCCGTTTTCGTCCCACAAGGTTCCGGTGCCATAATACACGCCTTTCAAAAACCCGCCGTCATAAATCAGGTTTCCGGTCGCGGCATGGTACAGCTTTCCCTGTCCGTCAAAGTTGCCCTTATAAAAGCCCCCATCATAGATAAGAATTTCCGTATTGGCGTCCGTGAGCTTTCCTGCTCCCTGATAAATGCCGCCCTCAAAGCCGCCCTCATAAATCGCAACCTCCGTAAGAGGGTCATACAGCGTGCCTTCCCCATTGTATATGCCTGCCTTAAATTCGCCCTCATAGACAAGAATGCCGCTCTCATTATAAGCCTTTCCGGCGCCTTCCTTCTCGCCCTTCACAAATCCGCCTTCATACACCAGAAGCCCATCTTCATAGAGCTTGCCGTCACCTTCATAGATATTCTGAACAAAGCCGCCTTCATACACTAAGACGCCATATTGATATTTTTTCCCATCACCTTCGTATTTCCCCGCGGCAAATCCACCGTCATAGAGAATACTGCCACCCGAACCATATTCGATTCCGGCACCTTCTTTTTCTCCGCCCACAAAGCCGCCTTCATAGATTAAATCACCCTTCATTTCCTGCAAATTGCCTCTCGCGGTTAAATTGGCTCTGTAAAGCTTCCCATCTCCCTCTTTCTTTCCGCCTGCAAAACTGCCCTCATATATAGTGCGCTTTTTCCTGTCAAACGCAATTCCTGCTCCTTCTTTTTGTCCGCCCGCAAAGCTGCCCTGATATACCGGCTCCCCTTCTTCATAGAGCGTGCCCTCTCCCTCATACACGCCCGCTGCATTGACGGTTCCCTCATACAGGATATTTCCCTCTTCATCTGTACGCACAACTTCCAATAAGGTCGGCTCCCCGTTCTCAAAGGTTCCCTGCGCAAGCTTGGCTCCCGCTTCGTCGTAGAGCGTTCCCTTTCCCTCCGGCTTTCCGCTGGCAAAGGTTCCCACGTACTGTTCCTCTCCGTTCTCAAAATACAGGGTACCCGTTCCCTCATACAGACCGTTCTTGAACGCGCCCTGATAAATTAGATGACCCTCCTCATCATAAAGACACCCCTGACCATCATACTGGTTTAACAAAAATGTCCCTTTATAGCAAAGCTGGGGAGAATTTTTATAATAAAGCTCTCCTTCGCCCGAATAAGCCTCCATCTCAAAATTGCCTTCATAAAGCAGCGCACCCTCATAGGTGTAGAGCTGCCCTTTTCCGTTAATCCTACCGTCCTCCATCGTTCCCTTAAAAATCAACGTCCCGTCATACCCGGACAAAAGCTCCACATCGCCGGAATAGCCGACCATTTCAGGCGCATTCACCACCATCGTTTTCGTAAAAAAATGTGATACGAGAATGGGGTGCAGCAGCTTGACATACAGAACCGGAACGACAATCACCAAAGCCGTCACGCCGTAAACCGTTCTTTTGAGCACATAATAGCGCCCCAGCGAAAAGTAATCCTCAATGGTCCGTTCCTTTTTCTTTTTTCTTTGGTTAATCCCTTTACGGACATCACTTAAAACCTTGGAAGAAAAAGACTCCGGACTAATCATCCTCTTTATTTTACGAGTTGCCACCTGAACCGGTGCCATTAAAATATGCGACAGTTTTCTCGCTGTACGTCCGATAAACCCGCCCGGCATACTTCATCCCTCCAATCAAAGCCTTCGTTCTTATTTCGCCTGCTTTTCTATCTCCAGTGTCCCAATCTGTGAAAAGGTAATCCCGTTATCGGACAGCGCCGGATTGGGCAGCGTAAACAATAAATAGAGTGCCGCGGATATAATTAACGCCGCTGCAAGGGCTGCCCGAATTTTGGGGAAAATCTGCTTGAGCTTTTCCCACGCGCGCCACCAAAAGCGCCTTGGCTCAATCTCCTTGCGTTCGCTCTTTGTCAGCACGGTCTCATAAATATTGTCATAGGCAACATAACAGTCCCACATATAGGCAAAGCGCCCCTCTTCCAAATCCTTGGAAAATTTCATCAGCTCCTTGGAGCTTTTCTGTTCCCGCTCCTTGGCAAACAGCTCCTGCACCATTCCGCTGATACGGCTGATACAGTCCTTCTCCTGAACCTTCCAGTAATAATCCACCTCGGTAAAGAAATAGTTGAACCGGACGCTCAAATCGTCGCCCACTATAATATTATCCTTCCGAAGAATTTCGTAAAGGAAGCATTCCGGCATATTGAGCAGGAAAATCTGTGAAAATATATTTTTCAGTAACAGCAAACGTTCCTGCAGGTTGCAGTTCTCCCGCTCAATCACCTGCTGCAGCGTCCTCCCGCTGGCATGGCTGAACACCACATAATACCTGCCGTCCGCATTAAAGCTTGCATGTAAGTCCTTAAACGAATAGCTGATATTCGCCTTGGTCGTGACAGGCACCAGCTTCCTTGCAAGCTCCATGTCGCTGACACTGGCAATGGTGTATTTCACACCCTCCCCGCCGACATCTGACGCGGCATACAGTTCAATTGCCCCGGAGCCTGTGGATTTGATTTTTGAAATCAACTCATACTGACTGTTCTGAAACTTAATTACCATATATGCCTCACTCTTTCTCGCGCACTACCACAAACGTGGAAGCCTGCACCTCGGGATATGCCACGCTCGATACGGTAATCCGGAAAATCCCCTCCGTCTCCGGCGCCGTATACTTCCCGTTTTTATCAATCATTCCGCCGTCGCGGTCCTTCACCTGCCATTTTAACCTGTCGTCCGTAAAGCCCTCCAAAACTGCCGTAAATACCATGCTGTCGCCCACAAAGACATTCGGGTTATCCGGCTGTATGAAAATGCGCTTCTTCTTCACGGACTCCGGTCTGCGTACCTCATTGCGCAGAACGGTCCAGTGTACCCGCACCTGTTTTGCGTTGTTGTTCTTGAGGATTTTTAGCGCAATCTCAAAGGTTCCCTCCGCAGGCAGGACGCGCGCGCCAAGCGTTGCCGCAAAGCCGTTCTGCCCCTGAAACAGGGAGGTATCGCCATAGATAATCTGCGCGTCGCCTGCAAAGCCCTGTTCCACCTCATAGCCAAGCTCAACGGTCACGGGACCAAAGCCCAAGCCGTGTACAATTTCATCGGAATAAATCACCTCGCCCGGACGCATATGCCCGACTTCCATAATGATTTCCCCATAGGAAGCCCGAAGCGGTTTTTCCCGTTCCTTTTCTTTTTGTATGTCATTTTCCAGTTGTTTTGCTTCCTTTAGCTTTTTCACATCCTCGACAAGTTTTTGGATAACAGCCGCGGAAATCTCTGTATGCATGATTTTTTGGTCAAACGGCAGCGGCTCAATCCGTTCAATCAGGCAGACATTTCCGGCACACACTACATAAATCTTTGCAAGGTAAATGCCCTGATGAAAGGTATTGCCAACAATATAATCCATCGCTGTTTTATAATACTGCGTCTGTAACGCCTCATAGTCATCTGACTCATTGACGGACGCCTGACTGATACAGGGATTCACGTCATGGTAGGAGCGTCCCCCAATCTCAAGCCGGAAGCTGTCCTCTACCAAGACCGCCTGCGCCTGTACATTTGAGACACATGCTGTCTTGAGCGGAATTTCCAGTTGGTAAACGCCTCCCTTTCCCGGCTCACTCTTTTGGAACGAAACCCGCACCCGATTGCCTTCCCCGTTTGTAAGAAACGATAATTCCAGCTCATACTCCAAGGAGAACTGCTGCTGTCCCGTATAGGTAATCTCAACCGCCAACGCCGTATCCTTTCCCATCTCCAAGAATTTAGGCAGCGTTTGGACAATCTTAATCTCCTGTCCCTGATAAACGACCTTGCGCTCCTCATACAGCCGCGCCGGGGAGAAAATTTCGCGCTCCGGCTCCTCCTGCGTCACAAACAGGCGGTAGCCCTCCTTATACTTATTAAATTCACTGCTGTTTCGTCCCGCAGCCCCTGTCACGTTATGCATGAGCTCGGTCGCTTCTTCCTGATACTCAAGGCAGAGATAATAAAATCCCGCGTCCTGTCCGGCTCCGTAGCCCTCAAGCTCTGTAATTTTGCGCACCGCCGGCTCGTCAAGCACGATTTCGCGCCCTGCAAAGTCCAAGGCAAGTCCCCGCTCCACGGAGATACTCTCATCATCGACCTCCACAACGCCAAGCCCGCAGACGACGCCGGAACCAAAAAGAAAACGATTAATGGTTCTGCGCTTGTCGTTAAAATATTTCTGCTCCGTCTCAAAATCTTCTACAGACAGCAGCTTCCCATAAAAATACCGGTTTCTCTCAAACGGAAAGCTTTTCAAATTCTTCATCTTCCTTTTCCTCCTCTACTTTATCGCCATCCCTACCATAGACGGAATTGCGGCTACACCGTTCAAGTTCGCACGTTCGTATGCCACCAGCGTGCTGTTTACTCCTACATACACATTTTGTCCTAAATAGATACCCGGCCGCAGTATAATCAAGTGCATACGAATGTGTGCCGGCTTCATATCCTCTATCATTTTCTTCAAAGCATGTTGTTCCCGAAGGGAGGGCGCCGCCTGCTCCCGCACAAGCACATTGACCTCATATGGACCATGTGCATACGACTGTGTGAGGCTTTGATATGCCTTTTCATTTCCCCGGTATGCTTCCACTTCCCCATACTCTATAATGAACGGGTGTTCTCCCGTGAAGGTGGCAATCATGTGCTCCACGTATTCCCGCGTGCCCCGAATGAGGTTTTTCTTGACAATGCCCTCAAGCAGAAGCCGCAGTCTGTCCTCCTGCCACAAATGCGCATTGGTAATGCCCACCCACTGCGCCAGCCAGTCCAAAAATTCCGGCTTAGCCGCCATCGGGTCTATCTGCTTTGTGGAGTTTTCAATCCGCTCGTCGAAATCCTGATAAATGCTCTCAAACATTCCAAGAAATCTTCCCAAAAAATCCTCTCTGCCGCCCGTCTGATAAATCATCGGAAGATACGAGACAAAGCTCCTGTTTCCCGCGTAAATCTTCATGTGATGGATTTCCGGCAGAAACCCCGCCTGACAAAATAGCTGGATTTCGAGCCACAAATATCTCCCCTTGGCGTGATAGAGCAGAATGTCCTCGGGATTTTGTACAACGTGAACCAAATATGGCTCCATAAGCTGATGTTTTTTCTCGAAGGAAATGTCACCGCTTCTAATGACCTCCTCCCAGCGACAGATTTTATCGTCCACGACAACCTCTGCCTTGTCACTACAGTAGAAGGAAAAGCGAACCGAATCATCGCCGTAGCCCTTGCTTTGTATGACTGCCCGGTGCCACTGGTTCCCTTCCTCCCCGCTGTCAAGCAGTCGGGAAATGAATACGCCGTTTTCCGAAACACCCTCCTCCAAGGCAAGCCCCCGCTCTGTTATTCTGATGTCCTTGCGGTACCCAAATTCATAGTCCCGTTTTTTGTTGAATACAAAATATTTTAACTGTTCCACTCTATCGCCCCTTCGTCTGTGATACGCCTAAGACACGCCATCACCGCTTGCCGTAAAAATCCGAAAATCCATTTCATTGATATAGGGCAGCCCGTTTGGCGGAAGCTGCACATCTCCATTTACCAAATGCCGGAAGCCTCTGCCCCTTGCCTCCACGGACAGGGAGCGTGCCTGCTGTACACAGGGCAGCATGTCAATAATCCCATATATCTCACTGCTTGAAACCGCTCTGCCGATTTCCCATGCGGTCTCGTCCAAGTAAGCGCGCACGGCTTCCTCAATCATGCGCTCCGCGTCCGTAAACTGCGGTCTGATGACAATTTCCGCAAAGATGGAAATGCCCACATATTCGGGATTTAAAATCTTGATGGTGGTTCCAATCGTTTTCCTGTTTCGCAGCATTTGCTCCAAATTCTGCCTGTATTTTTCATTCAGGCAGTCGTCCCGCTCCTTATAGCTTAAAGGACGCACCACAATCGCAATTTCATTTTCCGGCACCTGCGTCCAATCCGCCCCGGCTTTCGGCGAAACCACCTTGCTGTCGAGCACCAGAAGCCCGGGTGTCTGCCTGACAAGCTTCTCGTAGTCCGAAAAGGTGACGCCGCGGTTAATCTGCCTTAAATCCTGACGCAGGCGTTCATAGCATTCCTCCACCGTCTCATTGTCCCTGCCGCCGCTGGTCATTTCATACTGTCTGATTAATAACTCGGGAAATTCCTCACATTCATGAATTTTCCCCGCCTTGATATTTCCTGATTTTCCCTGACTGACCTTAAGACGGAACACGCGGATATTTCCGTCCGGTGCCGTGCCGTTTTCGCAGTTTCCAAAGGTTACCTTATTTTCCGCAGGCTCTAGCACATAAACCGCGTCCTCCGGCGTACAACTGTCAAAGTCCTCCACCCGCTGATAGGAATAATATTTTCCATCACGGCTGTCACAGACCATCAGTTCGAATTCATCATATAAAATATGATCCAGCTCCACGGAATATTCCTGATTGGCAAAGCCGCCGCCCACACCAAGCTCGCGCTTTTCCCAAAAATGCTCCTCATAGGCGGCAAGGCGGCACACCAGCTTCTCCCCCGCCCAGTCGGGCTTTAGGAAAAACAACCGGCATTCCCCGTTTTCGGTCAGCTCCTTTCGCCGGATTGGTACCAAAACCCAGCCCCCGTCCTGCTCCACATAAAGCTCCGTCTGACCGCTTTTTGCAAGATACATGCTGCTTTCCACCGACAAAAGCTGCTGGACGCCGGAAACCGTAAGCGTATAGTCCTCATAATCACAGTAGGAATACTGTTGTCTGACTTCGATTTCATTAAAGTAGATATTCTGTATCAATGGCGCCACATCATAGTCATTTTCCACCAATGTCACGCGGATTTGAAAGGCGCCGTAGGTCTCATCTTCTATCATTTCTCCCGGCAGCGCAAAACCTATTTTTCCGCTTTGCAAAAAAGCATAGGTCGTGTCAAATTCTACCGGAAGCTCCTGCCAGCCCTCGGCTGACTGGTATTCCCACCGAAGCTGTGCGAGCGGGATAAAGTCCTCCCCGATGGGATTGCGGCTGACCTCGTAATCCGTGCGAATGTCAAACGTGATAACCGTTGGTGTTTCCAAGGAAAATGCTTGGTCTATGATAAAATAGCAGCAATTGCCTTCTTTGGGATATTCGCCAAACGGGTGCAGGCGCATTTTCTTTTCCAAATCGTTTCCGATATTGACATATTTGTCCAGCAATTCCCCGCACAGGATATAGGCACCCATCAGCCGGATTGGGTGGGGACATTCCTTTCGTATGGTCTCAAATACCATATTTCCCGCCAAAAAACGCGTACCCTTCATTAAGGATACCTGCCTGTCCGCCATTCCCGCCGGAAGCTCCACGCTGACAGCCCCTTGTGCCGGAAGGGCGTGGCGCATGGAGGTGCCGAATAATTTCAGATATTTCTGCCGTTTCCAGCCGCAAAGCTGACTGATATAATACTGCTGGATTTCCTTGAGCCACGAGAGCAGTCCAACCAGTATAATACCGGGGTCCGACTGGTTGTAATTTGTCCAGTCCGGGCATTTTCCGGGTATCTGAAATATCGCATCTGATTCAATTTCCTGATAAGATTTATCATCTAAATTTAAATTATAGAACATAGCCCGCGCTCCTTTTTGCAAATTCTATCAGGGTTCCGCGATGACCTCATGAAAGCCGCTTTTTGGCAGCCGGTAACAGGGGAGCAGTCGTTCCTCATTGATTTCATATTCCTCAAAACGCCCGCTCTTATATTTGCGCATGGAAAGCTGACTGATGTATTTTACCCCGTCCACCTTCTTCAATGCGTGTGTGATTTGGTTTTTGTCGGGAAGCGTCCCGATTTCCCACCCGTCCCCGTAAAAGTTTCCGCACATCGGGTCCAAAAAGCGTTCCAGCTCTTCCCGGACGCGCTTCAAGGCATCAAAAATTTCCTTCTTCTGCGTAAGCTCCAAGACAACCTTCACATCAAGCCGGATTAGCTCCGGCATGACAATGTGGAACCGTCCCCGGTTTACGATATTTTCGTCCATGTGCGCAGCCAAAACGTTATAGATTTTCTTTCTTGTCCGCTCAAAGCTGTAAAAGCTCTCGCCGTAATCCCCCGGAAGTACCACAAGCGTTACGGCTCCGGGCTGCGGATTGCCCTCCTCGTCATAGCCGGGGAAGCACTTCACCTTGCAAATATCCCGCGCCGCCTCCCGTGCCATGTCCTCATAATCCTCTGCGGAAATACAGCGTCTGCCGTGGCGAAGCAGGCTTGCATTCCGCTCCACCGCCTCCATCACGGTCTCCTGCGCAAGTCCGCACACCATCGCCATCGGATTAAACACACTGTTGATAAATCCGACCGTGCGGTCTAGGCGGCTCACTTCCCCGATGGCAAGGTTTCCCTTATCACCCAAGCTGTAGCTGTATTTTACATGGATACCGATTTCGTCCTGATCATTTCTTCCTGTAACGTCCATATACTTTGGAAACAGCAGTTTTCCGGCACGCCTGTCCGCCGCAAATTCCTTTCTGTTCCCGCTGCCTGCCGTCAGCTCCTCCACCTCTGTCCACAATTCCCAACAACTGTTTACGCTTCCATGATAATCCTCGAGCTTCAATACATGAACCTCCAAGCTGGAAATATCCGTGTACGAGAGCTGTATGTGCTTTTCCTCCGCGTGAGGCTCTATTCCATAAAATTCCTCCACGGTCTCAACCCCTAGGATACTGGCGGCATTTGAATAAATTCCTTCAATCTTGGGGCAGTTTTCCATGTCATTGCCGCCCTGCTTTCCATTCTCCTCATAAAAGCGTATCCAGTACAGCTTTTCGCTAAACATTTGTTCGCATACGCTGTCCTTGCGCCCGTACCATGAAATGAGACCTGTGTGGGCAAAGCCCTCCGTGCCGTCAGCCGGGTGCATTTCCTTCCACCCCTCCTGCGACAGGTATTCCCACTTCCCCGTCAGGCTGTCCTTGACCGTATCATGCATGACAAACAAAAACTTCAATGGTCCTCCCACCGGAGGCTGCCGGAAGCCATAGTAGCAGGTTCGCTGTTCCTCCGTCCTTGCCTTGCAGACAGGAAATGCAAACCCGTCCTTTTGCAGCTCCTCCGACTGATACGCAACGCGCTCCATGTTGCTTTGCTGGTATACCACATGGGGCTTCAAGGGATTGTCCTTGTAGGTATAGCCTATCGAAAAATTGCCCATGACAGGCGCTATGTACGCTCCTCTTGTCTTGTAGGCGTTATTCATGCGGATAATCCTCGCGCGGATACAGTAATTTTCCTCGGAGCTGACCAGTGCGGGCGCAATGTCCGACGGACAGATAAATTCCATTTTCCGGCGCACGCCGCGCAGTCCCTCCTCGACCGCAAAAATATCGCCATACTGTGCCGATACGGAGAGCCGTTTCCAGCCCACTCCGTTGTAATATTCCCAAATCACTTCCCGGATTGTAATATCAAACTCCTGTTCCGGTTCGAATTCCTGCTTGCGCATAATCCGCTTCCAAGACAGCTTGATACCCGTCGCAATCTCCTCCAACGGAATTTTCACAAAATCAAGGTCAAATTCCACGAAAATATGCGCACCTGCTTTTCCAAAAATCTCGCCGCTTCCAAGATAGCATTCATCATATAAGGACGGATTTTCCCCGAAGGCAAGGAACTCCTCGACCTCCTGATCGGTGCCATTGACATTGACAAACTCCGGTCTTTGTGCAAGGCATTCCGTGCGCAGAAGAATGTCCTTTAAATAAATTCCCGAGAAAAATCTTCCGTCCAAAACCTCCATGGAAATGACATGGCGCAAATCCAAATCCTGCGCGGAAGCAATGCCCCCCTTGCCGCCCGGAAGCCGGAAACAGACAGCCCCCTCCTCATACGTGTAATCCGTAAGCCTTTGGTATTCTTCCCTTGTACTATAGTAAAAGCGAATGCGGGAGGCATCACACAAAGCCTCCGCCAAGCCCTGTTCCATTCCCGAGCTTGCCGGAACCAAAGACAGCCGCGCGTTGGCGTAGCCTGTAATGCTCAATTCCTGTCCAAAGCAAAAATATAACAGGTGACCTTGTAAATTCTCTTTTCCATCTTGAAACAAAAAGAACGAAGGCACTTTGTCCTTTTTTAAATCAAACAATTGATAAATCGTGTCTTCCTTGGGACATGCGAGAAAGATTTTCTGTATTTCCAAAGGGCTGACCAAAACCTCCTCCTGCGTCTCAAACACAAGCTGCTCCTCGTCTCCCTCCGCAATCAGTCTTGTCCCGATTGGAACCTCCGCCTCGCTGTCAAGCCCCTCCGGCAGCCCAAACACCGCAAAGCCCTCCGCCGGGCTTGCCGGAAGCAGCTTCGCGTTAATTCCGTCAAAAAAAGAAAACAAATCCCCTGTCACGGACATATTCAGTTTTTTCATGTTGTCGTACATCATATCTGCAAAAATCGACACAAGCGCCGTTCCGGCGTCCGGCTGTTTTTCGTCATACCGCCATTCCGGAACATACTGCTTGGCACATTTTCTCATGTAGTCTATGATGTCTTCCTTCGACATTTTTTCCATTTGCGGAATTTTCATAAACGGTTACGCTCCTGTCCCTAAATCTCGCCCTCACTGATATAAAACGGATATACCAAGTTATACTGGTTGTTTGTGGCACGAACCACGTAGCTTACATGGATTGACAATAGTCCCTCATCAATCCGTTCATCGCTAACCTCTGCCTGAATATTGGTAATGCGCGGCTCCCAGCGGATTAACGCGTGCTCCACCTCGGTCTTCATGGAATACAGCGTCGTATAATCAACGGATTCAAAGGCATACTCCTGAATGCCGCAGCCAAAATCCGGGTGCATGGGAAGCTCGCCCTTTCTGGTTCCTATGATAATGCGAATGGATTCCCGAATGCTGTCCTCATTGGAGGACATCTTAATCCTTCCGGTCGCCCCGTCAATTGCAATCGGAAATTTCCACCCGGTTCCGAGAAATGCCTTGACATTGTTTCTTTGCTCCATGACCTCTTCCTTCCTTCATGAACCTTAGTTAATCTTCACCATGCTGCCCTTCACCTGTGTCATTCCTGACGCCTGTAAGCCCAGCTCGCCGTCCGCCTTGACCTTGACGCTCGTCCCCTTAATGTTCGTAGTCTGTCCGGTCAGCTTTAGTGTCTGCTGTGCGTCGAGCTGCACGGTTCCGCAAGTAAGCTTGACCGTGTCCGAGCTTGCATTCATCACTTCCTTTGTCCCAATCGTAAGTGAAATCTCCTTCTTTGCCTTGAGCTTCATCGTTCCGTTTTTGCAGTCAATCAGAATGCTGTTCTCCTTTTCCTTATCCTGTATGGACACGGTTTCTTTCTCATCATCTAATAATATTTCCAGACTTTTGGGGGTGATCACCGAGATTTTCTCTTTCTTTTCCGTCTCGGTAAACGTGATTTTGTTTCCCCCTTTTGTCATAATGGTCTTCGTCTCGTTTTTTTCCGTCGCGACGCCCTCCGGCAGCTTGTCCTTCCCGTTCCACAGACAGCCAAGAACCACCGGCATGTTCATATTACCGTGGATAAACCCGACAAGCACCTCCGAGCCGATTTCCGGCAGCCAGTAATTGCCAAAACCGTTCCCGCCATATCCGGTCATCACACGCACCCAGTCCGAGGTCTTTTTGTTCTTCTCACCCATAAGATACTCGACTTTTATCATGCCCTTGTGCTCCTCGTCCCAAATGTCCTTCACGATGGCATTCAAAAGCCCCGGAGCCGTAATCTCGGGATAGGTCTTGTCCTCTTTTGTATCCGACAACAGTTCATCAAAAAAATTCAACGCTTCCAGCCCCCCACTTCAAATGTCGTCCGGTAACCATCGCCGCTAAAGGAATGCTTTACCTCGATAATGTCGTATGTCCCGTCAATCAGCCTTCCGTCCCCGTGTTTAATCTTGACACGTCCGCCCGGCTGGATTTCGGGCACGCCGATACATACCCCGGTCGCCTGCCTTGCCTGCTTTTTCATCTCATCTGCCTTGTGCTCCGCAACCTTCTTCGCGTCGCTGTTATCCTCCACAGCCGCGTCCATCTGTGTCGTTTCATTTTGCACCAATGATTTTTGCTTATCGTCGGACTTTACGGTGACTTCCGCTTCTACCTCTTCCTTCTTGTCAACGTCCTGCCCCATAATCCGAATCACCGCGTCCTGAAACGAAGCCTTTCTCTGAAACGAAATAAAATCCTTTGCCCATTCCATCTCAACAGTGGAAAATAATTCCACCGATATATCCTTAAAATAAAGCTTTCCGGCGTCGACAAAAAAGTCCCTGTTTCCCTTCCTGCACAGCTCTTCCTTGATAAAATCATAGTCGCTGCCGTTTTGGAGAATACAGTCTGTCTCTAGCTGTTCTGTCGGGTCGACGTCCTTTGACTTATACACAGCCTTATACTTTTTTACCACCTCGTCAAACGCGTCCGAGTAGCTTTTGACCTGATGGGAAATATTGCTTTTCTTGCTTCCCATCATCATTCTGCGGACATCAACCGCCGTCACCCGCACGGAAGGATTTTCGGAAAGCTCATAGTTAATCTCATCTACATAGCCGTAAAACAGGGAGGTCAGGGACGAACCGTATCCCATCTCCACCTCAATCAGCTCTCCCAAAATGAAATCGCTGACATCGCTGATAAAGCTGCGGCTTTTTAAGTCGTACACATTGGTAAGCTTGATGACTGCCGCACTTGCCGCGGACTGTGAGAGGGTAAGCTCCACCGATTCCACACCGTATTCACTTGCGCCAATCAGGTCATGCCCCGCCGCCTTTACCTTCAAGGCAGGTACCATAAAATCATTATATTTTTTCGCAAGACTTGCCATGGTAACAATTCCCACTCTGACTCTCCTCCTTTAAAGCGCCGGCAGCTTCACCACCTGTCCCGGACGGACATCTAACGGATTTAAAATCCCGTTCTCCTTGGCAATCACCTTCCACAAATCCGGGTCGCCATACTCCATATTCGCAATGTCCCATAAGCCAATTCCTTGTCGGATTGTGCGGTACTTACTGCGGTCGGGGGATTCAAACGGCGAACTGCGTTTGGAATCCGTGGGGGAGATTAAGGACTTGAAGGTCAGGCTCACCTTTGCCCGAACCGGCATTCCGCTCTCGGTAAACATGATGTAGGTATGGTTGAATTTTGTCACCACACCGTTAAAATTCAGGGAGCCCCACTTAAAGGTCACCTTTGGCGGACGGTGCATACTTCCGTCAATCGAAGTCGCGTCTGCAATCTGCTTTGTGATATGCGAAACGTCCGTGGAAGCGTCGGGCGTGGGACCAAAAGAAAGCAGAGAGGAAGGCTTTGGAGGTACATAGGTATCCAAAAAGAGGTTTAGGGTTAGCTCCGTTGCTTCTCCGGAAATATACTGCAGGACGGGACCGTCTAAACCCGGTATTTTTTTTTCGGCATAATTCGCGCCGTCCGTAAGCTGATATTCTGATGGGTTAAACAGCACCTCAATCACGCTGACGCCCATTTCTTTTTCAATTTCCAGTTTTGCCTTTGTGAGTCCCAAAAAATCGCCTCCTTCTTAGTATACTATACCAGTCCCCGGCGCAGCTTTTCTACATGAAGCTCCTCGTATAGCTGCCGTTTGACCTGTTCCGCGAAAGCACCGACATCTTCCTTTGCCTTTGTGCTGTTTTCTACTTTTTTGAGCTGCTGTTCTACTTCCTTTAATTTTTTGTCGAGCTGCTCCTGCACGGATTTGATTTGTGCGGTTTCCTGCTGCATACGAAGCTCTTTTCTTTGCTGCTCCTCGTCTGATGACTGTCCCTTCTGTTCTGAATATTCGAGCTTTTGCGGCTGCCGTTTCTCATAGAACGCTTGCTGTGCGGCGTAGTCGGTTATGGCTTCCTCGTACAGCGCTGCCTGTGCGTATTCGTTCCCGGCTTCTTCATATAATGCTAAGCCATATGCTCTTGCTGCTTCTTCATATGACGGTATTGTGTCGCTTTGTCCTGCCTCGTCATTTTCATAGGATAACAGACCGTATGTGACCGGCCGCCGCCCTTTTTTCTTATAAGCCTGCGGGAAAACTCTTTGTTCGATATTTGCAATGTCCCTGTAAAGCTTCAAGGTATGCTGTTTTTCGTATTCCTGAATGCGCTGCACCAGCACCGGATACGGGATTGTCCTTTGCTCGGATACAAACATTTTTGTTTCTGAAGACTCGGGTGTAGAATGTTTGTTCTCTATTTTTTCCTGCGCTGTTTCTGATACCCTGACTTCCTCATACGGCATTTTCTGTATTTTTGTTATTTGCGCTAATTCCTTTACAAGCACGCCAAACTGTTTTTCGTCCAGTTCCCGGATATATTGCAGCAAGGTCTGAACCTGCGGCAGCCTGAGCTGATTATCGGTGTACACCAGCTCCACATCGGTCTGATGGTTAATCTGCCGGATTAAGCGTTGAAGGTAATTCCTGTCCTTCGCCATTGCAATCTGCTGGCGGATTACCTGTGTCTGTAAGTCCTCCTGCTGCGCTCCATCGAAGGAAACCGTTTCCTGCCGCTCCATCGATATGAGGTCGCCGTCTTCCCATTCCGGCTGATTGTCCGGGTGAAACAGCAGTGTTTCGCCCCACTCCCATAATTTTGCATATGGCACATCTAACTGCTGTATGTCATTTTCCTGCAAAAGCTGCTCCACGGCTTCACGGTCGTCTATCCGCAAAAGCCGCTCTATGACTGTCCGGTCGTCTATCCGAAGAAGCGCTTCCACAAATGCCTTGTTTCCTATATTTAACAGCCTCCCTGCAAATTCCTTGTCCTCGATTTGCAGAAGCTTCGCCGCAAATTCACGGTCTCCTGTCCGCAGTACGCGCTCCTCGAAATCATATCCATTATCCTGTGCGGACGGTATGTCCGATATATACGATATATTTTGAGAAAACGGTTCTGCGTATTCTGCCCTGTCAGGCAATTGTGTGATGTCCGCTCCTTTGCCGGACGGTTCACGCCCTGACAGCGTAATTTCCTGACGGATAATCATCATGTCTACCATAGATTGAATGAATTTCTGTCTCTGCTCCTCCTCCAAATTCTGAATAGATACCAGTGCATTCTGTATTCTCTCATCTTTTAGAAGATTTTCCTGCCAGTTTAATATGAGCTTATCCTTAAAATGATGTTGTTTCTCTATATATTGCAAATTTTCTGATGTCAGCAGTTCAACTATTTTTTCGGAGCCATATTCCTTTTCAATGTAATGGTTCATTTGCTCAATCATGCGAAGCAACTGCGTTCTGCCCTCTTGTATGTCATGAGCATTTTCCATTTCTGACTGCTCCTGTTTTGTAACATCAATCTCCAAAAGCGCCTTACTCCACTCACGGATATTTTGCATTTCCTCCCTTGTGAGCTTCTCCTGCTGATGATGGCGTTCAAGGAAAGTCTGCTCCACAAGCCGTTCCGTGTTTTCCTTCTGCCATGTCATAAATTCTTCTGTGTTGAATATCTTCTGATATGCTTTTTGGTATACTGCAACAGCCTGTCGCTGCTGTTGTTCCACGCGTTTCTGACGAATTTCCTGCTCCTGTTCCAGTCTGCGAATGATCTGAGAAACACCGTCCCATAATACCAAATCAACGCTTTCGGTTGTGTAATCCCTCGGTTCCTTTTCTGCCCTCTCTGTCTTCCCTGCCTCCTGCGCCTTGCCAATATCCTGCAGCAATTGCCCGATATTCACAATATTTGTGATGTTCTCCAAAGCATTTTCTTTTAAAACAGTGGAAATCTCTTCCTGAACACTCTGCATTTCCTTCTGCCGGTACTCGTTTTGCAATTGCAGCACTTTTTCGGAAAAGACGGACTTCATGCCTTTCACAGAAGGAACCGCTTCCATCTGCGCCCACACCTCCTGCAGGCGTTCCGGCTTCATTTCGTCAATCGCAAGAAGCATTTCGCTTTTATTCTTTTTCCATACAATAAGCGGCGGATTGACATACTTCATGTCCACAATCTGCCAGTAAAACCGGATAAACTCGTCCTGCTTCAGCTTACGCCCTGCCCCGACAAGCTTTTTTCTTACGGACTGCTTTTGAACGGAGGAAAGAACCGCATTCATTTGTATGTCTTTTTCCAGTTCCTTGACAATCTCCTTGCACCGTGCCTTGCTGCATTCCTTCAAAAATGCAATAAACTCGGGCTTTTCCTTCCAAATCAGCTCCTCTGCAAATGTCCGGTATTCTGTTTCCAGTAAGGAATATATCCGCTCCTTTTCCTGTATCCGCAGCACATCCTGTCTCGAAACATCTCTTCCCCATAACTGTACGGTATTTTGCTCCAAAACATTTTTTTCCCATACCTGCATGGTATTCTGCACAATATTTTGCTCCAATGGGCGCATCATTTCTTCCACTTGCTCCCACATCTGCTGCAGCAATACCGTTTCCAGCCTGTCAATGCTCTGAACCATCTCCGACTGCTTTTCTTTCCATACGACCATCTGCGAAGCGACATCTTCCAATTCCGTCACCTGATGATAAAACAGACAAAATTCCTTCTGCTCCAACCGCTCCACCGCCGCAATCAGCTCTTCTTTTGCAGGTTGTTCAAAAACAACCTCCAAAACCTCCCTTGTCCGGCTGTCCCTGACTCCCCTTTCCAGCACATTGATAATCTTTTCACACTGTGCCGTATCACACGCCCTTAGATAGGAAATCAGTTCCGTTTTCTCCCCCCAAATCATTTCCTCTGACAAGGTCTGATATTCCGTCTTTGACAAGGAAGAAACAAATTCCCGCTCCATTGTCCGCAGCGCACCCTCGGAATGCTTCGTCACAAGCTCCTGCAGCTTCACAGAAAAAAGAGAAAGCAACCGGGACTCCTCCCTTTGCTTTTCAATCTCCCGGTAGCTGTTCTGCCAGCCCTGATAACGCCTGCTGTTTTCCTGTGCCTGCTCCAATAACGCAAAATACTGTTTTACCGTCCGAAACATTGTAAAATCACAGCTCTTTAGCTGTGCACCATAATACCGCTCTATCTGCCGCAGACGGCGCTCCATCTGCTTTTGCCCGACCTTCACCAACGCGGGATACTGCATGAGATTGATCTGCATGATTTTATTTTTCAGAAGTAACCAAAGCAACAGCTTCACCTGTTTTGGCTGCTCCTCAAGCTCTCCCAGCATATTCTTTAAATAGACAAGCTGTATCTGCCCATACGCTGCCGAAGACTGCGGCACATACTTATCCCACAGCCGCTGTAGCATGTTCTGTCTGATATGAAGATGTATTTTTTGTGAAAAAGGCTCCCGTAGCTTTAACATCTGTCTGTTCCAATCATCTTTTACAATCCGATTTTATTAATGGTTTCATTTAGTCCGTTGTGGGAAATTTCCACCTTCTTAATCAGAAGACCGCTGCTTCCTGCGTCCAGCGTATCAATCTCCCATTTCGTCACAATTCCCCAGTTCGCCTGATAAGTCGCAGTCGGCACCATTCCGGTTTCCGGCATTACCATGATGATAATTCCCCTTACAAGCTCATATCCCGCCGTGAGCGTGGTTCTTGTAAGCTCACCGCTGGCAATTCCATATTCCAGTATCAGCTTATCCATCGACTGTCTTGGCTTTGGCAGATAATGAACCCTGTCATTTACCCCGCCTTCCACCACCGTCTCAAACTCCATTGTAGAAGATATATTGGATATTTTGGAAAATCCCAAAGGCATTCCGTTTAGGATTACACGAAACTTCGTTCGCCTTGCAAGATTATTCTGCATTGACATCTTTCTATCACAAATCCTTTCTTCGTAAGCAGACCTTTCTGCTGCTTATAGCCGGAAAATATCATCTTTTTGCGGTTCATGACTGACCTTCCGGTTAATCTCTGATATTTCCTTGCACCAGCGAAGCCGCTCATGGTGCGTAAGGTCCAGCACGTCCTGCCGGCTCCAGTGCACATAGTACGCAATAAAAGCCGCCTCTTCATATATTTTGTCAGCCGGATACATGTTTATTGCCCGGCTTCCATAAAATTTATGGGCACTGCTATCTCTTTTCCGCAATGGGGGCAGACCGCATGGTATGTGGGAACCTCCGCTTGGTTAATCCGCTCATACAAATCCTGCAGGTATGCCAAATCCATGGTATAAAGCCCCTCTATTACTTTTGTATCCACCGCAGGCATTGTTCCTAAGCTTGTAATCACGCGGGACAACAAAATCACTACAAGGTATCCGGGATTCTGCTGTACTCTTGGGTCACGCAGCGGTATGATTTCATCTGCCGCCGTAGCCAAACGCATTTTTCCTTCTTTGTGGAGATTCCCCTCTCTGTCCATATACCCTTTGGGCAGAACAAAAGAAAACTCAGTCTCAAACATCTCCCGTTTCCTCCTGTCTTGTTACTGTTTTCTACGATACGTTTTCTTTTCTGCTCCGGACGCTGTCCGCATCCGGAGCATGATTCTAAATTATGGTTTTACCGTCCACTCATCTATTAAGAAACTCTCGTCATTCCTTCATGCGCAATTTCAATGGACTCAATTGCAATTTCCGAAGACAATGCATTGAAGTCCGGCGCCGTATACTTTGCGGGCCACGCATTGATTACCTGCCAAGACGCGGTTGCTGTCTCTGTCTCGTCCAAAATTGTGATTGTAATGGTCTTGCGCTCTACTTCGCCTTCCACACCTGCAATCATCCACTCGTACATTACCATAGAATCCGCAACGCCCTGCTTTAACGTAATGTTTCCGTATTTTTTCAAACCCGGAAGCTTCATCGGTGTCTGAATCATATCGCCTTCACGGTATTCCATGACATCAATTGATGCATCGAATCCGGATGCTTCTGAAAAACCTCCGGCCTCTAAGCCGTCTATTTCTACCTTATATCTAAATTTTCCATATGGGGTACTAGCCATTTCCTAACAACGCTCCTTTCTTCATCTGGAATTTTATACGGAATCGCCTGTCTTCTGTGAAATTCTGAAGATTACAAATTCAGCAGGTTTCACCGGTGCAACACCAATTACACACACAAGTCTTCCATTGTCAATGTCATCCTGGCTCATCGTATTTCTGCCGCAGTCAACAAAAAATGCTTCTGACGGTGCAGAACCCGCGAGCGCTCCTGACCTCCAAAGTCCTGTTAAAAATACATCAATTGTACGTTTTACACGCACCCACAAAACCTCATCATTCGGCTCAAATACCGCCCAGTTTGTGTTTGCTTTAATGCTCTCCTCAATAAAGATGAACAAACGGCGTACGTTAATGTATTTCCAACTTCCATCGCTGCTGGCTGTCCGCGCACCCCAAACACGTATTCCCTGCCCCGGGAACGAGCGAATCAAATTCACGCCCTTCGGGTTGAGAATATCCTGTTCTCCTTTGTTGAACTGGCAGTCCAATCCCACACATGCCCGTACCGTCTCGTTTGCCGGCGCTTTATGTACCCCTCGTGAATTATCGCTGCGGGCATAAATTCCGATGACAGATCCGGAAGGCGGAATTGCCATATTCTTTTTATCCAATGGATCAAACACCTCAAGCCACGGGTGGTACATCGCCGCGTAATTGCTGTCCACAATCTCCCTGTGCGCGATGATGTCGTCCATCTTCTTTGCGTCCCTAGGCATATCCAGTACCGCAAAACGGCTTGCAAGGTTCTCGCAGTGCGCAACCAGCATAAGCTGCACGTTGGGGTCAACCACGCCCGGAACTGCCATAATGGAAACATTGTCATTATCCAAAAATGCCTGAATACCAGTACGCTTTCCTGCGCCCTTATCCGTTCCGATAAAGTCCGCCGCACTGATATTCGCTACAGAGCCATTACTGCCGCCCTTAAGCGCAATAACGCAGAATGCTTTCTCCGGCTCTAATCCGGCAATCTCATCAAATGGAGCAACCGCTTCCGTTTTCTTTGCTGTGCCGATGTATTCCGCAACAATCAAATCTGATTTTGCCGTCTTCTTCTCAATATAATTTGGTATCGCTACGTTAAACGACAGGTTCTCATAAAATTCCACAATGTCGTCATACTTAACTTCCAAATTAAATTCACAGGTTGAAATCACCTTTGTCGGCAAAAGGTTTTTGTCAACAACATCAACCTCAAACTCTTTTTCAAAGACAAGGATATTGTCCTGACTCTTTACAACACGGTTGTATACGACATTTGTCATATCCTTATATACAACCACATCTCCCTCGTTAAAGCCTGCGGAATTTTTAACGGAATACTGTTTTCCGTCCGCTGTCTCAAGCTCCTCTAAAATCTGTGTCTTTGCCTTGCTTGAGGGTGTTACCACAATGCTCATGTTGTTTCCCCATAAGCCGGGATTTTTTGCACGAAGACGAAGCACGGACTCCGTAGCCGGAGCAACTGCCCTCGCAGGCTTCGCGTCGCTTGGCGCAACACGGGAAATATAGCACCTCGAACCTCCGTTCACAAAGAAGTGCTCCACTGCATACGCCAGAAAACGATACTCGCCATACTCATTCTCTGAAAGGTATCCGCCAAACTTCCTCTTAAAGTCCGCAAAGTTGGTGACAAGCTGCGGCACGCCTTCCGCCGGACCTCTCTCTGCAAGTCCGATAAAGCCTGCGGTACTTGTACTAACGCCTTCCATCGGCTTTCCGCCTGAATCAAATTCCTCTACATATACGCCCGGTGATAAATATTCAGCCATAATCTCTCAACACTGGCAGCCTCTGTTGCCAGTGTCATCTGCCTCCTTTCCTTTTTAAAACTTTACTTCCCACAACATGCTGTTTTGTATTTTTTGATTAAGGGGCTTATTATGCCTCCCTTAATTTCATAATTATAAAACGCTCTACTAAACAAAATTCTAAACAATTTACAACATTTTTCAAAAAAATAAACAATTTTTTGTCAAATTTCTGTTTTTGGCTCCGGCTCCTCTTCTATTCCACTTTCTGAACCCGTATCCGCCATATTATCCTCAAAATTTTGGTACTTTTGCCGAAAAATGTCCTTTTGGCGCTTTCCTTTGGCATTCTGCGAAGGCTCCTGCTCATTTTGGACGCGTTTTGCCTCGTTTTCACGCGCCTGCTCCCTCCCACGCTCCTCCAGCATAAACTGCAGCTCCGTGCGAAGCTGACGCTCCTTTGCCTCTTTTCTGTGAAGGCGGCTGTTTAGGGTATCCATTCGCTTGCCGTAGGTGTCCGCACGCTCCTCCAACGAAGCCTTCCGGTCTGCCTGAACGGCTTCGGGGGACAGCGCCTCCTTCTGCCCTTCCTTCATCGTCTCTAGCTCCATGCGCTCCGGCTCCTGATCCAAAAAGCCGAAGGTATCCCTTATCGTCTCATGACCATTTGCATGAAGCTGCTCCTTTAGGTAATTTATCAGTTTTTTACTCCGCTTGCTGCCTGCCATATCCAAAAAAAGCGCCTGATTTTCAAAAGGCGTCTCGGACGCATACAAGGTCTGCTTACCGACGCGCCGCACCCGTTTCATGGTGCTGCGGTCTAGGTGCTTTTCCTTATCCGTATGAAGGGGCGTTCCCGGCGCCTCAAACGCCTCCATGACAAAGCCCTCCCGGTACTCCCGCTTTTTTTTATCCCTTTTGAGATACCGGAGCGTTCCATAGGAGTTTCTCACGCTGTAGCCTTCGTTCCCTTTTTCACGGCTTTCGTCCTTCTTGTCTTTCACAGCGTCCCTATGCAGCATTGCCTGCCCGCTGTCCCAGCGTGAATGCTCACGCTCTTCTTCAAAATAAGTGCCCATATTCCCCATACTCGCCACGGCTGAGCTTCTTCCCGCTTTTTTCCAGCTCATGGCTAAGCCCTTTCAGTATTTGTCCCATCGTAAGCTGCGGCTCTTCGTCCTCCGCCGCCAAAAAGCTTGCATAAATCAGTGCATTTTTAATCATGCTGCCGGACAGCTCAAACTGCCCGGCGAGAAATTCAAAATTGATTTCGTCGGACACCGGAAGCCTTGACGGAAGCATTGACTGCCACATCTGCAGGCGAAGCTTCGCGTCCGGCAGTGAAAACGTAATGATGTCACTGACGCGCCGCCGAAACGCGTTGTCGAAATTTTGCAGGTAATTGGTCGCAAGAATGCTGACACCCTCATATTCCTCCATTTTCTGTAACAGAAACGCAATCTCCATATTGCTGTATTTATCATTGGACTCCTTAATTTCCGTGCGCTTGGAAAACAGGACGTCCGCCTCGTCAAAAAAAAGGATTGCCATGCTTTTTTCCGCTTCATCAAAAATACGGTTCAGCTTTTTTTCCGTCTCACCGATATATTTGTCCACAATGGCAGGAAGATTTACCCGGTAAAGCTCCATGCCAAGCGCTCCCGCCATGACCTGCGCCGCCATTGTCTTACCCGTGCCGGGAGGACCTGCAAAAATCATGGCGGTACCGTTGCCATACGCGGACTTTTCCAAAAATCCCCATGTCTCATAGACAAGCTTGCGGTTGCGGACACGGTTGATGATGTGCGACAGCTTCTGCTTTGGCATATCGGGGAGAATAAGCTCCTCCATGCGATAGAGACACTGGATTTTTGTCGCATACTGATCCAGCGAATGAGAGGATACGCCAAGTATCGCGCCGCGCAGGTTGTCCGTGGTAATGCACGCGCTTCCCTGACTAAGCGCATAAGCCTTTGCAAGCTCGAGAATATCCTGCATTCTGCCCGGAAGGAAATTGTAGCGGTTTAAAAAATCCTTTCGGATTTCCTCACATTCCCACGGATAGCGCAGCGTAAGCTGTTCATACAATTCCTTGTCCTCCAATACCTGCCGCGAAGAAATGGAAAACGGAAGATATTGTCTTTGCCGGGAAGTCGCACCATGCAGGTTTGCCCTTGTGCCCAAAAGAAAAATGGTTTCCTCGCGTTCCAGCCAGTGGAATAACGGGTCTAGGTCGTCCTCCTGCTGTGGCAGCTCTATAACAAACATGGCATGATGGAGCAGGCATTCCCGCTGTATCTCACGAAGCTGCTGCTCCGACTCCAATTCCGCATAAGCTATCACCGCCAAATTCATATTGTACTGCGCGGCAAGATACGCATAATTTAATTTGCGCCCGCTTCCTTTTTCCCCCTGTAAATAGGCAAGCTTCCTGCCCGAAATGCTGGATAGACAATCCATAATTTTTTGGTATAACGCAATCCCTTTTCCTAAAAACGGAAGCGGATTTTCCAAATCATAATACCAGTCCATTCCTAAAATGTCCTGCCGCTCCAAATAAATCCCCTGCAGAAAAAGCAAAATCCGTGGGGTAATTTGAAGATACGCCTGCTTATTTTCAGTATCCGTCCTGCACTCAAAAAGCAGCGGATTTGCCTGATAAAACAATTCCGTTCCCGACAAATCCGTCTCTTCCTCATGCAAAAAAAGGCTTAAAAATTCCGCCGTAAGACGCTTTTTATCCTGCTGCGCATAAAGCGCCGCTGCAAGCAGCAGGGTTTCGTCCTCGTCCAAATGCGCAGAAAGCGTGATATAGAGAAAGGGCGAAAAAACGTCCTGCTCCGCGCTCTGTGTAGCCTTTTGCAAAAGCGTGTAAAGTGTTTTTTTCGGATAGTATTCAAACTGTTGTTCGTATACCTGATTACCCCAAGCAGTCAAATCCTCCAAAAACGCCTGATAATTTTGATATTGGTTCATAAACGCTCCTTTATGAATGTTCCTGTTCGATAATTTCCTTGAATGACTTTGCAAAATCCAGCTCCAAATCCTCACGATACAGCTTCTGCATACGGTCATACTGCTGTTTTGCGTCCGTCTGCCTGCCGCTCTGATACAGGCAGACAATCAACTGCGACATAATTTCTTCATTATATGGGTCTGCTTCAATAATTCTTTGGAGAAATGGAATTGCCGCTTCTAGCTGATTTTGGCTTGTTCTTTTCGCGGCGCCAGACTGTAACACCTTAAAATACGCATTTTCCAGTTCCTTTGCGGTTCCATAAGACCACAGATAGCCGTTGTTTCCCATGTAACTGCCGGGATAGAGCTGCATAACCCGTTCCGGCTCCTCCCCGCAGGCAGCCGCGTTTTGGAAGTAGGAGGTCAGCTCCTCCAAATCCGACTCCACCAACTGCATTTTGAGTGCGTATTTCTTTTTTTCATAGGAAATCAAATCCTCCACCCCTTCTTGGGAGAAGACCTGACGAATGCTGTACAAGGTCGTGTGAAACAGGGCAAGCGCGTTCTTGGCGCCTGCGTCCGGCCATAAAAGCTCAATTAAAACGTCCTTGGAAACGCCCTTTCCCTGAAGATGGAACAGATACGCAAATAATTCCTGCGCCTTCTTCGTGCGCCACTTGACCTTCTGCCCCTCCAAGCCCGGAAGGAACACGCAAAAGCCGTTCATACAGTGGATCCTGATTTTTTCAGATACCTTCTGCTCCGTCTCCTGCGTCTGTGTCTGTGTATTCTCAGAAATCAGGTACTGGGTGTCATTGACATTTCGATGAACCGAATTAATTTTATTTAAAATCTGCTGCTGCTTTTGCGCAAACCCCAAATCCCATATATGATTTTTCCGCAAAAAAGCATTGCCTGTCTGGGACTGCTCCACTGCCTTGCGATAGTTCCCCCTGTCCCACGATAACACGGCAAGAATTTCCCATGCCGCCGCGGTCTGCAAGGTTTCATATTCGGCGCCTTGTATAATTCCCCTTGCAGTCTGCTCCGCAAGCAGCAAATCGCCGGATTGGAACGCTGCCTTCATCTGCTCCGCAAGAACACAGTTTCGCAAAAGAAAGCCCTCCGGGATATGGTTGACCGGAATGTCATAAAATGTCTTTTTCTCCATTGCCTTTTTTTCGCAATAAACAAAGAGCTTTTGGACGGCGTCCAAAAAGATATTCTGCTCTATCGCAAAGCCCTGACAGTTGTATTCGTCAAGCAGCGTGGTAACGCCCTCCAAATCATGAAGGCAGCATTTTAGCTTTACCTCTTCCGTGCGGATTGCTTTGGAAACCTCATTCCAAGAGGTCTCCAAATCCATTTTTGCCTCCGCAAGGTAGTGCTCCGCCTCCAAGAGCGCCCCTTCCCTTCGCTTCGTCGCCGCCACAAACAGCAGAACCCTCTTGTAGTCCTGCAGATGACCGTCCTCAAAAAACGCCTTTCCTGCCTGTGCAATCTGCTGGTTTGCCTCCTGCGTGCGCCCGAGCGCCATCAGATACTTTCCATAGATAAACCTGCTCTTGGCGGTCAGCCCGCAATGCTGCGTGTCAAGAAAAGCGAACCAACGTTCTAATGTGCCGTAAAGCCTGTCATTCAGCATAGCCTCGCCGGATACTTCAATGACTGCCTGTACAATATCCACCGCCTTTGCACGGCAGGCATACTCCGCCGCCTGAATTTTGTCACCCGTCTTTAAGAGGAAATACGACGCCGTCCGAAGCGCGTCCTGCTGCTCCTCAAAGGTGGTCTGTGCCAGTAAAAAATGCTGGAAAATCGAATGATACCGGTACAGGCTGCTGCCCTCGCCCAAGGTCTGTACAAAGAGCTTCTCATTCACAAGATAGCGCAGCATACTTTCTGAATTATAAATTCCAACCACTTTGTTACAGATGGAGGGCGTCATGTAATCCAGTACCGCCGTCTTTTTCAAAAAGGTCTGAATGTCAAAGGGCAGCGTCTTGTACACCCGCGTCATGAAATAGTCGGAAACCTCCAAATTTTCGCAGATTTTCTTTAAATCCTCAAAAGTGACTTTCCTGTTTTGCTGACGCAGTTGGAGCAGGATTTGCGCCGTTCCCACCGGCCACCCCTCCGTGCGGTCGTAAATCAGCGCCGCCCACTGCTCGGCATACGCTCCCGCGTTTTCAAGCAGCACGGTAATTTCGGTCAGGTTGAACTTCAAATCATCTGTCCCGATACAAAAAGCCTGCCCGCTTTGGACATATTTCTCAAGGGAATTTGGAAGGGAGCGTTTTTCCACAATAAAAAGACGGATTTTTTTATCCATCGTCTCAATCAAAATATCTAATAAATTGAAAATATCGGGATTGGTGATTTCCTGAAAATCGTCGAAAATCACATTCAGGAATTCAATCCTGCTGTCAAGCCACGTGACAAGCTGTCCGATTAAAATATCAATGTTTCCCAAAAGGGGAAGCGAAAGGTCAAAATCATTCTTTGGAATGTCCAGCGCGTACTGAATGGATTTGATAAAATTGCGCACAAAGGACATCAGATCATTGTCCGTGTCGTTCATGCTGTACCAAGCGCTTTTTCCCGGAAAATGACGCACGTAGTTTGCCAAAATCTGTGTTTTTCCATATCCGGCGCCTGCATTGAGCAGGATAATGCCCTCCTGCCTTGAGGCAAGAAGCTCGTCTGCCGTCCGCTTCATATAACCCTTATCAACATTTGGTATCTGAATTTGATTATTTTCGTTTCTCATGTTGCCCTTTCTTCCTCTGACGCATTTTCAATCGTTTTTTTACGGGCTGTTTTTATCTATTTTTCTTTTTTTTTATCGAAATTTCAATAGCCTTGAAACGAGTTGTACTTTTTTAGGGACAACTTGTTGTTTTTGCGCGAAGCGTCGGGGATATTTTGCTTGTTCTTAGGGACAAAATGCAATCCTGCCAAATAACATTACACAATTTGGCATGTTATAATTAAGAAGGAATTTATAAAAATAAAAATCAAAGAGGGAATCGCTATGGCGGGAAGTTTTATTCAACTGTTAATTATATTTACGACACTGATATTAAGCCTGATTTGTATCATCGGCGGCAGCGTGCTGCGTCTGTTTTACCATCGGGAAATTTCTTTGGAATGCTTGGGCTGGGGAACCCTGATTGCCGCGGTTTGGAATTTTTCCAATTCTGCCGCCGGACAATACTGGTTTCCGGTTGCCGCGGATCTTATCGCGTTTTTTGCGACACTGCTTCTGCCGCTTCCATTTTTCCTCTATCTAAACCTGCTTCAGAAAAAGCGGTATGAGAAACTATACCGGATTATGGGAGCCGCCGTTTTGTTGGAGGCAATCCTGTTTACCGTGCTGCACTTGACGGGAACCGGATATGCTGAAAATCATGCGTTTGTGGTGCTGCTGTTCCTTAGTCTGTTTTTAACCGTCATGGAATCAACAATCCTGTACGATTTATACCGCAGGCAGGTCAGAGACTACCGTCTTGCCGCGCTCGGGCTTACGTTTGTGTGGTTTATCTGCCTTACCCGGCTCGTTCCCTATTTCATATCGCAGAAAGCCTTGCGGGACAACGCGCTCATGCCGTTTGGTCTTATCTTCCTGCAAATCCTTGCAATGATAAACACCGTCCATGAATTTATCCTGATGGAGCAGCAAAGACAGCAGGCGCTTGCAGCCAGTGACGCGAAGGGACGTTTCCTTGCCAATATGTCCCACGAAATCCGCACGCCCATCAACGCGGTGCTTGGCATGGACACCATGATTTTGCGCGAGACAAAGGAGGAGCAGATTAAGGAGTATGCCTTGGATATTCAAAATGCCGGGCAGAGCCTGCTTTCCCTGATTAATGATATTTTGGATTTGTCAAAAATTGAATCCGGCAAGCTTGAGCTGATACCGGAGGAATATGATTTCAGCAGCCTTATTCATGACATTATGAACATGATTTCCATGAAGGCGGAAAATAAAGGGCTCTCTGTCAGGCTCTCCATTGACAGCCAGCTTCCGTCGCGGCTGTGGGGTGATGATGTGCGCCTTCGTCAGATTTTGATTAACCTGATGAACAACGCCGTGAAATATACGGAACAGGGCAGCGTGACCTTAACGGTTCAGGGCAGCGCTTCCCACGACGCGGGCACGGTTGTCCTGACCTTCCATGTAACGGACACCGGAATTGGCATTAAGGAGGAGGATATTTCCAAGCTTTTTGCCGAATTTGAGCGGATTGAGGAGCAGCGCAACCGCAATATTGAGGGAACGGGACTTGGCATGAGCATTACCACACAGCTACTCGACCTCATGGGAAGCAGCCTCCAAGTGAAAAGCGTTTATGGGGAAGGCTCTGACTTCTATTTTACCTTGGAGCAGAAAATTGTGAACGCGGAGCCAATCGGCAATTTGGAAGAGCGCATTCGCAATCAGGCAAAGGAATACACCTACAAGACCATGCTGACCGCCCCAGACGCACGGGTGCTTGTCGTAGATGACAACGCCATGAACCGACGGGTATTTAAAAATCTCTTAAAGGCAACCTTGTTGCAGATTGACGAGGCTGCCAGCGGCATGGAGTGCCTTTCCCTTGCGCGCAGGAATGCTTATGATTTGATTTTCCTTGACCATATGATGCCGGACATGGACGGGATTGAGACGCTGCACCGCCTTATGGCAGACGAAAGCTCTCCCTGCCGCACGGTTCCGGTCATCGCATTGACCGCCAATGCCATTGCAGGGGCAAAGGAAATGTATTTAAGGGAAGGGTTCCACAGCTTTCTCTCCAAGCCGATTAATCCGGAAAAGCTCGAAGCAATGCTGCTTGACCTGTTGCCCGATGAAAAAATCGTACTTTGTGAAATATCTGATGATACTACTATTACAGAGGTACCAGCGGCTGATAGCGAGCCTGCCCCCGACTATGAATTTCCGGAAATTGACGGGATTGACTGGGAATATGCCCTGATGCACCTCAAGGAGCCGGAGATGTTGTTTGAGACAATCAAGGACTTTTACCGCGCAATGGATTCCGACCACGATGCACTGGTGCAGTTCCTTGACCAAATCCAAAACTCCGACGCCGAGGCGCTTAGGCAGTTTAAGATACGCGTCCATTCGATGAAAAGCTCTGCCGCCATGATTGGCGCGACCTCCTTGTCCGGCGTTGCGAAAATGCTTGAGTATGCCGCAAGGGACGGCAGAACGGATATTCTCTTCTCCGTGACGCCCTATTTCCTGGAGGAGTGGAAGCGCATGAAGAACCGGCTCCGCCCGTTGGCGGAAAAGCCAAGCGACTCCGAAAAGCCTGAAAAACCCCATGCCGACCTGCACATGATACAGGAATATTTTTCCATCTTGGAGCAGGCAATGCAGCGCATGGACATTGACACGGCAGATGAAATCATACGCCATTTTGAGACGTTCCAATATCCCGAACCAGTCCTTGCGCTGATGGAACAGCTCGACCTTTCTGTCACCAATTTAGACGCGGAGCAGACAAAAACCGTCATCAGAACCTTGGAAAAGACCATCAGCGAAATGACGTCCGGCTCCGGCAACGGGGATAATCATTAAACGAATAGAATTATACAATTACATATATGCATGGAGGAAAGTAAAATGAAAAAAATACTAATCATCGGGAACTTAGACAACACCGCGAAAAATTTTTCGGAATACCTGTCCGAGGACTATCAGGTACAGCTTTGCACAAAGCAGTTTGACAACATTCAGGCAATGACCGGAATTTTAAAACCGGATTTGGTCATTCTCTCTTATTTGGATTTGGAGGCGGGAGACGACCAGCCCATTCTTGACTGGTTCCGCGAAAAGCACGCCAAGCTTCCCGTGCTTATCCTGCTTGACAGCAAGGAGGCACAAAACCACAAGGAGCTTTTTGAGAACGAACAGTTTAAAAAGATGGTTTCCCCAATCACCCGTGCAGGGCTTATCAACAAGTGCCATCAGCTTTTGGATACCGCGGAAAATGCGCCGAAAAAAAGCAGATTTGACAAAAAGAAGATTTTAATCGTGGACGACACGCCGCTTATGCTCAGGAATTTCAAAAGTATGCTGGATATGAAATACGATGTCCTCCTTGCCACCTCTGGGAAGCAGGCATTAATGACCATCCAGCAGGAGGCGCCGGATTTGGTTTTACTGGACTATGAAATGCCGGAAATGAATGGCAGGGAGGTTTTTGAGACAATGCTTGCGGACGACGATATGGCAAAAATCCCGGTCGTCTTTCTGACAAGCGTGTCAGACCGCAAAGCCGTCTGTGCAATTCTGCAGTCAAATCCTGCCGGTTATATTTTAAAGCCGGCAGAAAAGGAAAAGCTGCTAAACACGATTGAAGAGGTTTTGGATAAACAGTAATATACTGTTTTATAATCATCCGATGTCCATTTCCGAAAAACAGTAATCCAAATAGACCTGTTTAAATTCAGCCGTCTTGTTTTTGGGCATGTAGATTTTTTTGTTGTTATCCATCAGAACCATTTCCCGCCGGAAGCAGACAATATGGTTCATGTTTAAAATAAAAGAACGCCCGCACCTGCCAAACTGTGGGGACTTTTCCAAAATTCCCCACAGCTCGGAAGCTGTCATTCTGATTTTGCACTCTTCCTGTTCCAAATACAAAATCTGATAATTTTTCTGCGATTCACAATATATAATTTCATCGGGGCGCAGCTTCCTGACACCGCCGGGCTGCTTGATTAAAATGTGGTTATCCTTTTCCTTTTGCAACTGCCCGAACGCGACATCCATCGCGTGGAAAAACTTATCCTCCTCTAACGGCTTGACAAGGTACTGGATTGCGTCCACCTCGTAGGCATTTAGCGCGTAGTCCATTGACATAGTCTGAAAAATGATTGGCACCTTCTTGCCAAACCTGCGTATCGCCTGCGCCACCTCAATCCCGGTCTTGCCTGTCATAAAGATGTCTAGGAGCAGCAAATCCGGCATACACTCCCCTTTTTCAACATATTCCAGCAGCGCTTCCCCGCTTTGGAAATGCTGCGTTTTATATTCCAAGGAGCCTTTTTGCTCCTGATACTTAGACAAATATTCCTCCATTTGCTCAAGTCCTGCCTCTTCGTCATCGCAAAGCGCTATTGTGTACATTTCTTCCTCCTTCTAGTATTTCCTAACGAAAAAACTGTTCTGTCGTTGGTCTGTCATACTGATAGCTTTTTATTTTCTTGATTGCAAATTGGTATATTTAAAGATTATATCACAAGACTTGTGTGAACTCAATCAAAACCTTTTTCTTGAGTTTCCGTACTTTTATCCATAATTGCATCTTTTTCCATATATCGTTATCCACAACTTTCAAAAAATAGCCAAAATATAAGGAATCCTGTTTCTTTTTGTTGTAAAATTAAATCACCACAATAAAACCTCACTAAACAAAAAAGAAAGGGATTCCTTATGACTAATTTTACATCAAATACTTACGCTTTAAAACGAAAAATTTTGACTTTTACAAATAAAATTTCAAACCACCTTTCAAAACCCGAAAAGAAATTTGTCGCTGACATCACTTATGGTATGCTGGCTTCCAGAAGCTGCCTTCTGACCGATGTTGTAGACCAGCTTCACGAACCCTCTAAAAAAATAAATATTGTTGACCGTTTGTCCAGACACCTTGATAAAGGAACCCCAGCTCCTGCGGCAGCTTCCTATCTCCAGCAGGTAAAAAAGATGGTTCCTGCTGAACCTGTGATTTACATTGATGACAGTGATGTTGTAAAACCTGACGGTTATAAATTCGAAGCCCTGGGCATTGTCAGGGATGGTTCTGAAAGCACTGCCACAAAAAGTGTTTATAAGAAGGGCTATCATGTTACAGAAGCCTGTGTCCTTACCGCCAGCAATCATCCTGTCAGCATCTTCTCCCACATTCATTCTTCACGGGAAAAAGACTATAAGTCTGCAAATACAATCACTTTCGACGCCATAAAACAGGGAGCTTCTCTCTTCGGTAAAGCAACTTTTGCCATGGACAGGGGATACGATGACAATAAGATGTTTTTAAAACTGGATGAACTTGGTCAGGATTATGTCATTCGCCTGACCGCTAAACGCAGGCTGCTGTATCATAACAAATGGACACCGGCTACAGAGCTTTGCAACCGCCGAAAAGGCAGAGTCAAAACCAGTGTGTTTTACAAAGGGAAAGAACATGAAGCATATCTCTCCCATGTAAGGGTGCAGATTACCGCATCCAGAAAGGATATTTATCTAGTACTTGTTTATGGCATTACCGAGCATCCAATGATGCCTGCCACCAACAAGGCAATCAAATCCAAAGATGATGTGGTCCGGGTGGCAAGAACCTATTTTTCACGCTGGAAAATCGAAGAATATTTCCGCTGCAAAAAGCAGATGTTCCAGTTTGAAAACTTTCGAGTGAGAAAGTTAAAGTCAATCAACGCGCTTAACTTTTATATCACCTTATGTATGGCATTTCTTGCAATGATCTCCATGGGATCAGAAACCAATGCCCTTAAGGCTGCCATCATAAAGACAGCAGATCCTGTAAAGGAAAAAGTTTTCTTCTGCTATTACCGGCTGGCAAAAGGCGTCTCAGGCATACTCTCGTATGCAAGAGAGGGCGTCAGGCTCTGGTTTCGGACGAAACGTCCGAAATACCGTCAACTCTGCCTTAAGCTGGCTGTTTGAATAGATAAAAGAATATATCTCCCGAAGTCCGGTTCCGGCGGGGCTTATTAAAGTGTCTCTATTCACAGAGCTGCCATTCTTAAAATCTCAAAAAATCGGCAGATTGATGCTTTGAGAGAGTGTAATCATTTTTTTATTACATTTTGCGGAAACTCAAGAAACCTTTTTGCCTTTAGGCTTTCAACCTGTTCCTGTAAAAATTTTAACACTCCGCAAATGCACACAAAAACATAAATATCTTTACATTTTCCACGCAAAAAGGGAAGTATCCCCATCTTTAACGGAAATACTTCCCTCTGCTTAAAAGCTCCACTTTTACATCTCTAGGGTAATCCCTGCTGAACACATCATTCATGACAAAACCACACATCCGGCAAAACAATCGGATACTCCTTCCCTTCGTCCACGTCCATCCACCCCACGACAAACCGCACCCGCGCGCTTTTCATCACATACCCTTGCGTCTGATACTGCTGCGCCTGCTTGCGGAAATCCTTGGAAAACTGCACCACCGCCTGCATTCTTCCGTCATATTCCACGCAAAGCTCCACCCCGCGCACAAAAAGCTGTGTGCCGCATATCATTTGCCGGATAATCTCTTTCTTCCCCTTAAAAAAACCAAGATTAACATCCTTATGTGAAAGCTGCATCAGAATTTCCTCCGGCTTTTCATACAGCACATCATCCGCCCTCGTCCTCACACCCTCGGAAATAAAACGGTCAAACTCCTTATTATTATAAAACAGATGCATCCCCCGCTTCGCCCTTGTCATACCCACATAGAGCTTGCGTTTGCACGCGTCTGTATCAATGCGCACCTTGTCAAGCAGCATAAAAACCTCGTCAAACTCCCTGCCCTTTGATTTATGAATCGTGGACACGACCACATCGCCGTTTTCATTCTGAAAAAAATCCTCCAGCTTCGACTCATGCAAAAACGCCTCCAAATCCGATTTGTATTTCCGCTTGTTGGACTGCTCAAAAACTGCCAAAATCGTAAGGCACAGCGCAAGATTACTGCTGCGTTCATAATACCGCGCCATCCTGCTTTTCGCGTCCTCCCACTTCGCATCGGAAATAATCGGCGTTGTCAAATCCTTCTCAATTTTCATCATGAAAAACCGCAGCTCGACCATGTTATACAAATCAAATCCGTCACTGGACTGTATCAGCTTTGCGCCAATTCCCTTGTGCTTTAAAAGCCCGACTATGCAGAACGCCTCGTTGTTGGTGTTGGTGAGAATGCACACCGTTCCTTTGCTGCGCGCCGCAATTGCCGCATTTGCCACAGGCTCCTCCAAATTTTGGCTTGCGCACTGCACCAGCTCAACCTCGCCGCCCGCAGCGCCCCGCGAGACAATAGGCGCACTTTTCAGCCGTTGATGAATGCACTGCACAAAATGATTGGCAAACGCCACGATGCAAGGAGCGCTTCTGTAGTTGTCCAAAAGCTCGTATTTCTTCGCGTTCTCCTCCTTCAAAAACGCCGCAAAATAAGCGGAATTAGAGCCTCTGAACTCATAAATATTCTGATCGTCGTCCCCTACGGCAATCACACGCAAATCATCGTTTCGCTCCATCAGCGCGCAAACCAGCCTGTGCTCATTCTCGTCCATGTCCTGCGCCTCATCAATCACAAGAACGGTCTTCGTAATCCTGCCGATTTCAACGTCCCCGTTCTCAATCATTTCCGAAGCGTCCCGCACGACCGTCTTGGAATTGACAAGATTTCCCACCCTGCCAATCAAGTCAAAGCAGTACGAATGAAACGTCTTGATTTCGATAAAGCCCGCTGCGTTTCCAATCAGCGCATAAAGCCTCTGGCGAAACTCCGTCACCGCCGCGCGCGAAAATGTCACCATCAGAAGCTGTTCATGCTTTACATCCTCCAACAGCATGAGCGAAGCGAGCTTATGCACCAAGACCTTTGTCTTGCCGCTTCCCGGTCCTGCCGCCACGACGACATACTTCGACACATCATCATCAATGATTTCCCTTTGCCGCTGCGACAGCTCCTGAAACAGCTTATTGTATTTGTCCGGCGTGATGTTTCTGTTAATCTCGTTTTTCCGGTTTCCCTTGAAATATTTTGCGATAAACATCCGGTAATCCATCTGAAAATACTCATTGACAAACTGCAGCGCTTCCTGATAATTTCTGACCATCATGTTCGCAAACTCGCCGACGATATGGATTTGCTGCATTTTCTGTTTGTAGTACGCATTCAGATCCTTATAGTCGTCTGCCTTGTACCGGATTTTATTGTCCAGCTCCAGCCTTGTAATCTGCATTCCGCTATAAAGCACAAGAAAACCGCCCTCAAGCTTCATGGCATCAATTTTTGACAAATACAAAAGCGCGTCCTCCACCTCCTCATCGGACGCCGCGATATCCCTGCTTTTCCAATATTCCTGCTTTAGCTCCAAAACGGAAAAGCCCACCAAAACCTGCTCCTTGCTGCTTAGAACCGCCCTGCTTTTGTCAAACAGATACTTTACGATAAAATCCGCCAGACCAATACACTGCTGCCGCTTTTTCCACAACTGCTCCCGTTTCAGCTCTGGAATGACAACCGTACGCTGCGTCGTGTTTTCAATGCTTTTTTTGATATATTTTTTGATGGTCCAAAAATAAAATATGGTCTTCATCGCATTAACTGTCGCGGTCTTTATCCCACTGCTTATGGCGGTTTCATTCAGCTCCTTTAAATTCAGGCTTTCCCCATCCTCGTTTAGATTTTTCACAAGAAATTCTTCCAGCAGGGAATATTTCCTAAGGATATTCAGCGACTTATTTTCCGTATCCGTTTTCTGGATGTACGCCGTCAAGTCCTTCGTGTTTGCCAAAATATTCTCCTCGCGCAAAATCTGAATGAGCTTAAACGTTTCCTCGCGCCCGATGCCAAGCCTGTCCGAAATGTAATCAACCCGCGACTCCCCCTCGTCAGCCGCCGCATTCGCAACGCTCCTTGCCGAAATCAGCATACTGATAATCCGCTTTGCGTTCGTGCGCTCCGCCTCATTCATTTTATAGGACTTTTCAATCATTGCAGAGGCTTCTATCATGTTCCTGACAAGAATGCTTGTCGCGTAAATGTGCGGCACGTTTTTCCCGCGTTTAATATATCCGGCATTCTCCAGTGCCTGCACTGCCGTCCTGACACGCGTCTCAATATCCGAGACCGTTTCGTCCCATCCCGCCTGCCGCGCGATTTCCAGTGGTGTACGCTGTACAATCGGACGGTTCCTTGTCAGATCCTTAATCGCTTTCCAAACCTGCTGGATTTCACTGATGCTAAGCTTCGTCTGATTTAAAAGCATGAAATGCTTGTCCAAGTCCCCTTCATTAAAAAGCACATAGCATTCTGCCTGCAGGTTCTGATCCCTGCCTGCCCTGCCCGCCTCCTGCACGTAATTTTCCAGCGAATCGGAAATATCATAGTGTACCACAAGCTTGACGTTCGGCTTGTCTACCCCCATGCCAAACGCAGAGGTCGCAACCATCACCTGTACCTCGTCGTTGATGAAGGCATTTTGGTTTTCCTGCTTTTCGTTCCGATCCATTCTGCCATTAAAAGCACGCGCCGAAAAGCCGTCGTCGCATAGCTTTTTAGCAAGCTCCATCGTCCGTTTTGTCCTTGAAGCATAGACGATGGTCGGGCAGTTTTTCTGTTCTATAAGCCACCGCAGCGCCGCGTATTTTTCCTCGTCACTTTCCTTGTAAATGACCTCGTACCGTAAGTTTTTTCGGCTTGCATTGGAGGTATACAGCTCCAAATCCAAGTCCAGATGCTCCTTAAAATATGCCTTGATATCGCTGACCACCTTCTGCTTGGCAGTCGCGGTAAAGCAGGATACCGCAATCTTTTTGTTTAACTGTTTTTTCTCCTGCAGCTCTTTGATAAAGTCGCCAATGTATAGGTAATCCACCCTGAAATCCTGTCCCCACGCGGAAAAACAGTGTGCCTCGTCGATGACAAATCTTGCAATGTTGCGCTTTAGGAGCAAAAGCTCGATGGTCTTGGAGCGCAGGGACTCCGGCGATATGTATAGGATTGATGCCATTCCGTTCTCAACACGCTCAATGGCGTCCGCGCGTTCAATCGGACTGAGCAGCCCGTTAATCGTCACAGCATCCACAATGCCTTTCTTTTCAAGGTTGTCCACCTGATCCTTCATAAGGGATTGCAGCGGCGAGATGACAACCGTCAGCTCCTTGGACAATGCGCCTGCCATCAGCGCGGGGAGCTGAAACGTGATTGACTTTCCGCCTCCCGTCGGGAAAATGGCAAGCAGGGACTGATTGTCCACCGCCGCCTGCACTGCCTTTTCCTGCAAGTTTTCGCCGTCATATTTGCGAAAATCATCATAGCCAAAAATCTGCTTTAATCGCCTGTGGATATTCAGCTCCTTTTGGCAATAGGCGCATTTTTCGGCGCAGATTGTACCGCGCAGCAGCCGGATGACATTGGAAACCGCCGGGAACCTCATATTCACCCAGTTTGGTATCATGGACGTCGTGTCCTTTGCCGAAATCATTGCCAAGACATATGCAAGCTCCACCGGATACTGCTGCGCAATGCCCGCAATATCGCAGTTGCTGCATATTTTGCCATGATAAACTGTTCGGATAAGATTTGCCGTGCCTCTTCTCGGGTAAAAATTGAGATACGAAAAAAAGCCATGAAATTCTTCCTTCTGATAAAGCAAATCGGCATAAATATCCTTTTGCAGCTCGTTCAGGCTGTAAAAGGCGTTTACTTCATCATAAAATAATTCCATCGCTTTGATTGCGTCGTTGAGCGGATTGTTGAGCGCGTCAGTCTGCAGCTTGTCGTCTTTGACTAGGGCATGGTACGGCTTATTCGGGAACAGCAGCGGGGACAGATAGAGCGTGTCTATGATGTCGTCAATCTGGGCGTCCTGCAATTCCTGCCGGATGTATTTTGCGTCATGGTGCACAAAATTATGCCCGCACACGAAGCGCTTGCTGCCTGTGCTGTTTTTTATGAGAAAATCGCGGAATTTTCCCCTTGCATTGGTGTGGATAGACGTATTTGCGTCCACTGCGGCGCCATAGTCTAATACGGTATTTGTTTTCGGGCTTACTTCGGTATCGGCAAATATGACTGTGTACATAATTTCTTCCTTTGTGGGTGCGTTTATTTGAGAGTATTATAACATAAACGGATGTGTACATACAACCTGTTAAATTTTGTATTTTTGTTGAAATTTTGATTTGTGATTTCAATTTACTATTGACATTCTCTCTGCATTGATACTATACTAAAGCTACAAAGGGAGTAGCTTGCATGGAAAATTTTCATGAAACGTTTCCATGTTTACCTTGCCGTCAGTACGATCCAAGTGATCCGGCTTTGTAATGAAATTGCAAGACTTTGCTGTTATTGTAAATGGCAAAGTCTTTTTATTTTGCCGAAATCATCAAAAAATATGTGCGTAAAATTCAAAAACGCACATCGAAAAACGGAAAGGAAAGATTCTCATTATGGAAATTTTTGCATGGTTACTCATTTTATCCGCAGGACTCGTTCTGCTAGTGAAAGGCGCGGATTTATTCGTCGGCGGGGCGTGTGGGCTTGCGGCAAGGCTTGGCATTTCGCAGCTTATCATTGGTCTGACCGTCGTCGCAATGGGCACAAGCCTGCCGGAGGCGGCAGTCAGCATTTCCGCCGTGCTGAAAGGAAACGCGGATATCACGATTGGAAATGTCGTCGGGAGCAATATCCTCAACATTCTTATTATCCTTGGAATATCGGCAGTCATCACACCGCTTGCGGTCGAAAAAAGCACTGTGGCAATCGAACTGCCGTTTCTTACGGGTGTGAGCATATTGTTGCTGTTGCAAGGGTTAGACGGAACAGTCGGGCTTGCAGATGGCGTTGTGCAGATTGCCCTTTTTATCCTATACCTTGCCTATCTGTTTTGCTCCGCACGCAAAAACACCGCACAAAGCAATGCGCATGATACCACCCCCAGTTCCCAAGCCATTTGGAAAATCCTCCTAATGTGCATTTTAGGCTTGGCAATGACCGTCATAGGAAGTAACTTTGCAGTGGACGCCGCCTGTGGCATTGCCAAAAAACTGGGCATGAGCGAGCGTTTTATCGGACTAACCATTGTCGCCCTCGGGACTTCCCTGCCTGAGCTTGTAACATCGGTTACGGCGGCGCGAAAGGGCGAGGCGGACATCGCCATCGGGAACATTGTGGGCAGCAATATTTTTAACATCCTGTTTGTCGTAGGTCTTTCCGCGCTTATCCGCCCTGTGGCATTTGCGCCGGAATTTCGCTTTGACAGCATCATTTCCGCAGTGGCTGCATTTTGTCTGATTGTCTTTTGTCATAAAAATAAAACACTCAAACGCCCGCACGGTGCGCTGTTGTTGGCGGGATATGCCATATACTTTGCAGCAATTCTGTTGTAATCTGCACAAGCTCACCGATAAAAAAAACAATTTCGATAATTTTCATTTATATTACAAAACGGGCAGTTACACGTCATGATAACTGCCCCTATCAGCACAATCAATATATTTTCCATAAAAGTACCGAATCCTCAAAATCCCTCCAAGACAATGCAAGTGCATTCCTAATCTCATCTTCTGAAACACCCGCAATGAATACAACCTTTAGCAGCTTTATCAACAGTGCCTTTACTTCTTCCTTATTTCTCAGCGTCTGGTTCGCAATATAGTATATATCTGTTATGGAAGAAGCCGTTACATACAGGGTAATATTCTTCTTTCCGGACAGATTTAACACTTTTGCACTGTCATCATAATAAGGTTCCCTGCCTAGCAGCACATCAAGGATAATATTCGTATCAATCAGGTATTTCATATTTTTTCAGCCTTTCATTCCGGTAATCCTCCAGTGTCTTTCCCTTATCCGGGATAATGCCTGTCAGAGATCTGACAATCGCCTCCACATCCTCTTTTTCTTCTGCCAGTGCCTCTTGTACTGCTTTCTTCTTTTTTCTGTCACTGACTAAAAATTCTATATAGGAAACAGCCTTGTCAAAATCCTCTTCTTCCAAACCTTCCAGCAGATGATTTATTTTCAATGCCATAGACTGCATAGGACTCCTCCTTCCCAATCACCTTTATTATATGCCATCAACACTTATTTTACAAGATTTCCAATTATCAGAAGCCTAATTTCTTTAAGGGTAAACCGTAAAGTCGTGGATTTCATTGGATAAAACGTTTTTCGACGCAACGGCTTTATAGCCCATTTTAATGGCATACGCCAGTGAATAAAGGGCAGATACCTTTTCTGAAAAATCTGTGTCGTTTGGATTTCCGCTTCCTTTTATCATAATAAAATTTTGTTTCGGTATCTCTACGAAAGCAGGGATACATTTTGCTCCGTACAGCGCTTTTTCGTGTTTTCTCCATTCCAATTTCATTTTGGCACCTCCTATGGGAACAGGGTATCAAATATAACCCGACATCTGATGTCATGTTTTATAGTTTTCTTGAGTGAATTTTTTCCTTTTCCACGAATAACTTCATTCTGTCTATTATGCATGATGGTTTTGAAAAAAGCATTCGATATAGCTGCTTAAAAATAAGGAATTATTATTTAAGGAAAGCTGTGCAATTTGTGATTGTAAATGATTGCCAATCCCGTTATAATAAATACATGTTAATGTTAATGTTACTATTTATACAGGAATGAATGCAAAGTTAAAATATAATTGTGAAATGATTTTATTTTTCAATGTGGATAATTTTCCACTATAGTACAAGGAGAACGATGTTATGAACCCATCTGAAAAACGTATGCGTGTGAGTACCACAAGCGGCGAACAATTATGCCAAAGCAAAGCGGAAATAACTGAGCTGATAAAACGGGGCGCCGCTTTGCCGGACGGTGATGAGCTTTGGATAAGCAGTGAGGAGACAGAATACCCCTGTCTTACCATTCTCGCAAAAGGCGGCTGCGCCTGCGTCCACTACTTTCAAAATGAGGACGGCGACGTGTGGCAGTCCTGCGGGGATTGTGACGAGGAAGTGACCTTTCTTGCAGGCGGCGAAGCGTGGACGGCTCCGGAATATGTTATCATACCGCTTGAAAAAGCCATTTACTGCATAGAAGAATTTTGGGACACACAGGAGCGCCCGGCGAGTATTGAATGGGAGGCGTTGTGGGAGGAAGGTTGATTGTGAGCAAAAAAGAGATTGACTTTCACCCCTTCATCGTCTATACTTTTATCAAAACAAAATAACCACTTAAAACACGTTTGCGAGGGAACTGAACAAGTTGAAAAAGGCTAACACCTGACCTCTCGACCTGTCGGCTAATACCGGCGTAGGGAAGCAATTTCTTACGCCGTTTTGCGTCTGAAAGAGCTTCATACTTTATCTGAGGCTCTTTTTTTCATGCACATAGGCATTGCACCAAAGAACAGGAGGCAGAACATGACATTTATGAAATCCGTACTACAACAAAATTACCCGATTTGGGACAAATGCGCAGACACGCCGTTTGTGCAAAACCTAAAAACCGGAACGCTCCCCAAAACACATTTTCGGAAATACATGATACAGGACTCCCTCTATCTCAAGCACTATGCCCGCGTATTCGGAAAAGCAATTTACTGCGCCGCCACCTTAAAAGATATCCAAATTTACCACACCCTTCTAGGCTTTGTCACCGACGCAGAATCCGCAGTGCGTCTACACTATCTCGCACAGCTTGGCATAACGCAGGAGGACGCGGAACAGACCGCCCCGCTGCCGGAAACACAGCGTTACATTGATTTTCTGACGGAAACCGCAGTATACGAGGACGACTGCAAAATTTTAATGTCAACGCTCCCCTGTATGCTCAGCTACAGCTATATCTTCCGCACAATCGCCGACGCCCCCGAAAGCAGGCAATCGCAGTACCGGGATTTTATCATGGATTACGCAGACGATTTCTACGCCGGACAGTGCAAAGAATGGTGCAGCTTTGCGGAGCGCAAATGTGAAAACCGTTCGAAATCAGAGCTGGAAGCCTTGCGCCGCCTTTTTTATCAGGCAAGCCTTTTGGAACTCGATTTTTGGAACATGACCTACCGCGCCTGTCCACCGACAGACAAAACCGATTAAAAACAACCGAAAGGAGAACTTAAATATATGAAAACAGCACTAACCATTGCAGGCTCCGATTGCAGCGGCGGCGCAGGCGTGCAGGCGGATTTAAAAACCTTCAGTGCACACGGCGTATTCGGAATGAGCGTCATTGCGGCAGTCGTGGCGGAAAACACACGCAGAGTCATCGACATTCAAACCATTCGTCCTGATATGATTGCCAAACAGATTGACGCCGTTTTTGAGGACATCGGCGCGGACGTCGTTAAAATCGGTATGCTTTCCTCACCCGACGCGATGGCGGCAACTGCCGAACGCCTGCGCAATTACCGCCCCGCCAATATTGTAATCGACCCTGTTATGTACGCCAAAAACGGCTGTCCGCTTATGGAACCCGTTTCAATCAGCGCACTGATTGAAACCATTCTCCCACTCGCCGATGTGCTCACACCCAATATTCCCGAGGCGCAGCAAATCATCGGCACAGCCATCGGGTCCGTTTCCGACATGGAACAGGCTGCTCGAAAAATCCACGCGCTGGGCGCAAAAGCCGTCGTTATAAAAGGCGGTCACGCGCACCAAAACGCGACCGATGTCCTGTTTGACGGCGAACGCCTCTACCACTTTGACGCCGCCCGCATTGACACCAAAAATACACACGGAACAGGCTGTACCTTTTCCTCCGCGATTGCCGCGCAGCTTGCAAAAGGCGCAAGTCTTCCCAAAGCAGTCGAACGTGCAAAGGCTTACGTAACAATGGCGATTGCGCATTCCCTTGACATCGGAACAGGCTGTGGACCGACGCACCATTTTTGGCAGCTTTATCAAAACGGATTACCCAAAGAAACGGAGGCAGACCATGAACCAAGCACCTGACTATACCCTCTACCTCGTAACCGACCGGCTGCGCATGAGCACGGATACACTGGAACGCGCCGTTGAGCAGGCGATCATCGGCGGCTGTACCATGATACAGCTTCGAGAAAAAAACTGCCCGTTTCCCGAATTTTATCGACTGGCGCGCAGTATCAAAACGGTGACCGACAAATACCACGTACCCCTCATCATCAATGACCGCATTGACGTTGCACTCGCAGTAAACGCGGCAGGCGTGCATATCGGGCAAAGCGACACCCCCGCCGAAGCTGCCCGAAAGCAGCTTGGTCAGAAACGTCTTCTCGGCGTCTCCGTAACCTGTGTCGAGGAGGCACAGAATGCCGTGCGCGCAGGCGCAGACTATCTTGGCGTTGGCGCACTTTTTCCAAGCAGAACGAAAACGGACGCGACGCCCGTATCCATCGACGAATTGTTAAAAATCCGACAATCCGTCTTACTGCCGCTTGTCGCAATCGGCGGAATTTCCAAGGAAAACGCGGCGCAGCTTCGCCCTATGGGAATTGACGGTATAGCGGTCATTTCCGCCATTATCGCGCAGCCCGATATTGCATGGGCGGCAACGGAGCTGAAGAACGTTTTTTTACATTCTCCCCCATAAAAAGCACCCAACTGGAAAATGACAAATAAAATTCTTACTTGTTTTTAAAGTCCTTTACCACTACAGGATTAATTCGCAATTTCATCATAAAGCTACTCTCCAACCTCAGCTTTCAGTTCTTCCATCGTCAGCCAGCCCATTCCATCTTTTACAGCCTCCTCTGCCTCATGCAGTTTCTCCAGCAGCCTTTTTTCCGCTTTCTCCCGCTCATAATCTTCAATATCCATTACCACAAACCTTCCCCTGCCATTTTTTGTCAGAAACACAGGCTCCCCAATTTGACAATTTTTCAAAACTTCATTATAATTTCTTAAATCTGATACCGGTAATATGCTTGCCATAGAAATACCCTTCCTTTAACGAAATATTATACAGCATATTATTGATAACTTACGATTTTAAATTTTTTTCATTCGGAATGTAATGGTAAAATTGTTGGAACTGTGGTAGAATATGCGGTAGAGAAAGCAATGATTTGAATTGATAATTTTAAGAAGAGGAACGGTATTATGACCACAATCAAAATGGAATTTCCCGACGAAATGATAGCTTTTGCAAAGCCGTCCAACAAAGAAGATGAATTGAAGCGGAACGCTATGATACTGTATCCGTACATCAAACAGGGAACCATATCGCATGGCAAGGCAGCGGAAATACTCGGCATTTTTAAAATGGATTTAATTACATTATACGGAAATCTCGGGCTGCCCTATATCGAATTGACAGACGACGAAATTGATGAGGAATTGGCTATGATTGATTATCTGAAAGGAACATTGGCATGATTGTAATTTCAGATACGACACCGATTATTTCCCTATTAAAAGCAGGATATTTGGAGGCTGCACTATGACCAATTCCCAAAACTCAAATTCCACCGAACAGCAAATGGCGGAGCGTATTCTCTTTGAGAAAGTAAGGCAATGGCTGAACCAAGACATCAGGGCAAACGAAAAAATCCCTATCGGCGCAACATTTATGCAGCCGGATTTTTATTCAAGGAAAAACGCCATTATCGGCGAAATTTTCTCCCATATCGGAAAGCCGAAAAAGGCGCAGGATAACAAGATTGCAAACGACATTTTGAAAATGCTCCTGCTGGAAAAGTTAGAACACAAAACCTATCGGAAAATTATTGTTGTGTGTGACGAGAAAGAACGAATGCACCTTGAGGGTTCATCCGTTCTTTCAGAGTGTATCCATCAATTTGGGATTGAAATAAAGCTGATTGAAATTGACGATGATTTACGCAATATGCTGATAGCTGCGCAAAAAAGGCAGCGAATGGTAAATGCGTAGAAACGCTTATTCCATATCAAATAATTCATCAAACGTAATTTTGAAATTCGGAAACATAACAAGCTGCAGTTCTTCCTTATTTGTTTCCGAAACGGTTTTATAAAGATACGCATACCCCGTATCATCTTCATTCCAGTCAAACAGGTATATCTCCACCTGCTTCTTTCTCCAATCCGCAATCCAGTATTCTGATACGCCGACCTTACAATATATCTGCATTTTTTCATTGCGGTCGTACGCTTCGGTGGAGTCTGACAAAACCTCCATCACAAAACGCGGAATACCTGTAAAAGACACATTTTTCCTGTCTCTCATATTACAGATAATGGAGACATCTGGTATCACTATTTTATCATCGTTTTCCCGCCATTGATATTGAACACTATCACCAAATACACGGCACAAACTGTCTTTGATTTGATTTCCGATTTTAATGACAAAATTGTAAATGACCATCGAATGCTCAAGGTATGTTTTGCTCATATCTTCTATTGGTACTGTATTCATCACGTTCACCTTCTCTCAATTGCTATTATGGTAAAATTACACCCATTTGGCAGGCATAATGCCACAAAACATGATACAATCTACAAATCCACTTCCTCAAACAATTCATCAAACGTAATCGCTATATTCGGAAAATGAACAATTTTCAGTTCTTCCTTATTTTCCTCAGATACTACCTTCCACAAATAATACTGCGGATTCTGTTCTTCATCGTAATCAAGATTGTAAATCTCAACCTGCTTTTTTTGCCAGTCAACAATCCAATATTCGTCAATCTCCTGTTCCCTGTAAATTTCCTTTTTTTCCGTACGGTCAAATTTTTCTGTTGACTGCGATAAAACCTCCATCACAAAGCGCGGAGCGTCAATAAACGTATTGCCGCGCCTTGATTTCACGCGGCAATTTATGGACGCGTCAGGCATGACTGTTTTTTCCTCACCATTTTTCGTATGCCACCTGTATTGCACATTGTCAGAAAAAACATAGCAAGTGCTGTTGCGCAGCTGCTTTCGCACCGCAGAAACAAAATTCACGATAACAGTCGAATGCTCCGGTCGTGCGCCTGCCATATCTGTTATTTGTAAATTTAAATCCATTGTCACGCCACCTCCTAAATCCGCTTTATATTGTAACTATAATATACCCTTGTCAAAAACACAAGTGCTCATACTGCCTAAACCTTCCGCTCATCTTTCTTCTTCAGCAACTGCGAAGTATCCAACACCTGCTCGGACTGCTTCGCTTTTTTCGTCCGTTTCTGTTTTTTCGCCTTTTGGGGCACACTTTCGGAGTCTTTCCCCGCTGCCGTTTCCGCAGGCTGCTCCACTGTCTGCGGTGGGCATTCTTCCGGTTTCTTATCAGCCGTTTCTTCCGCCTTCTTATGCCTTTTTCCGCCCACGGTAATCATTTGGGGCACATACTGGAACCGCCGCATTGCCACATCTGCCAAAAACAGACAAATCGCAAGCGCCGTCAGCAAATTCGTCAGCGGATACCGCTCCTTCGTCTGCGCCGAAATGCGCGTCCAAACCTCGTCCTGCTCCGTAATCACCTTCCCATACTGCTCCACAAACCGCAGATATGCCGCCGTGCTCACGTCAAATTTATACTCATCGGAAAACTGCACCGCCGCCGCAGTCGTCATGTAGCTCTGAATATCGCCACTTTCCGTGCGCCGGATATTAAAATGGTATAATCCGGTCTGCGGTGTGGCAATTTCCGCCGCATATTTTCCCGGCGCCGTGGCGTGCAATTTTTCCTCGCTGCTCTCCCCGTCGGGTCCAATCACCGTCACAAGGATTTCTGTCCCGCTCCCGTAATCGCCCGTCTGATAAACAACCTCCGTCTGCTCGCCCGCCGTCACCACATTCACACTATCCTCGCCCATATCGGCATTACCCGTCGCGTAATCCACAACACGCTTCCAAAGCTGCACATAATCGTCCTGTCCCGCAAATGCGCCGCTCCATTCGCCCGTAACATCGCTGTTCCAAGCCGCCGTCCTGCCAAGACCGTACTGCCACACCGTCAAAATCGGATCTTCCTTATCCGCGGAAACAATCACCGGATTGGACGCCGTTTTCGGCGTGGACGCAACATACCCGTAAAGCGCAGGCCAGCCCTCTGCAAACAAGTCGCGCGTCAGCTCATGACCGCTGCGCACCGCAAGCGAAAAAACGCCGTTTTGGATATAGCTATCGCCGCCCAAGAACACCTCCTGCGCGAAAATCTTCGGAATATCCGTTGAAATGTCCGAATAATAATACCGCCCACCACAGTTGTCCGCCAGTTTTTTCAAAAGACGCGTGTCCGAGCCGTCCCCGACCGCCACCGTCGAGAGCGTAATGCCGTTTGCCGTGTAGTCGCCCACCACGTCGTCATAGTTGTCCGTCTCCCCCATGCCGTCCGTCAAAAGCACCACATGCTTCACCGACGCGTCGCAGTCCGCAAGCACCTTGCACGCCTCCGCGAGCGCGGGCTTAATCGTCGTCCCGCCCCCCTCGGCAATCTGCTTAATCGCGTCCTTGACCGCCGTTTTGTCGTCCGCCTTCTTTAATTCCACCTGCCACGTATATTTGTCATCGAACGTCAGTACGCCGACATAATCCTCATCGCGCAGATTATCCGCCGCCACCGTCGCCGCGCGGATTGCGATGTCCAAATTCGTAATGCCCGAACCGTCCAGCGCACCGCTCATACTGCCCGAATGGTCAATCACCATCACCATTGCCATCGAAGGAATTTCGTTTGCACTGCGAAGCTGCATATCGACAGGCAGCACCGTTTCCAGCGGTGTATCCCGATAACCGCCAAGCGCAAAGCTGTCCTCACCGCCACAGCAGATGAAACCACAGCCGTAATCCTTTACATACGTTTCCAAATTTTCCAAAAAGCCAATCGGCAAATCATCAATATAAGTGTCCACCAAAATAATCGACTTGTAATCCAGCATCGCGTTGATACTGTCCGGCGCGTTCAACGCGGAAACAACACTGTAATCACAGCCCGCCGCACCCAACACGGACGCAAAGCCCGAAACATTTGTATCGCGCCCCGAAATGACAAGGATTTTCGGCGCCGCCTCCACAACGGAATATGCGCTGAACGTGTCATTTTCCGGACAGGTATCACCCTGCGCCTGAACCTGCACGCGCAGATTTTCCATCGCGCCGCCTTGCGCACCGTTCTCAACCTGCGCGCTGAACGCAAAGCGGTTGCTTCCTTTATTTAAGTGCACGCTGTTTGCCGCCGTCTGACTACTCCCGTTGTAAAGCGCAATCACCGCGTCCGTGTCATAGTTGCTCTCCACAAGCACCGTAATCGAATATTTGTCATTCGGGTGCAGATACGACGGAAGCATGACATTGTCAATATACGCGTCGGGCGTCTGCGCATTCTCGTATAATAGTGTGAGAAACTCCGCCTGACTTGCCGTGAGCGCCTGCGCCATGTTCTGAACATCTCCGCGCGTTTCCTTGCCGTCTGTCAGCACCACAAGCCGTTTTCTGTAATCGCCCGAAAGCAGTGTCAGCGCTTTGGAAATGGCGTCCTCAAAGTTCGTCGCCGCCTTCTCCGGCAGCGTCATCAGCCCCCCGTAATGCCGACCATCTGTTAAAAACTGCTCCACCAGCGTATTTTTTCCAAACGTCACAATCCCGTAAACATTTCCCGCAGGCATTTTGCCGACTGTCTCCTGCAAATACCGCTCCATGCCCTCCAAATGCTCCGCGTTGCTGTTCGACAAATCCACGACAAACACCGTCGCCGTCTGAGAGCTGCCCTTTTTGAACGTAATGCCAAACAGCGCAAGCAACACGCAAAGCAGCACTATCCCGCGTACCACAAGGTAAAATTTCCCACGATAACGCATTTGGCGCACATAAACAATCCACTCCGCGACCAAAAGCAACAGCGCAAGCAGCAAAAATACATTGCGCAGCGTCTGCTTCACCTTTTGCAGGCGCACTTCCCCCGAACCGCCGACCGACTCCGCCGTCACCCTGCCGTCAGACTCCGTCGCCGTCTGAAAACGCACCACATAAAGCTCTTGCTCCTCCCCATTTCCAAGCGAATACAGCCCTGCCTTCGCCGGACGGCTTTCAAACCGCGTCCTGTCCAGCTCCGCCCACGGCTGCAAGGCGATTTCCTCACCCGCATAATAAACATTTGTTGCAAGCCAAGACGTGTCGGAGAGGTAAATCATCGCATTTGCCAAAAAAATCGGAAACTCCGCGCGCAGCGGAAAATCGGATTCCCGCACATCAAACCCAACGACCACTTCCTTCCTGCCGTCCCGCTCGCCGTAGTAGCCGACGCACTTTCCGTCGTACTCCAAAAAGCCCTGCGCACCCTCCGGCAGCGCAAAGCAGTACGCTTTGTTCACACCGATTGTAAAACCCGCAAGCCCCGCCGTCAAATCGCAGTCCGTCATGTCAAGCACCACGTTTTCCAGCGTTTCAACAGGCTGCGCACCCCCGTCGCCAAAAATCAGACGGTTGCTTTCACTATTTTGCGGCGTTTCACCTGCGTCGTAAATCACCACATTGTAGCCCATTTCCCCAAACGGCGTCCGCTTCCATGTGTTGAGCGTATCCTGCGCTTCGTCCGACGGCGCGTCCGTCTGGGATTTCGTAATCGTGTCGCCTGTCACGGCGTAATACGCTTTCTCCAAAAACGTGTTGCCGTTTCCGACAAGCAGCCCCCGTATTTTATTCTGACGGCTTTTGACCGCCCGCGAAACATTGTCCGCCGCAAGGCTGTCCACCGCCGCGCCGTCAAACAAAATATTGTCAAGCTGCGATCGTAACGCCACGCCCTGCCAGTCAACCGCCTCGAACAGGCACGACGCATTTTCCGACGGCGCAAGATGCATTTGCTGAAGCGCAATCAGTATCCTGTCGTCATACAACCCGATGTCAAACGACGCTTCCGCGTCACTGTAATTCGTTACGCTCACAATCACGTCATAGGTTCCGTCCTCCCGCTCGGTGAACACGGTGTACTCGTTTGCCACGTTGGAAACCGCGTCCCCCACAACATAAAGCTCTTTTTCGGCGCCGCCGCGCAACTCCCCAAAATCCGCCGCACCACTGCCGTCCGTGAAGACAAGCAAATCCGCCGCATTCTCCGCCGTATCGCCCACAAGCGTATCCAAAATCCCCTGTGCCTGCGTCAAACTGCCGCCTGCGTCACTGCACTCCAAGCCGCGCAGCGTCTGCAACAGGCTCTGCGTGTCCGTCATATCCACCGCCAAAAGCTGTGTACCAACCGCGTCCGTCGTCACAACGCAGAACTGTGTGTCCTGCGCGGTCTGTACGGTATCGCACGTCAGTTCTATTGCTTCTGCAAGGCGGCTCTTGCCCGAATGACCAATGTGCTGCATACTCGCGCTTGTGTCCACCAGCAGGATTTTCCTGCCCCCGCCGCGATTGTCCACGCGGATAAACGGCGACATCAGTGCAATCACAAGCAGCACAATGATCAAAATCTGCAAATACATTAAAATATTGTGGACAAATTTCTCAAAAAATGTCCGCGACTGCTCGTTCTTGAGCAGCTTTTTCCAAAGCAGATTGGAAGAAATGCGGTAGTCCTCGCCTTTTGGCTTTAACAAATATAGCAAAATAATGATTGGAACCGCCGCGAGAAACACGAGCGGTAAAAAAGTTTCAAATATCATATAATATCCTTAAATCCTGAAAAATCAGTTGATAAATGTCCTGCTCCGTACTGCACATCGCGTAAAACGCCCCGTTTTTGGCGCACGCGTGTTTCAACTGTCCGATAAATTCCCCAAGCGCCTTCTCGTACACCCGAATGCTCGCCGCGTCCAGCGTCAGGCGCAGCGTACTTTCCTCTTCCATGTCTATGAAGTTTTTGGTGCCCGCAAGGTTTACCGCAAGCTCCTCGCCCGCAAGCACATGCAGCAGCACGCTCTTTTGCCGTCTGTATGCCAAAAAACGCAGCAGTTTTGTCACCGCAGATGCCGCCTCCTCCGCGTCGTCCTGCACAAACTCCTCCTGCAAAAAATCGCTGATAATCACAGTAATACCTGTCCCTTTCGCGGGGAGCTGCCTGACCGCCGCACCAATGTCCGCCGTCCCGTCAAAGGTGCACTGCGAAAGCCACTCCACAAGGCGCGGCAGCGCCCTTTTCCCGCCGCCCGCCACAAATGGCTGGTGCATATTTTTCATGTCGTAGATAAACACGCGGTCCATGTTGTTCAGCCCCAAGTACGCGAGCGCCGCCGCGAGCGCGCAGGCAAGGTCGCTCTTTTTCTTCGCGCCGTAATCCATCGAAGCGCTGGTGTCGAGCAAAATCGAGACAACCGCCTCTTTTTCTTCCATATATTCCTTTACGTAAAGCCTGTCCAACCGGCCGTAGGCATTCCAGTCAATGCGGCGGATGTCGTCGCCTGTCATATACTCGCGGAAGTCCGAAAATTCCATGGAGGTGCCTTTTTGCATGGACTTGCGGTTTCCGGTGAGGTTCATGGAGGTTCGCTGTCCCATTGAGAGGCGCAGGCGGGACAGCTTGTCAAAAAATGCGGTGTCGAGTTTCATGAAAATCTCCTTTAGTCTTATCAAATACAATTCTATTTTCTTATACATCATATCATAAACGAGGATAATTTCCAATATCCTAACTCCCTTAACGCATTTTCCGCCGTCCAATCACAATAAGCCTACTATCCTTTGAAGTCCCCTCACAGGTTGATAGCATGACAAGTTTATCTCCATATTCTATTTGACGCCCTGTCTTATAAAGCTGTTCCTCCTCAATAAACGCCTTGCATTGTTGAAAACCGGCTGCATCATAATTGCGTAATTCATAATAGCAAAAATCCCTTTCCTCTGATATATCTGTCACTACTACGGCTACGATTTCATATAATGCCTTTTCATAGCAGGTGTCAAATTCAAATTCCTGATGTTCCTGAAAAAAATCCATATCCTTATACTTTTTTAAGCTGCCAAATATTGTTCCATTTTTCATATTATGCCCGTATAAAACGACATTGTCATCTATCGGATACGTATTGGCAAAACCGTCTAAAAAAACAGAGCCCGAACGCTGCTCTTTTTTCATAAAATCATGTGACAGATAAAATTCCGGCATTTCCTTATTTTGTAAAACGGGGTAGTCAACCGTAGTACCTTCTATCCTAATCCAACCGGAAAAATCAGGATTTGCGGCATAAAACTGCTGATATTCCTGCAATATATCTAACTCCATGTACTCCTCTGAACTAATACTTTCTGTCTCCTCCTGTATGGTTTCTGCTGTTTCCGATATCCTTTCAGATTTGACTCCCCGTAAAGCTTCCTGTACAGCCTGTCCTTCCCTTTCCTTTACTTTATATGCCACGCCAATCCCCAACATAAAAAAAGCAATGAGAAATATGACAATCTCAGCCTGCTTAAAACAAAACGCCACATGTCTGCGGCGTTTTGCATAAGATGTTCTATTTTCCAGTGTCTGATAGAAAGAGCTGCCTATCCAAGAGCGGAATGGGAATTGTTTCAGTCTTTTTAACCGTTTATATAAATCATCTACCTCTTCCTGTTTCGATAAATTAAATTTACTGTTTAGGGCATAGATTAATTTGATATCATAAAGTATATTCACATCTTGTATTTTCATCCAAGTAACTTTCTTCTAATTATAATACACACAATACCAGCCAGCTCCAATACAACGCCAATAAACAAAAAATCTGTTCCAAAATCTCGAACTCCTGTTTGAAAAGTTTTTGAATGATTTGTTTTTGCAGTGGTTTTTGGTGCATCTTCTGCTAGGGTATCTTTGCTGCTAACAGTTGTGCTCTTCGCATCAGGTTCATTTATTCCTTTTCCGATACTCTGATAAACAATGTTTGTCGTTGGACTTATATTCTGTAAATTCTCATCGGTGATTTCACGAAGCTCCAACTTGAAAGGGTTCTCTGTATATCCCTCTTTCACTGTAAAAGCAAGTGTAACCAATGTACTTCCACTCTGATACCCTCCATCTGCTATCATGGAGATATTCAAGACCTGACTGCCACTGTATGGTACGTCGGAAACCAGAGTCATTGTCGAATTTGAATTTTTTAATTTTTCCACCCACTGGCTTCCTTGATATGTGAGCTTTTCGTTGTCATAATACAACCGCAGCCCCAACGTGGAAATAGAAGCCCCGCTTGTCGTGCTTATTGTTACATTGACTGTATTTCCAGCATTCGCAGATGTATTTGCTGCACATATAATATCAATATCAGGTGCAGCAAACGCAGTCACAGGAGTTGCAAGAAACAGTACCGCTAAAGAAAGCAAAATCCCTGTTATCCTCTTATAGATACGCTTTATAGTCATGGTAATTAATACCTCTTATCTTTCTTTTGTTTATATTACAATTCTCCTACCTGACACGAAATTGCAGAAAGGGAACTGATTGCTAAAAATTACTGATTTCGCCATTATAATATTTCATAATTCTCAAGGCATCGACCAAATCCACCGTTCCATTTTTATCCACATCTGCTGCTGTTTTCTCATCATCTGTTAATTCTTTCACATTGTTATAATATTGTAATATCCAAAGCGCGTCTATAAGGTCAATGTTTCCGTCATTGTTTACATCGCCAAGCAATTGTCCTGACGGTTCCGGGGTGTCCTGTGCCAAAGTGACTTTATAAACACCACCTGTTGCATTCAGGGACTTTTCTTCATAATTTGCTGCTTGTGTAATCGTTACTGTTACGTCAGAAACCACTCCCGCTGTCGCACCTTCTTTTGTTTCTAACATTAAATTCAAAAAGTTACCTGTATCTGTAATATTTTGTCCTGCAATAAAAGCTGCCTTAATCTGCCCATTCGTCGGGTATATATCCTTTAAAGCAATTTTATCTTTTAAATTATCATCAACCTCCAATACTTTATAATCAAAGAGTGTTGTGTCATAATTAATAGTCAGTCCCAGTGCTGCAAATCCATCGTTTGTTTGGATTTTAATTGGTATTGAAATCTCTCCCTTGCCTTTGACTGTACCATTTGAAAGTGCAAATGCATTTGTTGTCGGAGTGGGGGCGGGTTCAGATGTGTCCTCAATGGTAACACTCATCATTTTATATCCACCATCGTCTGTTTGGTCAGTAAGATAATGGTTTATCTGCGCGCCATCACCAGAAGATGCATCAATATCCCCTCCATATACCGTAATAGCAGACGTATCCTGTTTAACTGTGAACTTTACTGTTGCGACACTGTCATTTTTATCAAACGGTTTATCTGTATTCAGAAATTCAAGCCACAAAAAAACGCCTTTACTGTCTTCTCTGCCATATCCGTTAACATCATATTCTGCCACATATGTATCATTCATTATTGTTTCTGAATATTGCAATAAATCCTTATCATAATATAAAGACATTGACAAGGTATCTAAGGTATACCCAGCATTATCTGTATTATAGATAACCTGTACTTCCACTGTATCCCCCGCTTTTAGTGAACTGGATGTGGATTTTATCTCAAATGCACCATTTCCAACACTTCCTCCGACATCATAAAATGTACCAGCCTATCCAATATACTTCTCTACTATTTCTGACGAAATCTGTGTACCTTCCGCCATTACATTTCGGGAAGTTCCCAAAAAGATACCTGCCACAGCCAAAAATACCACAATTCTTTTCCACCATTGTTTCATACTACTTTCCTCCTAATCATAGACAATACTCTAATTTTTTTATAAATCATCTGTAAACTAACCAAAAAAATCAATTATTTACGTTCATGTAATGATTTATTTGACATATCAAATGATTTAAACCTTTCTTTTAACGCATCATTCATTAGACATTTTTTATTATAATACTTGAATATTTACAATATAAAACTATTCATTTTGAGTATTTTTTATATTTTATTGTATTTTACCACATAATACAATAAAAAGGATATGATTTTTATGGCACAATTTGGAGATAAGGTTCTTGAACTATTAGAAGAAAAAAACATTAGCCAAAAAGAATTTGCAAAAGCTTTAAATATAGCACAGACCACATTGAATGGCTATATTAAAAACAGACGGCAACCTGACTTTACAACAATAAAGTCTATGGCTTATCTTTTGGGTGTCTCTACAGACTACCTGCTTGATTATCATGAAGGCGGCAATAACCTTAGCTTGCAAGAGCTGTCTTTGATTAATAAAATGCGCAAAATGAGCAGCGCACAGCAACAGCTTCTACATAGCATAGCTGACTGCATTATCAAAAGCGGTGAAACAAAATAAATTTAGAGTGTACCGTCTTGTCAGAAGTCATGACTATTTTCCATAACCGCTTGTCATTTGCAATGCAAAATCAAAAACTCCCATAGGAACCAATGTTTTTTACACTTGGTTTTCTATGGGAGTTTCTTGTTATTCGCACACTGCCTCCAGTGTATATTATTTGGCGAATTTATCGAAACGGAACACTACAAATTCTTTGACTTCGCCGCAAGAATTTCCTTAATAATCTCATCCTCCGACACCCCCGCGCTCACCGCGTCGAAGCTTGGAATAATCCGATGGCGCAGTACGGGATACGCCGCCTCCTGCACGTCCTGAAACGAAACGTTAAACCGCCCTTCCAAAAATGCCTTCGCCCTTGCCGCGCGGATTAACGCCTGCGCCGCCCTTGGGCTTGCGCCCTCCCTGATGTATGGGTTTTCAGCGTGCGTCGCCATCACAAGCTCCAGCAGGTAGTCCATCACCGCGTCCGCAATCGGGATTTGGCTCACCAACGCCTGCGCCGCGAGCAGTCCCTCGCCGTCCATCTGTGGTTCGATAACGGGCGGTTCCAGTCCCTCCGTCAGTCCGACAATCCCCCTAAGCTCCTCCTTTGATGGGAAGTGCACCAGTATTTTGAACATAAAACGGTCAAGCTGCGCCTCTGGCAATGGATATGTCCCCTCGTTCTCAATCGGGTTCTGCGTCGCCAGTACAAAAAACGGCGCGTCCAGCGTGTGACTTTCGCTGCCCACCGTGACCGTGTGCTCCTGCATTGCCTCCAAGAGCGCCGACTGCGTTTTGGGCGTGGCACGGTTGATTTCGTCCGCTAAAATCACATTGGCAAAAATCGGTCCGCGCACAAACGAAAAGCTGCTGCCCTGCTCGCCTTTCATAATGATGTTCGTCCCTGTCACGTCACTTGGCATTAAATCGGGCGTAAATTGAATGCGCTTAAACGGCAAATCAAACACCTTTCCGATTGTACTGACCAGCCGCGTTTTGCCAAGCCCCGGCATTCCCTCCAGCAGCACGTTCCCGCCTGTCAGCATTGCAAGCATGACCTCGCGGATAACCTCGCGTTGTCCGATAATGCCCTTTTGTATTTCCGCCTCGCACGCCGCAATCCGCTCCGCCATATACGCCGCGTCGTGCAGCCTGTTTTTGTCTAATTCGCTCATTTTTAAACTCTCGCTCCTTTCAGCTTTCAGAATGTCACAAAAATATCACCATTACAAATTGGAAAACGGTATCTTGCCATGTACTTCAAACAAATACCGCCCTGTCGGCTCGCCATCCGTGCCCATCTCGCAAAGCTGCCCGTATGTGCACTTTTCGAAAATCTCGTCCGAAAAGACATCGTCAACCTCCGCGCCACCTTTATCGTCCATCTGATACAGCAACGACTCATAGCACTCCAGCGCTAGATTATATGCATACCGTTCAATAACCTCCGCCGGAACGCCCGCCGCAAGCATTTGCGCCGCCTCCGAATCGCGCTTTTCCAGCGTGCCCGCCGCCTGTTGCTTTTCCAGCCATTTCCGGTATCCGCCCTTGTAAAACTCCAAGCTGTCATTCAGTGGCTTCAGTAAGCGAAACGTCGGAACCACCGCCCAAACAGCGTTATCGTATTGCAGATACCACTCCGCCTGTTCCTCACTTAGTCCTAGCTTTATTAATACCTCTTTTTTCTCTTGCTCTGTCATTATTATTCTCCTTTTACTTGTTAATTTTTTCACATCCGTATCACGAACCACCATCACCATTTCACCCAATACCGCTCCACGATTTTGCTCTCATAAAACCACCAATGCGTATCAATCTGTTTCGTCCGATACCAGTATTTTCCAAGTCCTAAAACAATCTCTTCCGTTTCCTCTTCGCATTCTTTTGAATCCCAAACATCAAACGCTTTATCCTGTTCGGTATAGTAAAAGCCACAACCGTAATCCTCCCATAAAACGCTAATGATTGGCTGGCGAACCCAAAAATGGACAATGTTGCCATTATCACTTTCCCACTGATGAATGCCTAGCAAGCGAAACGTGCGAAACATTTTATTGACCGTTTTGCTGTTTAAATCCTTATAATAGGAATTGTCATCGTCATCATCCTCCCGCGCGTCGCGAAACGATATGTACTTTATCTCATTTGCCCTGCATTCCTCTATCGTTTCGGATAACTCCTCCTCATGTTCCAAAACAAGTGAACATACTTTCTTCTCTATTTTGTTTTGGATTTGTTCGGCGTTCTGGTAACAATAGCAAACAATGCCCGCTAAAGATAACAATACGCACAATAATGTAAATACAATTCCCTTTTTATTTTTTCGAAAAAACCTGTTCCTTTGAAAGTTTTTCAAGTTATATGCTCCTATGCCATAACTGCTTATCTGCTTGGTATCCAAAGTCCTCTATAAACCACAATTAAGCGCCTTTTCCATTGTGAAAGAACTCCATTGCAGCGGCAATACCCTCTTGACAATGGAGTTCCTAACTGTAACAGTAAACACATATTATAGCTGCATTTACCTTATCTATCTTATAAATCCGTCATCTGTTTCTTTAGGAAGTAATTCATTCATAAGTTTCTCCTGAAACTCATAATCCTCTGCAGCACGTTCTAAATCATCATATCGTTTATCCCTCAACAGAATAATATTTAAACTGTTAATTCTGTTTCTTTCGTCCGCGGTAATCCGCTCCATAATTTCACACATCGCATTCAAGCCCCCTTCTGTTTCTTTATACCGACGCTTGCCATCGGATGTTTTTGGGAATTTGCTATTATAAACATTATCATTTACAAATACTTCCATCAGCTCAGAAACTTCCGAATTATCTCTAATAACTGTGTTCACATAAACTTCTTCAAAACCATTATCAACAGCTTTTCCTCCTTCCCTTATTTTCACCTTGTTACTTATGAAAAATCTTGTCATTACATTTAGAGCAAGCTGTTTCTAAATAACAGTATATCACATTTTACCTATTAGACAACCACAAGATTTACATACCTTGCACCTAAAACAAATTAAATACAGAATAAAAATGCAACATTTCAAACCTCTATTGTAAATCCCCTCCAACTATCTTATAATAAAACAAAACCCACAAACAGAGGTAGCAAAATGAAATTCCCCGATATGGTTCAAGGCGAAAACGGATTATTAGTAGAATTACGCTGCAACAGCACATTCAACGAGCAAATTTTTACAGATATTACAGACTACCTAAACAAACATTTATCTGAATGGAAAGCAAACGGCTCTATCCCTGTCGCTGACACAGTAGCTCTTTTTAACCTGATTGATGAGCTGGCGGGCGGAAACAGATTTTTAAATGAAGAAACCGCACTGCGCATAGAGGACGCCGCACTTGAAATCCAAGAGATAATCTCCGAATTAGAAACCTAAGAAACTCATAAGCACATCAGGAATGGAGGTTTACAATGGCAGAACGTCCCGTATTTTTTATCCATAATGAAAAAATTATCAGCAGACAATACACATTTGACTGGTTTCCCGGCTTTGCAGTATCACAAAAGCAAAAGTCCATAGAAAGTCTGCACACGGCAATTCTGAAAACAGACACCCATGCAAAACCGCTCGAAATCAGCACCAAAAGCACCGAACCGCTTGGCGTAAGCCTAAGTGCATTTCATCTCAGGTTAAACAATTATCCGCTCGAAAACATCTTCCAAAGTGCCAAAGTTTTCGAAAACGGCGGTCCCTATCCTGACTTACTTGAAGTGCCGCCGAAAGAAGCAAAACGCGACGAACGATTACATAATTCCGGTAATCTGACCGCATTTTATTACCAAGACGAGGCATTCCCTCTGACTCCTATAACGGCATTTTACGATTACATTTACATCGCCGCCGTAAAGCAATCCCTCACGGAAGCGCAAATCCATGCGATTACAAGCTACAATTATTTTACGGATATCGAATTTAATCCCGCAAAAAGCATTAACACCCAAGCAAGAACCGCCGCATTGATAAAACTGCTTTTAGCGGAATATGGACATCTTCCGGAATTTTCAAAGGAAGCTTTTATCCAATACCACAAAGAGCACGTTCCTGAAATCACTCCACCCTGACCGCTCCAAGCTCTGTTTGCAAAAACCGCTCCAGCTTCCTTGCGTAGTGATTCAATGCATACGGATTACCGCATTCCAGCAAATATAACCACACAGCGCTCCCTTCCTGTGTCGGCGTTATAAATGCACGATACCGGGCTTTTCCACAAGTCCTGCCTTGCATGAAAAACAGATACCCTTTGTCCTTGGTGTCTGCCTCTTCCTTTTCCAGCCGAAACGCGCCGTCCGTTTCCTGCTCAAGCGTCTCAATGACTGCACTGCACGACAGCTTCACAAGATATTTCATTCTCGTTCTATGCCCACAATGTACCCGTGGTCTGCTTCTGTACCACAAGGCAAAAAGTAATACCCCAAAATACAAAACAACAAAACCATAACCTACCGTTTTGAATGGAACTGTCTCCGCCGTTGCAATTATCAGCAATTCAAAACCAAAAGCAACCGCTATCAGCATACACGCCGACACATTCTGCTCCCGCCAGTCCTCTTCTTCGGCAAATATAAAATCCGTCCCCGGAACAGTAACAATCCGTATATGTGTTTCCCTTTTATACCGTTTCAGAAACGAACTGCTTGACCGTATCAGCCGTTCCCGTTTCTCCCCGTTTTCCTCAACTTCAATCCACAGCTCATAAACCGTAGGGCGTTGCAAATGAATGGCTTCCCATCGCCGGATTTGCGCCAGTTGTACCCTGCCGTTTTCCTGCTTCATATACCGTTTGTACCAATTCCTGTCAATCCAAAATGCCCCTCCAAGCGCAGCCAGCCCTAAGGCGATGATGTAAAAGACCGCTATGTACACCATATATACGCCCCCTTATCGTTTCTCAGTTTTGCAGTTCCTCCATGAACTTCACCAACACCTCATGCTCACTTTGGTGCGGTTGCAAGGCAAGGGCAGAACGAAACATCAGCAATGCCAGTCCTCCAAAAATAATCCCGGATACGGACATCATTTTTGAGCCAATATAAATATCAATCGTGCAGTCAACAACCGTATGACCGTCGCACTCATTCCAAATGGATATGTTATTTGATAACGCTTACCGCTTATTGCTCTCTCCTCCCCGCTAACGACTATTAAAGCTCGCAAAATACTCCTTAATAATCTCCTCCATACCACTCGGATATTTTCCTGCGGAAATGCCCTCATAGGCGTTCTGCTCATAGCTGCCTATCACCGCCTCGTGGGAGATGTGCTCGCCTTCCCAACTCAGACCGTTCTGCGCACGGAAAAAATCAGAATTTTCATGACCTTGCGCATTTCCCGTCAGATTTTCACTGTCCGCAATCGCATTCGGAACGCTGACATAATCATGCGCATTGTCACTGCTGCCCGTACCTCTGCCATTCCCGCCGTTCCCACTGCCATTGCTGCCCTGACCATTCTGTCCATTTCCCTGTCCGTCACCATTGCTGCCCTGACCATTCCCTTGTCCATTCTGACCTTGTCCGTTCTGACCATTCTGTCCTTGACCGTTCTGACCGTTACCATTTTGACCGTTCTGACCATTACCGTTTTGACCGTTTTGTCCATTACCACCTTGACTGTTCTGACCATTCTGCCCCTGCGCCATCTGCTGCCCGCTCATTTTCTGTAGCTGCTGCGCCATCTCCTGCATTGCCTCCACAGACGCCACCGATGCCGTTGCGCCGCTTTGCAGGCTCTGCGCAAGCGCGGACATCTGCTCCGCCATATTCTGATATTTATAATCCAGCTTTTGTGACGCCGACGCAAGCTGCTGCGAGGAAGCTGCCTGCTGGTACTCCGACAGCGACGACTCAAGGCTCTCTATCATTTCCTGAATCTGCGCCTGCTGCTCGGGCGTAAGCGCCTCGTTCTGCGCAAGCTCCTCAAGTGTATCCACAAGCTCTTCAAGCTCTTTTGTCTGTTCCTTTGCCTCCTGCTTCACTTGATGTAACTCCGTCGCCCACCCTTTCGTCGCGGACGGCACAAACGCGAGCCCCGTCATAAGCGCGAGCATTGCAAACAATAGCAGAATGTTCTTTACCGGAGGCAGAAGCGGAATGCGTATCCTGTCCTCATGTGCGCGCAGCTCCCGCATTGCGTCCTCGCGCTGCAGCGCAAACATGCCGCCCTCGCGCGACAGATTTTCATACGCAGTCACAATCCGCTCCGCAAACCCAAACCGATCCATCGCAAGCGCCGCCCGCTCCATATCCACCCGTTTCACAAACGCCCCCACAAGTGCGGCAAGCACCGCAAGCAGCAGCGCCATGAGTGTATATAAATTTACATAATATAACGGCACAAACAACGCCAACATCTGAAACAAAATCCCAGCCCCCGCACCGACACACAGCGCAAACAGCAGTATTTTCAAAAAAACAGCCATATTCAGTTTTCGGCGGTATGTCTTAATGATTTTCAAAAACTCGTTCTGTCCCATCTCAACTTCTCTTTCTAATTTCGTCTACCATTTCACAACAACGGATTTCAGCCTTCCACCTCGCGATGGACACCCTTGGTCTTGGCTCGCTGCAGCCAGCTTGCGCCTTTTATAAAAGTACGTGAGTGCCCCCTCCTTAGCAATTCTTTTTGTTCTGCCTAGCCGCCTCATACAGCAAAACAGAAGACGCCACCGCCGCATTCAGCGACTCCACCTGTCCCTTCATCGGGATTTTAATATAGCAGTCCGCCTTATCCGCCGTCGCCGCCTTTAACCCGCCCGCTTCATTTCCAATCAGAAATGCCGTCGACTTCGTATAATCCTGCAAATCATAATCCGCACTCTCCTTCAAATGCGCCGCATACACCGTCACGCCGCCTGCCTGCAAATCCGCAATCGCCTTTAAAATATCATCCGTTATCACAAACGGCACCCGGTAAATAGAACCCATTGTCGAACGAATAACCTTCGGATTAAAAATGTCAACCGTATTCTTAGTCATAATCACACCATCAACACCCGCGCCCTCACCTGCCCGAAAAATCGTTCCCAAATTTCCCGGGTCCTGCAAGTCCTCAAGCAATAAAAATAATTGACGCCTTTTTTCCAGCAAAGCCTTTAACGAATACTTCGGCATTTTCATCACGCACAAAATCCCCTGCGGTGTCTGCGTGTCCGAAACCTTTTGGAACACCGCGTCCGACACAATTTCATAACTCGTGTTATTTAATAACTCCGGCGGATTTTTCGCCAAAAAACCTTCCGAAACATAAACCTCCTCAATCAGCTCCTTAGGCGCTTCCAAAAACATTTTCAGCCCTTCCACAATAAAAACGCCCTCACTGTAACGCAGCTTTGCCTTCCGCTCAAGGCTGACAAGCCGCCGCACCTTTGTATTTCCCGTACTCGTAATCATTACCGCACACTCCTTACATTACTTTACGAAATGGTTTCTATTCTCCTTAATCAGCTCCTCCGCAACCTCATTCGCCGCCATTATCATCAGATGGTCTTTCTCCTTAATCACATAATCCGCCATCGGCATAAGGCTAATCTCCGCCGCGTGCTTTTTCTTGATTGCAAGTATGGAAATCTTGTACCTTGCGGCGATATTGGACTCGCGGATACTCTTCCCCACCCACTCCTTGAGCGGCGACATCTCGTAAATCCCGTAATGACCGGGTAGGTCGATATAGTCAAAAATATTGTCCAGACTGTATCGCTCCGCCCACTTCTGCGCAATGTCCTTATCGGGATAAATCACCTCGTCCGCGCCATTTCGAAGAAGGAATTTTGCCTGCACGTCCCTTGTCGCCTTGGAAATGACGCGCTTTGCGCCAAGCTCCTTCGCAAGGCTCGTAATCTCCAGGCTGCTCTGAAAATTCGTACCGATACAAACAAACACCACGTCGAAATTGGTAACGCCGACACTGCGCAAAACCTCCTCCTTCGTGCAGTCCCCGATTTTCGTGCTGGTGGCGACAGGCACCATATCCTCCACCTTCTCCTCAAACTGGTCCATAATCATCACATCATGCCCGTTATCCAAAAAATCCTGTGCCAAATGATGGCCAAAACGCCCCATTCCGATAATTAATATTGATTTCATAAAAAACCTCCGTTATCCAACGATAATCTTTTCCTGCGGCTCCCGCACATGGTTTGTCGCAGGCTTTTTCGCAAATACAAGCGCAAATGAAAGGCTTCCAAGCCTCCCGCAATACATCAATAACGCAATAATCAGCTTTGACACAGTGCCAAGCCCGCGCGTAATCCCTGTCGTCATGCCCACCGTGTTGATTGCTGAAAGCACCTCAAACACCACATCTGACATTGCAATTGCAGGCTGCATCGCCATAATCGCACACGCCGCACCAAATGCAAGCGTCGTATTAATCACAACTACCGCATTCGCCTTGCGCACCACGTCCGCCGTAAGCCGCCTGCCAAACAGGTTGATATCCTCCCTGCCGCGCAGCATTGCCACTGCATAGAACGCCAGTACGACCATCGTCGTCGTCTTTGCACCGCCTGCCGTGGAACCCGGACTGCCGCCGATAAACATCAGCACCATCGTCAAAAGCACTCCCGCATTGGACAATGCACCGGTATCCACCGTATTAAATCCCGCCGTACGCGGCGTAACCGACGAAAACAGCGCGCCCAAAAATTTTTCTAATGGCGTCATGCCCGCAAACGTCGCATTGTTCTCAAAAACAAGAAACAGCAGCGTCCCCACCACCGTAAGCCCGAGCGTTGACGCAAGCACGATTTTGGAATGCAGCAGATACCGCTTAAAATGCCACTTGTGCTTCAATACATCGTCCCACACAATAAAGCCGATACCGCCGACTAAAATCAGCAGACACACCACCACATTCACAAGAATATCCCCCTCAAAGGACACCAGCGACGAGTATTCCTCCTCAATCCCCATCAAATCAAACCCACCATTGCAAAACGCCGAAACCGCATGAAAAATGGAAAAATAAATACCATTCGCCACGCCAAAGCGCGGGATAAAGCGCGTCGCAAGCAGCAGCGCACCTGTTCCTTCTATTAAAAAAGTACCCTGTACGATTTTCTTTACCAGCCGGACAACTCCCGCAATCTCAAGCGTATTCACGCTCTCATGCAGCGTCGCCCGCTCCTGCAAGCCAATCCGGCGCTTTAGCAGCACCGAAATATACACGCCGATTGTCATAAACCCAAGCCCGCCGACCTGAATCAGGCAAAGAATGACAAGCTGCCCAAACAACGTCCAGTTCTGATACGTGTCCGCCGCGACCAAGCCCGTCACACACGTCGCCGAGGTCGCCGTAAACAGCGACGTCAAAAGATTTGTCTCCCCGCTCCTCGTGGCAAACGGCAGGGACAGCAGCAGCGTGCCAATCACAATAATCAGCGCAAAGCCGAACGCAATGAGCCGTGTCGTTGAATGCTTTGCTTTTCTCATCTGCCTGTTTTTCCATTGCACTACCATGATATAAATTCCCTCTGATTTTTTCCTATTATATACAAACAATCCGGAAATGTCCATTCGCCACTTCCGGATTGTATCATTTTATCCCTATCTTGAAAGCTTTCTGCAGACCTCATACTGATAATCATCAATGCCTTTTTTCATGTTCAGGGCTTCCTCAATATCATAATCAACAAACTTCCCGTGCGTATATGCGACAACCCTGTTCGATTTTCCTTCCGCAAGCAAGTCCGAAGCATACGCACCCATGATGGACGCATAGAAACGGTCTTTACACGTCGGATGTCCGCCGCGCTGCAGATAACCCAAAATCGTCGCCCTTGTCTCAATGCCCGTCGCCGCCTCAATACGCTTTGCCATCGAGGTCGAATGCCCGATACCCTCCGCATTGACCACGATATGGTGCTTCTTTCCCTTTTTACGGCTGCGCACGATATTGTTAATCAGCTCCTGCTCGTCAAACGTATATTTCTCAGGAAGCAGAATGTCCTCCGCACCATTTGCCACGCCTGTCCAAAGTGCGATGTAGCCCGCGTTTCTTCCCATAACCTCGATAATCGAGCAGCGCTCATGTGAGGAAGAGGTATCCCTTACTTTATCAATCGCCTCCATCGCCGTGTTAATCGCCGTATCAAAACCAATCGTGTACTCCGTACAGGCAATGTCAAGGTCAATCGTTCCGGGAACACCCACCGTATTGATACCCTGTCTTGCAAGCGCCTGCGCCCCTCTGTACGAGCCGTCGCCGCCGATGACCACAAGACCGTCAATCCCATTCTTGCGGCACAAATCCGCTGCCTGCGCCTGAACGTCCAACTGACTGAACTCCGGACAGCGCGCCGTACCCAAAATCGTACCGCCCGTGTGAATAATATCCGCTACACTGTAAGCCTCCATATCAACAATTTCTTCATTTAAAATACCAAGATAACCGCGCTTAATTCCCTTTACCTTCATGCCATTCGTAAGCGCCTTTCGCACAACCGCGCGGATTGCCGCATTCATTCCGGGTGCGTCACCGCCGCTTGTCAATACACCGATTGTTTTCACCTGATTCGCCATGTTCCATACCTCCTACTCAGTTCGCATTCATCAAACCATGTTCATTTTACCCTTTTTTTGGCAAGAATACAATAGAAGTTGCGAAAAAATTGTGAAAATTTTATCAGTTAGCTTCCATTCAGCCCCCATGCGTCAGCATACCACCTTCACATTCTCCTCGCCAAAAAGTGCCCGCAGCCTGTCCAAAAGCTCGCTGTCCGCCTGAATGTTTTTGTTCGGCGGCAGCGTCTTTTTCTGACGCGTTTCTTCTATATAAATAACCACGTTGTCATTCCCCTCCGAGGCATAAATCGCGTCGAACAGCACAGGCTCCTTTTCCACATAGTTGTCAAGGTTTGGGAACTTTATCCACACCTTTCTCGGGATTTCGCTAAACGACGTGACATTCTCGCAAATGAGCTTCCCGTCGCGCTCCTCCTCTACGCTCACCCTGCCCTCGATAAATACCTTGTTTTCCTCCATCAGCTTCGGCGAAAACTTCTCGTAGGCATTCGGAAACACAATGACCTCCACGCTCCCCACCAAATCCTCGAGGGTAAGGAACGCCATGATTTTATCATTCTTCGTATACTTAATCTTTTTGTCCGCAATCATTCCGCCAATCACGACCTTCGCATTGTCAAGCAAATGCACGGCATTCGTCTCCTCGTCAAGATAAAAATCCGACGTTTTCGCGGTGATTTTTTTCTCCCAAAGCGCCTGATACTCCTGCATGGGGTGTCCGCTGACGTAAAAGCCGAGCACTTCCTTCTCAAAGCTTAGCAAAAGCTCCTTCTCGTACTCGCCAACGTCTGGCATTTTAATCTCAAGCTCCTCCCGCTGCTCGTCCGAAACAATGTCCAGCAGCGACATCTGCCCCGCCATCGTTCCGCGCTTGTTGTGCGTAATGTCGTCCAAAATCTGCACATACACGCTCATATGCTGCTTCCTCGTCGCGCCGAAGCTGTCAAACGCACCCGCCTTGATAAAATTCTCTATCGCACGTTTGTTCACATCGCTGCCCTGTGTGCGCTCAATAAAATCCTTCAGGCTTTGGTAATTTCCATGCGCCCTGCGCTCCTCCACAATCGCGCCGATAATCGGTCTGCCGACGTTCTTAATCGCCGTGAGCGCATAGCGGATTGCCCCGTTTGACACGGAAAATCCTGCTTCACCCTCATTGATGTCCGGCGGAAGTATTTGGATACCCATGCTACGGCACACCATGATATATTCCGAAACCTTTGACGAATTGTCAATCACGGACGTCAAAAGCGCCGCCATAAACTCCACTGGATAATAGTATTTCAAGTATGCCGTCTGATATGCAACCACCGCATAACAAGCCGCGTGGGACTTATTAAACGCATACTTCGCAAAGTCCGTCATCGTATCGTAAATGTGGTCTGCTACCTGCTCGGAAATCCCGTTTGCCACGCAGCCCGGCACGTGCTCCGCCTCGTTCCCGTGCACGAAATTTGCCCGCTCCTGCTCCATCACGGACGCCTTTTTCTTGCTCATCGCACGGCGCACAAGGTCGCTTCGCCCCATCGTATACCCGCCCAAATCGCGCACAATCTGCATTACCTGCTCCTGATACACAATACAGCCATAGGTCGGCGCAAGAATGGGCTCTAGCTGCGGGCAGGCGTACGTCACCGCCGCATGGTTGTTCTTGCCGCGGATATACGCCGGGATAAACTCCATCGGTCCCGGACGGTAGAGCGAAATGCCCGCAATCACGTCCTCAAGACTTTGCGGCTTTAGCTCCTTCATAAAGTTTTTCATGCCCTGACTTTCCAACTGGAACACGCCGTCCGTCTTTCCCGTGCCAAGCGACGCAAGCACCTTTTTATCGTCATAATCGATTTTATCCACATCAATCAATTTTCCCGTGGTTTTTTCCACATTGTCCACTGCATTTTTAATCACCGTCAGCGTCCGCAAGCCGAGAAAATCCATTTTAAGCAGTCCCAGCTCCTCAATCGTCGTCATCGGGAACTGCGTCGTTATCGAACCGTCGCTGCCTCTTGAGAGCGGCACAAGCTCGTCCGCAGGTCTTTGACAAATCACGACGCCCGCCGCGTGCATGGACGTGTGGCGCGGCAGACCTTCCAGTCGTTTGCACATATCAATCAGATAGTGCACCTGCTCGTCACTCTTATATAATTCCCGAAATTCCGGATTAATCTCCAATGCGCGCGCAATCGTGATATTGAGCTCGTTTGGTATCATTTTCGCAATGCTGTCACAGAAATTATACGGCAAATCCAAAGCGCGCCCCACATCGCGGATAACGCCCTTTGCCGCCATCGTACCGAACGTTACAATCTGCACCACCTTGTCCGCGCCGTATTTTTGACTTACATAGTCAATAACCTCCTGCCTGCGCTCATAGCAAAAGTCAATATCAATATCCGGCATGGAAATACGCTCGGGATTTAAAAACCGTTCAAACAGCAGCCCGTAGCGGATTGGGTCAATGTTCGTGATATGAAGGCAGTACGAGACAATCGAGCCCGCCGCGCTGCCACGCCCCGGTCCAACCGGGATACCGTTCTCCCGTGACCAGTTGATAAAATCCCACACAATCAGGAAGTAGTCCACATAGCCCATATCCCTGATGACATTCAGCTCATATTCCAGCTTTTTCACAAGCGTCCCGTCGTCGTCAGGGTAACGCTCCTTTAAGCCGTCATAGCAGATTTTATTCAGGTACGACCACGAATCATAGCCCGTTGGCACGTCAAATTTGGGCAGCTTCGTCACGCCAAACTCAATCTCCACATTGCACCGCTCCGCAATCAGCGCCGTATTCGTCACTGCCTCCTGCGCATACGGGAACAGCCCGCGCATTTCCATCTCGCTTTTTACATAATACTGCCCGCCGTCATAGCGCATTCTGTCCGTGTCCGACACCTTTTTCGCCGTTTGGATACAGAGGAGAATGTCATGCGACTTCTCGTCCTCCGCGTACGTATAGTGAATGTCGTTCGTTGCCACTAACGGAACGTCCATCTCCTTGCTGATACGGATTAACGCCGCATTCACCGTTTTTTGCTCGGGAATGCCGTGGTCTTGCAGCTCCAAAAAGTAGTTGCCCCGCCCGAAGCAGTCAAGGTATTTCTGAACACACTTTTTTGCCTCCTCAAACAGCCCCTTGGAAATCAGCCGCGGCACCTCACCCGCAAGACAGGCGGAAAGCGCGATAATGCCCTCGTGGTACTTGTTCAGAACCTCCATGTCAACACGCGGTTTATAGTAATAGCCCTCCGTAAATCCGATGCTCACAATCTTCATCAGGTTTGCATAACCCGTGTTATTTTCCGCAAGCAAAACAAGGTGGTGATACCTGTCCTCACCACCTGTCAGCTCCTTGTCAAACCGCGAATTGGGCGCCACATAGACCTCACAGCCCAGAATGGGCTTAATCCCGTTCGCCCGCGCTTCCTTATAAAAATCAATCACGCCATACATGACGCCGTGGTCCGTAATCGCGCCGCTGTCCATGCCAAGCTCCTTAATCCGCTTGACATACTCCTTAATCTTATTGGAACCGTCCAACAGACTGTACTCCGTGTGGACGTGTAAATGCGTAAATGCCATTCTTCCTACGCTCCGTTTCGTCTTAATGAATGTACAAACGGTTTAGATTACTCTAAACCGCTTGCAATTTCCGCCATCAGCCTGCCGACAATCGTGATAAAGCCCAAATCTACCACGCCGATTTTTGGCGCCCTGTTAAAATAATCAAAGGAAACCACCGCACAGATTTCATCATCGCGCCGCGCGACGCACTGCACAAATTCCTTATTTTCCTGCCGCATATAAAGCTGGTACATTTCCGGCTGCTGCATTTCCAGCTTGCCGAAATTTTTCTCCACACGCACACCACGCCTGTCAAACTGCTTCTGACTGTTCTCGCTGCAGATACATGCAAACGTCTCAATCGGATTAATATACCGCCCCGACATGCTCACCCGATGAAGGTCGCTGCCCGCATACACCGCAATCCCGTCAATGTCAAGATAGCTGCGCAGCTTCTCCATCACCCCATCAAATGCCGCAAACCCGTTCGTGTTGAGCATAAGCACACAGTCCGACATCACCGCCGCCTTCTTGTCATCGCTCGCAATCGCTTTAATCCCAATGCTGCGCTCCGAAATTGCCGCGTCCTCAACCGCGCCGTGCTTTGCCTCGTCATAAATAATATAGCGGTTCTTGCCCTTCGCCTTTGCCACGTAAAGCGCCTTGTCCGCCTTTTTAAACAAATCCTCAAAATTCGCCGCGTCGTCCGGGAATTTCGCCACGCCGCATGAGGTGGTAATCGCCATCGTATCCTTAATATCCTGATATTCCCACTGGATATTCTTGGAAATCGTCTTGAAAATGCGCCGCAGCTCCTCCTCACTCGAAACGCCGTCGAGCACCAGCATAAACTCGTCGCCGCCAAAGCGTCCCACCATGCCGCGCGAGTCAATCACCGCACGCATAATCTCCGAAACCTTCGAAAGCACCTCGTCACCGAACATATGCCCGAAGCTGTCGTTGACCTTCTTGAAATCGTCCACGTCCATCATGGCAAGGTACAGCGCTTTTCCCTCCTGCGTCTTTTCCATCGCATATTCGTGGATTGCCCTCTTATTGTAAAGCCCCGTGCCCGGGTCAAACGCATTGTCGGACAGGTAATAGCTCTTCTTCTCGCTCTTACCGCCAACATGCATAATCAGCCCCACCGTCATAATCCGCTTTCCATTATCATACAGGGTGCACCCTCTGATTGCAAACCGCCCCTGCGTATCCTTTATCAGAAGAGCCGCCTCAAATTCCGAATTAAAACGGTCAACACCCCGTTTCACAAAATCACAGAACATTTCAAATTCGCCGGAGACAAAGCCCTCCTTCTTGATGTCGCCCAGCTTCTTTTTCAATACGGGAATGCTCTTCACATTGACATACCTGTAAATATTAATCTCGTCCGTATTGTAGTTATACTCGAAGAACATATTTTCGGAAAGTCCCATAAACTCGCGGTATTTCTTCACAAGCTCCAAGTATTTCACATAACGGTCTTTAAGCTCCATAAAATTCGAAAACTCTAAATTAAAGGACTTAAAATCGCCATACAGCCTGCCGTTGAGTTCAATCTCAAGGTATAACAGCCTGTAGTTGTCCTCCGCGTCCTTCATGCGCACAATCGTGCACTGACGCCCCTTGTCAAGCTCGCCTGCCACGGATTTAAAATCCTCCTTATCATCAGGGTGCAGCAAATCGAGCAAAGAATAGCCGGAATTTTTCCCGATAAAATGGTAAAACGCCTCGTCTCCGTTTACAAACTCATAATCATTTTTAATCGTCGCCCTTCCATAATAAACAATGTACGCCCCGGGCGCTGTTTTGTACTCTGTAATATTTGCCTTTTCCATTCGTTTTCCCTATAACACGCATTCCCCTAAAATGCCTGTCCCCCATAAAAATGTACCTGTTCAACGGTTTTTTACAACACGATATTACTATAATAATTGTACACTGTTTTTGCAAAAAATGGAATAAAAAACTGAAAATTTTTACACAATTCTTCTGACACAAATAATCTCGCGGTAAAGGGCGTTGCTGATTTTAATTCCGGTCTTTGCCGAGCTTGCGTGAACGATTTTCCCGTTTCCGATATAAATCGCCACATGCCCCGGATAACAGATGATGTCACCCGGCTGCGCCTCGCCGTAGCTGACCTGCGTCCCTGCCGTACGCTGCGTCGTTGAGCTTCTCGGAAGACTATAGCCAAACTGCTTGTACACCGACTGCGTAAAGCCCGAGCAGTCCGCGCCGTTTGTCAGGCTCGTTCCGCCCGCCACATACGGGTTTCCGACAAAGCCGCACGCATACACCGCAATCTCTTTTCCCTTCGCGCTGCCGTTCGCCGCCATGATTTCGTCCTTATTGACGGTCGCCTTTCCTGTCGGCTTTGCGGTATTTGCATTGGAATTGTTCCCGTTTCCATTACTACTGTTATTTTTCTTTTTGCGCGCCTCTTCCTCCGCCTTTTTCCTTGCTGCCTCTTCCGCTGCCCTGCGCTCCTCTTCCTCAATCTGCTTAATCTGCGCATTCCGCTGCTTAATCTGCGTCTTGTAAACCTCCGCCTGCTGCTTCGCCTTGCTAATCTGCATTGCGTAATCGGCGCTGATTTCCTCAAGCTCCGCGCGCGCAACCTCCACGCTTGCCATTTCCTCCTCAAGCCCTTCCTGCGCCGCCTCAAGCTCCGATTCCTCAATTTCAAGCTCTTCCTTCAAAAGCTCCACATTCTGCCTTGCCGCCTGATAATTGGCAAACATTTTGCGGTCATACTCATGCAGCTTTTCCACGTAATCGGCTTTGTTCAGAAGGCTTTCCATCGTAGTCGCGCTAAATAAAATATCAAGGTACGTGCTGTCCCCGCTCTCGTACATTTCCTTAATCCGCACCTTCATCGCCTCATACTGGGCGCGCTCCACCCTGATTGCCTCCTCAAGGTCAAGCTTCGCCTGCTCAATTTCCGCCTTTTTGACCTCGATTTCCTCCTCAAGAAGGCTGATACTTGCCATAATCTCCGCGATTTCGTTGCTCAAAGCCGCAATTTCGCTGTCAATTCCTTCCTTCTCGTCCGAAAGCTCATTTGCCTGATCCTCAAGATCGTCCAAATTCTGCTCGTCCTGCTCGTTCTGCTTCTTCAAATCGTCCTTCTTCGTCGCCTGTACCTGCAACTCGCGCCCGATACCGCCATTCATGCCTCCCACAAGCGCCGCCGCACACAGCAGCGCAGCAAAAAAGCGTCTTAACCCCTTCTTCTTCCGCATTTTATACGCAACCCCTTTTTATCCTTACGGCTCTGATGTCTCCTCCACCGTGATAATCTCGTTCAACCGTTTCACAAGCTCCTCTTGCAGAACAAACATTCGATACGTGGTATACCCGACCTCATCAAGATACGTATCCACTGTATAACCATCATACCCCGCAATGTCCTTCTGCGCGTATTCCTGAATGAGTTCGTCCGTAATTTCAATGTTTTCCGCCCTTGCAAGCGCCTCCGAAATTAAATACTGCTTCACGGTCGTCTCACAGTCGGGACGGATTTCCGCCTCAAACTCCGCAAGTGATTTCTGCTCCACATCATTCAAGTACTGCTCAAAATTCATGCCAACCTGCTTTTGTGACAGCAAATCCATATACGTCTCAATCCCCTGCATCTGCTCCTCCACAAGATACTCGGGAGTGGATTTTATGGTACTCTCACTCATAATCTGATTTAAAATCGCACTCGTTTTGGAAGCATAAAAGCTCTGCTGCGCACTCTGTTCCACCGCAGTCTTTCCCGCCTCCCAAAGCGCTTCCTTATTTTCATACGATAGACCAAGCCTTGCCAGGTCCGCGTCCGTTATCTTATCATACTCCATCGTCTCGGCAATCCCGTTCACCGTCACCGTAAACACCACCGGCTGCCCCGCAAGCGTAGGCTCCGGATAATTCTCGGGAAAGGTCAAGTCCAAATCAACCGTCTCCCCCGGCATGACCCCGACAAGCTGTTCCTCAAAGCCCGGAATAAACGAGCCGGAACCAATGGCAAGGTCATACCCCTTGTCCGTCCCGCCCGCAAACGCCACACCGTCCTTCTTGCCCTCATAATCAATGTTCGCAACGTCGCCGTTTTGCACCGCGCGGTCCGTGATATATCCGTTCAAAAGCTGGCTGTTGATATACTGCTCAATATCCTCATCTGTCGGCTCTGGCTTGTAGACGGAAACCTTCATGTTTTTGTAGTCATTGAGCGTGACATACGCGTCAATGTCCAAATCCTCAAGCCCTACATAATCCTCCCGGTCGCTCACACGCTCCGCGTCAAGCAGAGAAGGAGCGGCGTCTGTTTCCGTCTGACTGGCGCTTTCTGTCTGACCGGCATTTTCCGTCTGTGCAGTGGTACCTGCCTCCGTAGCCGCCTGCGTGCCCTGTCCGCCGTCCGCAGCCGTTTTATCCCCGCACGCACTCACTCCAATTGCCATCATGCCTATCAGACATGCTGTTATTAATTTATTCTTCATTTTTAAGCCTTTCTTTGTTGTTCTTTTTTACTTTTATCAGTATAGCAAAAAAAGAAGGAAAATAAAAGAGTTTCTTGCACTTTCCGGTTATTAATGATACACTCTTTATTAAGATTGTTATATTTACAGAATGTAAAGGCAGGAGCGAGACCGATTAAATAAGGTTATCAGAACAGTTACTATGAAAACAATACTAAAATGGCCGGGCGGCAAGGAAAAAGAACTGCCCGTAATCCGAAACTATATCCCTGACTACACTGGCAGGTTTGTCGAACCCTTTGTCGGGGGCGGCGCTGTATTTTTCGACATCAGTCATGCAGACTGCTGTATCAATGATAAATCAGATGAGCTTATCAATCTGTATCGCTGCATACAGACACAGGACGGCGATTTCAAACAATATCTGCAAACACAGGCAGATGAATTTGCTGCATTAAGTGCCTTCGTGGATAATAACAGGGAAACCATTCTCAAGCTGTATCATTCCAAAATCGCGGTTGACGACTTTATCAGCCAGTTTTCAGACGTCTTTTCCCAGCTTGCCAAAGACTATAATCCTGTTTTTATCCGGGAGCTGCATAAAAATCTTGACAGCAAGATAAAACGTTCCCAAAAGCTGGAAGCGCAAAACGGGGAATTACCCGACCATGACCGGCTGGACAATATGGAATCTGCATTAAAATCAGCCTATTATATGTATATACGGTATCTGCAAAACCACCCCGAAGGCGTAAGCTGTGGGCGTCAGGCTGCCGTATTTTTCTTTATCCGGGAATATTGCTATTCCTCCATGTTCCGGTATAACGCAAAAGGGGAATTTAATGTACCCTACGGGGGTATCTCCTATAACCGAAAAGATTTCCAAAGAAAAATCGACTATCTGTTCTCAGATGATGTCAGGAACAAGCTGCAAAATGCCTCTATTCAAAATACCGATTTTGAGCCGTTTATGGAAAATCTGATACTTACGCCAAATGATTTCGTTTTTTGGATCCGCCCTATGACAGCGATTTTTCCACCTATGCGCAAAACACCTTCGGAAGGGAGGAACAGATACGCCTTTGCGAATGTCTGAAAAGAACGCCTGCCAAAATTCTGTTAGTGATAAAAAATACGGATTTTATTTATGAGCTGTATCAAAATCATTTCCAGATTGCAAGCTTTGACAAAAAATATCTTGTAAGCTTTATGAACCGAAACGACCGTAAGGCGAAACATCTGATTATAACAAATTACGAAATTTAGCACCCTGAGCGGTCATCCTTCTTGGGGTGTTTTTCTATAACATTTTCTATAACGTTGGCTTGTGCGAATCCTGTTCTATCCGCTTCCTTGCAGCATTGTAAAAGACAGAATCAATCTCACATCCGATAAACTGCCGCCCTAGCTCCTGCGCCGCGACGCCTGTCGAGCCAACTCCCATAAAAGGGTCAAAAACTACGTCCTCCTCATTACTTGCAATCCGTATCAGATGACGCAGCAGCTTTAAGGGCTTTTGCGACGGGTGCTTTGGCTCCTTCAGGCGTTCCCTTCCCATACAAATAGGGCACCCAAAAAAATTATGCATTTCATTCTGCGTTGAAAAATTCCACTTATGTCCCTTGTTCCATAAGCATACAATCATTTCACAACTGTTTAAAAACCCGTTTTTATAGATTTTGGGCATTGGATTGGTCTTATGCCATATAAAATACTGGAAGGTATCAAATTCCGAATCAAACGCCTCATGCCATTTTCCAATCAGATTATAGCTTGTAAAAATAAAAATATTCCCGTCCGGCTTTAAAATTCTTTTAAAGTCCTCCACAAAATCAAACGGATTAATCTCCTTTAAATCCCACTCCCCCAAATCATTATTCACCGCACTTCTTCCGGGTAGTGGTATGTTTCCCGTGGAATACTGCGCTATATTGTAGGGCGGGTCGGTTAAAATCAAGTCAACCGATTTCTCTGAAAGCTTTTTTATGTATTGGAAGCTCAGAAATACAAAACGTCGGGCTTTCACAAGAAACCGGTTGATTTGGCTTTTTTTGACGGGACAGACTGGGTGGTTCTTGAGTTGAAGGCAGGTGGGGATTTGGATAGCTCCAATGCGCCCTCCAACGTGGAAAAGCTGCTGACGATATACGCAGGGCTGAATGTCCCCAATTCCAAGGCTTATTTTGCGACGCTGTACAATAAGGACGGCGAGGGGAATATGTGGAAGGGCGCTGTAAAGAAGCATATGGCGTTTCCGGAAATGTTTTTAATCGGAAAACGGTTTTGGAATACAATTCTGCCGCAGGGCATTTCATATGAACGCTTTACCGGGCTGTATGGAATGGCGATGGAGGAGCTGGATTTGAACATGTGGATCCGGCAAATGATTGAAAGGACTGTGAAATAAGAATAAGGTGATGGATTTACAACATGGAGATTGTTTCTTAACGATATGTTTCTTTTCCCCATTTCAACGCTTGCAAAATATGTACGATCCATATCAATTTTCAATGCAAATTTCTCCTGACCCATTCCGGTCTGCCTTCGAAGCTCCTTTATCCTCAATCCCAATTCTGTTGCTATCACTTCTATTCACCTCTTTCCCTCAAGAATATCATGTTATGCTTTTAAGGCAACGGATTATAAGTAACATTTGATATTCTCTTATTGGCAGCAGTCAGGTAATCAATATCCGGCTCTGTGCCAGACAAAAATTTGAAATGTGTCAAACACTTTCAAACACTTTATTTAATGCTCTATGCAATCTCTTAAACATGCTCTTAAAAACATGAAAGAGTTTCTTGCACTTTCCGGTTATTAATGATACAATCTTTATTAAGTTGTGATATACATTGTTATATACATATAGAACGCATATAGAAAGGCTGATTGATACAATGGTGTGGAAGGTACTTTTGATAATACTTGTTATTTTAATATTGCTGCTTGTCGGAATGTATTTCCTCGGCAGACGAATGCAGAAAAAGCAGGCGGAACAGCAGGCGCAGATTGACGCCATGAAACAAAGCGTTTCCATGCTGGTGATTGACAAAAAGAAAATGAAGCTCAGCGAGGCAGGGCTGCCCGCCGCCGTATTGGAGCAGGCGCCAAAATACATGCGCCGCGCCAAGCTTCCGATTGTAAAGGCGAAAATTGGGCCACAGATTATGTCGCTGATTTGCGATGCCGAGATTTTTGACAGCGTGCCCGTAAAGAAGGAAGTGAAGGCAACCGTCAGCGGTATTTATATTACCGACGTAAAGGGAATCCGCGGCCCGCTCGCCACGACACCTACGAAGAAAAAGAGCAAATTCAAGGCATGGGTTTCCAAAATGCAGGAGAAGGCAGGGGCGAAACCGATTAAATAACAAAAATAAGGCATTGACCATAGATTGACCTGCATTTTAAAAAATGAGCATTAAAAAAATCGGTTTGTCCTATCTATTTTATTAGATAAGGCAAACCGATTTTCCGTTTTTTGTTTCCTACTATTATTTAACCTTCTTTTATCAGACATTTTTTGCCGCAAAAGGCAAAACCATATTTCCGAATGTTTTCCCGTGAAATTCCACCTGCAATGAGTGTTGCCTCATAACCTTTTTCTTCAATTTGAGACAGTGCGTTCGCTGCCGTGTCCTCTAATGAATCTTCATCATCATCTGTATCCTGTACTTTAAATTCAAAAATAAATGCCTTCTGACTTCTGTCAATCGGCTCAATCATTACATCATACCGCCCATATCCGCTTTCCCGGTTTGATATTATTTGATACCTGTCTGAAAGGTCAACTACCATTCCAAGAACAAAACCGTGATAGAACCGCTCCGGTTCTGAGCATTCTGATGGGTGATTTCCTGTATCAAATGAGCTGAACGTATTTAACGCAACCTTATTCATGAAGGTATTCATTCGTTTCACATTGTCGTCCAAAAGCGATTTGATAAATTCGTTATACACTTTTCTTGTGCTGTTAAACCAACCCTTTATCATTTTTTGAAACATCAATTTCACTTCGTAATTGGTAAGCGCCAAATGATATACCTTTGTCTTACTTTCTCCGACACACTCATACTTCCTGATACACAAATATCCGGCAGCCAAAAGCAGGCTCCAAATAGCAGCTTCATCATTGTCAAGCTGATTAAATATCACCTGCTCATCAAGCTGTGTTTCAAAGCTCCCTCCGTTTATCAAAATTTCCATTGTCTGCTTCACACTGTCTGAGCCGGTTTTGATGAGGGAATCCACAAGACCGTTTCCGCTTGTGTCTGCCCAATAAGTATCATAGTCGCCACCACTGTTTAAAAATTTTGTAATTGACCAAGGATTATAAATGTCAGAGTGCCTGCCAAAAGTAAAACCGTCGTACCACTGTTTCACACCCTGCTTTTCGCTGCCAAGTCCCATCATGACAAGTGATTCGAAAACTTCTTCTTCCGTAAAGCCAAAACAGTCAGCATATTTTTGTGAAGTCGTTGTAACGACCTCTAAATGATTTAAATCAGAAAAAATGGATTCCTTGCTAATACGGGTAATTCCTGTTATAATGCCGCGACACATATTGGGATTGGTCTTAAAGGTTGCGTTAAAAAAAGTCCGAAAAAATGCCACCGCTTCATCCCAATTATTACTAAGCCATGCCTCCTGCATTGGTGTATCGTATTCATCAAGGAGAATAATAACCTTTTTCCCGTAATATTTTTCAAGGAAACCGCATAATTTATTAATTGCCATAGCGGCAGTCATATCATCCATTTCGTAGCAGATTTTTTGAAAATAAGCCCTATCATTCCCGTCGAAAGCATCCGAATGCATAATACTGCTAAAACCCCCGTACACATTTGCAATCAATTGCTTTATGCACGCTTTTATTTCATTAACATTTCCCGTCTTAACAGGTGCAAAGCTTAAAAATATTACAGGATATGTTCCCTGAAGCCTGCGGTACTTCTCATCCCTCCAAATGAAAAGCCCCTCAAAAAGGTCCCCCCTGTTTTCATATTTATTCGAAAAGAAGCACTCCATCATGCTCATATTCAATGTTTTTCCAAAACGACGCGGACGCGTGATAAGCGTCGTATTATCTTTCGATTCCCACCACTGCCTTATAAAATCCGTTTTATCTACATAAAATGTGCCTTTTTCACGAATTTCTTCAAAATTCTGTACGCCAATACTCACTACCATATTCATTACCCTGCCTTCTAAATGAAAACATAATCCAGTTAGTGTTTCTCGTGTGTATTATAGCATACTCTGACTGTTTTCCGCAATTCCATTAAAAATTATTAAAAATCAAAAGAAATACTCCCGTATCTCACAATTCCGTATCCCAAACGCCGCATACTCCTCATTCGTCATATCATGGAAATACGAATGCACCACCCGCGCAATCCCGTTGTGCGCCACCAATAAAAACGTCTTATCCTGCGAAGCCTCCCGGATATCATCAAGAAGGTTATAAATCCGCTGCGCCAAATGCAGCATGGTCTCGCCGCCGCCGAAATGGTTGACAAAGCTCTTTTTCATCTCCTGAAACTCCGCCCCGTTGCGCGCCGTCGCCTCGTACTTTCCAAAATTCTGCTCCATCAGACGCACTTCCTCGCGCGCGGGAATGCCCGTAATCCGGGAAACCTCAAGCGCCGTATCCTTTGCACGCATTAACGGCGAATATAAAATTTCATCAATCTGCAAGCCCTGTGCCAAGATTGCTTCCCCAAGCCCCCTTGCCTGCTCGCGTCCAAGCTGCGTCAGCTCGACATCGGTCGCACCGCAGATTTTGTTTGCAACATTCCAAACCGTCTGTCCATGTCTCGTGAAATATACGTGAGCCATAAGGTTCCCCCTTTATTAAATAACATCTGTTTTTATAAATCAAGCTTCAGGTCGTCCCCCTGAATCCATCCGATTTTGCGAAATCCCATGCCAATGGCATATGTAATCACCGCCGGAAGCACAAAGCTGATACAGATTAAGCCAGCCCAGTCGCCAAACGTGATTGCAGCCTTTGCGCCCGCCGCAATATCATTCAGCCACCCCGTATAAACGCCAATCTGCCCGACAAGCCCGCAGGTGCCCATTCCGGACGCCACCGCCGCACCGTTCATCTTCAACTGGAACACACACGTCGCAATCGGTCCCACAATCGCCGACGCGATAATCGGCGGCAGCCAAATCCGCGGCTTTTTCACAATGTTGCCCATCTGAAGCATGGACGTGCCAATGCCCTGCGCGAAAAATCCGCCCCAGCCGTTTTCCGGAAAGCTCATCACCGCAAACCCGACCATCTGCGCACAGCACCCCGCAAGCGCCGCGCCGCCCGCAAGCCCCGTCAGGCTAAGCGCCGCACAGATTGCCGCGCTGCTGATGGGAAGCGTCAACGCAATGCCGACGATTACAGAAATAATTATTCCCATTAAAAACGGTTGTAATTCCGTCGCCCACATAATTGCACTGCCGACCGCACTTGCCGCCGCCCCAATCGCAGGCGCACAAAGCATTGAAAGCAGCGCGCCCACAAGAATTGTAACAAGCGGCGTTACAATAATGTCAATCTTTGTCTCCTTTGAGACCGCCTTGCCAAACTCCGCGGCAACCACTGCAATAATCAGCACCGCAAGCGGACCGCCCGCCCCGCCAAGCGTATTCGCGGCATGTCCCACGGCTGCGAGTGAAAACAGCACAAGCGGCGGACAATTCAGCGAAAAGCCGATTGCAATTGCCATCGCCTCCCCCGTCACGGCCTTCGCATAACCGCCAATCGTCACAAGCAGCTCAATCCCAAGCCGCTCCCCGAGCGTTGCGATAATCGTTCCAATCAGAAGCGACGCAAAAAGTCCCTGCGCCATCGCGCCCAGTGCATCAATGCCATACCGCTTTCCCGAAATGACAATATCCTTACGCTTCAAAAATCCTGTCAGTTTTTCCATGTCAATCCTCCATTCCCAATGCTATCCTGTCAATTGTATAGTCAACTGTCTTGTCAGCTCTAAGCAGTATAACACAAGGATTTTCGCATTTCAATGACTATGGAATTTTTTCAGAAAATTCTACAAATCTGCACAAAATAACTGCAATCCCGAAACCATTCTTATCTATTTTTAATTCCAAATTTCCTAATTCAGATACCCTTTCTCCAAAAGCCGCTCCTCCACCCGCGCAAAGACCTCCTCATGATCCGCCTCAAGTGTGTGGAAATGCGCGCCGTTTGTCAGCGTCTTTAAAGGCTGCGCCTTGCTCTGCGCAATCTTTCCAATAAATTCGTCCACGTCCGCACGGCTGCGCAAGAATAAATCCGCCGTAATCTGACCATACACATCATGCTCCACCACCACGTCCAAAACACGCGCCCCGCAATCCACAATCGTATACAGCTCGTCCTTCATCTGCTCGTCTGTGTGGCACACCGACACCGTGCGCTTATGCGCAGTCTTCGTCTCAAGCGGCTGATACAGAATATACCCCTTGTTCGTGCTCAAAATATTCTTATCATATGCCCGCAAAAGCGCAATATCCTGCACAATCACCTGCCTGCTCACCTTGAGCTTTTTGGCAAGCGCCGCCCCCGAAAGCGGCTCCGCCGTGCAGTTTAACATCTCCATGATTTTCTCCCGCCTGCTGTCGCCCTCCATCTTGTCAGCCTCCATTTGACCTCATTCTTCTTTCCCGCGGAAAAAGTGGTAAATCTCCTCCGCCACATTCGCCGTAATCCCCGGCACCTGCGAAATTTCAGCAGCATTCGCGCCCCGCAGCTCCTCAATTGACTTAAAATACTTCATCAACGCCTTCCTGCGGCTCGGCCCCACGCCCGGAATTTCGTCAAGCACCGAATGCACCTGCGCCTTGCTGCGAAGTGAACGGTGATACGTAATTGCAAAACGGTGCGCCTCGTCCTGTATGCGTGTAATCAGCTTAAAGCCCTCGCTGTTCCGGTCAATCGGCAGCTCAAGATTGTTGAAATACAAGCCCCTCGTGCGGTGGTTATCGTCCTTCACCATGCCGCAGACCGGAATGTCAATCCCAAGCTCGCCAAGCACTTGCTTCGCAATGTTCACCTGCCCACGCCCGCCGTCCATCAAAAGTAAATCGGGAAACCGCGTAAAGCTGCCAAAGCTCTCGTCATAACCGTTTTCGTCATTTCCAAGCTCCCGCCGGATTTCCTCGCGCTCCTCGAGCCCGTGCTGGAACCGCCTCGTGAGCACCTCATGCATACACGCATAATCGTCCGGCCCCGCCACCGTCTTCATGCGGAACTTCCTGTAATCACTGCGCTTGGGCTTTCCCTTCTCATACACCACCATCGAGCCGACATTCGCAAACCCGCTCGTATTGGAAATGTCAAACGCTTCCATTCTTGTCAGCGGCGCAATCCCCAAAATCTCCTCGATTTCCTTCACCGCGCCAATTGTCCTGCCCTCCTCGCGCTTCATGCGCTCCCTGTCCTGACTCAAGACAAGCTGCGCATTCCTTGCCGCCAAATCCACAAGCTTTTCCTTCGCGCCCTTAAGCGGCACCCGCAAATGCACCTTCGCGCCCTTTTTATTCGTCAGCCACTGCTCCACAAGCTCCATATCCTCAATTGCCTGCTGGAGCATGATTTCGCGCGGAATAAACGGCGTGCCCGCATAAAACTGCTTCACAAAGCTTGTTAAAATTTTATCAGGCAAAGGCTCCTCTATCTGCGTCATATAAAAGTGCTCCCTGCCAATCAGCTTCCCGTTCCTTAAAAAAAAGACCTGCACGACCGCCTCATTGCCGTCGATTGCAAGCGCGATAATATCCTTGTCCTCGCCGATATTGTCCGACATCTTCTGCGTCTCGCTCACCTTCTTGACGCTCTCAATCAAATCGCGGTATTGAATAGCCTCCTCAAACTCCATGTTCTCAGAGGCTATCTGCATTTTCTCTTTCAATTCCTTAATCACAGGCTGGTGCTTCCCGTTCAGAAGGTCAATCACCTGCTCGATGGTCGCCGCGTAAGCCTCCTCGGAAACATACCCCTGACACGGCGCGCAGCACTGTCCGATATGGTAATTCAGACAAGGACGCTCCTTCCCGATGTCGCGCGGCAGCTTCCGGTTGCAGGTCTTTAGCTTATACAGCTTGTTAATCAGGTCAATGCTTTCCTTCACGCCCCCGTTAGTAAACGGTCCGAAATATTTCGCCTTGTCCTTCTTCATCTGCCGCACCATCAGCACGCGCGGATACGCCTCGCCAAGCGTCACCTTAATATAAGGATACGTCTTGTCGTCCTTTAACAGCGTGTTGTACTTCGGGCTGTTCTCCTTGATGAGGTTATTTTCCAGCACAAGCGCCTCAAGCTCCGAGTCCGTCACGATATACTCAAACCGCGCAATCAGCGACACCATCTTGTCAATCTGCGGTCCCCTTCCGATGTTCCCCTGAAAATAAGACCGCACACGATTATGCAGATTGACCGCCTTTCCCACATAGAGAATGGTGTCATCTGCGTCGTGCATGATATAAACTCCCGGCTTATTCGGAAGCTTTTTCAATTCCTCTTTTACATCAAAATCATCCATTTACATTCCTGTCCCAAGCCGAGCCAAACCGTGATTTCTCGCCGCCCTCACCGTTTGTCTGATTTTTAACATTCTGCTCCTCATTATCCTGCCGCTCGTTTTCCTGCTGCCCCTGTGCGGAACGGTTCTGTCCGTTTTGTGTGTTCTGTGCATTCTGTTCGTTCTGCGCATACCCCGGAATTTGGAAAACAGGCTGCTGCGGTGTAAAATCCCGAAGCTCCTGCGCACTTGGCACCTTCGGCTCATTCTCCTGCGAAGATTGCGGCTCCTGCAAGCCTTCCGTCTGCCCCTTCCCGCTCTCCGTATCCGGCGCGACAGCAGACGCTTCCTGCGAAGACTCCTCCTGCCCTGATTTCTCCTCCGAAGACTTCTCCTGCGCGTCCTCCGGCTTTTTCTCCTCCGGCTCCGGCAGTCCCTTCTCCTCGCGGTAAATCTTCATAAACTCCTTGCCCGTAATCGTCTCCTTCTCAATCAGATACGCCGCAATCTTGTCCATAACGTCCTTATTGTCGCACAGCAAGGCAAGTGCCTCGTCATAAGCCTCCTTCAGGATTTTCATGACCTCCGCGTCAATCTCCGCCGCCGTATTTTCCGCACAGTTGAGCGTACTGGTGCTGTCAAGGTACTGGCTCTCCACCGTCGCAAGCCCCATCAGTCCGAACTTCTCGCTCATACCATATCTTGTCACCATCGACCGCGCAATGTTCGTAGCCCGCTCAATATCATTCGCCGCACCCGTCGTCACCGTGTCGAACATAATCTCCTCCGCGGCACGACCGCCCAAAAGCCCTACAATCATATCGTGCAGCTCCGCCTTGGAGTTCAAATACTTTTCGTCCTCCGGCACATGCATGACATACCCAAGCGCACCCATTGTACGCGGCACAATCGTAATCTTCTGCACCGGCTCCGAGTTCTTTTGCAGCGCACTAATCAGCGCATGACCGACCTCGTGGTAAGACACAATCTTGCGCTCCTCCTTGCTCATAATGCGGTCTTTTTTCTCCTTGCCCACAAGCACGACCTCAACCGCATTGAACAAATCCTTCTGACTGACAAACTCCCTGCCTTCCTTCACGGCGTTGATTGCCGCCTCGTTAATCATATTCGCAAGGTCCGCGCCGACCGCACCGCTTGTCGCAAGCGCGATTGCGTCCAAATCAACCGTCTCGTCCATCAGCACATCTTTTGCATGCACCTTTAAAATATTGACACGCCCCTTCAAGTCCGGCTTATCCACGATAATCCGCCTGTCAAAACGCCCCGGACGAAGCAGTGCCTTATCCAAAATCTCAGGGCGGTTCGTCGCCGCCAAAATGATAATGCCCTTCTTGCCGTCAAAGCCGTCCATCTCCGACAACAACTGGTTCAGCGTCTGTTCCCGCTCCTCATTTCCACCGCCGTATTTCGAGTCACGGCTCCTACCAATCGCGTCAATCTCGTCAATAAAAACAATACAAGGCGCATTTTTTTCCGCCTCTTTAAACAAATCACGCACACGCGACGCACCTACGCCCACGTAAAGCTCAATAAAATCCGAACCCGCCAGCGAGAAAAACGGCACATGCGCCTCACCTGCCACCGCCTTCGCAAGCATGGTCTTACCCGTTCCGGGAGGACCTACAAGCAGCGCGCCCTTTGGCAGCTTCGCACCGATTTTGGCGTATTTCCCGGGATTATGCAGGAAATCGACCACCTCCTGCAGTGACTCCTTCGCCTCGTCCTCTCCCGCAACGTCGCGAAACGTAATGCCCGTTTCCTTCTGTACATAGACCTTCGCATTGCTCTTTCCCATGCTGAACGCCCCTCCGCCGCCGGAGACCTTTCGAAAAATCATGCTCAAAAAGCCCCACATCATGAGCGCAAGGACTGCATAATATAATAAGGAAATGATAATGCCCGAACGGTCGGGAAGCGAGCCCTTCACCTCCACGCCCGCGTCCAGCAGACGCTTCGTCAGCGTGTCGTCGTCCTCAACCTTTCCCGTCACATACGTTATCGTCGGCTGATAGTACGATAGCAGCTTATCGCTCGACTCCTTGACCTTTGGCGTGATAACAAGCTGCCCTGTCTCGATTTTCACGCTCTCAACCGAATCGCTGTCAACCAGCTTGATAAATTCATTATAGGTAATCTCCCTGTTCGTAGCGCCGGTCACGACCTTGGTCAGATAGCTTACGAAAAACAGGGAAAGCACTGCTGCCACGAGCATGATAATCAGGCTTTGCCTTCTCGGATCCTTTCCGTTGTTCCCGCCGCCGCCATTCCCATTGCCATGACCGCCGTTGTTATCATGATTGTTAAATTGATTATTATCCATGATTTATTGAAAACCCTTCTGTTACTGTTTGCTTTAATCCAGTAATCCCTTTCTATAATTGCTAACCTGTATTGAATATTTTTAACAAATCAAGTATAATTATAAAGATAATCCATTTATAAATCAATAATTTCTTTATGAAATAAAACTAAAATAATGTAATGGAAAGGAAAATGTGTATCATGCCCGTTAAATATGTATTTGTAACCGGCGGCGTCGTTTCAGGACTTGGGAAGGGAATTACAGCCGCATCGCTCGGCAGGCTTTTAAAGGCAAGAGGCTACAAAGTCACAATGCAAAAGTTTGATCCATATATCAACATCGATCCCGGCACCATGAACCCCATTCAGCACGGGGAAGTTTTTGTCACGGACGATGGCGCGGAAACAGACCTTGACTTAGGTCACTATGAGCGTTTCATTGATGAAAGCCTTGACAAAAATTCCAACGTCACGACCGGAAAGGTTTACTGGAGCGTCCTGCAAAAGGAACGGCGCGGCGATTACGGGGGCGGAACCGTGCAGGTAATCCCGCACATCACCAACGAAATCAAGAGCCGCTTTTACCGGAATTTCACTGACCCCGACATGCGCATAGCCATTATCGAGGTCGGCGGCACGGTCGGCGATATTGAAAGCCAGCCGTTTTTGGAGTCCATCCGACAATTCCAGCACGAGGTCGGACACGAAAACGCGATTTTAATCCATGTAACGCTCATTCCGTATCTGAGCGCTTCACAGGAAATGAAAACAAAACCGACGCAGGCAAGCGTCAAGGAGCTGCAGGGAATGGGAATCCAGCCCGACATCATTGTCTGCCGCAGCGAACATGCGCTCGACCATGGGATTAAGGACAAAATCGCACTGTTTTGCAATGTCCCCGCCTCCCATGTGCTGCAAAATCTCGACGTGGAGTACCTTTACGAGGCGCCGCTTGCAATGGAGCGGGAGCATTTGGCAGAGGTTGCCTGCGAATGCCTTCATTTAAAATGCCCCGAGCCTGATTTGGAGGAATGGGCAAAAATGGTGGACAACCTCAAATCCCCCACGCAGGAGGTCAACATCGCGCTTGTCGGGAAATATACCCAGCTTCATGACGCCTACATCAGCGTAGTCGAGGCGTTAAAGCACGGCGGCATTCCGCAGCGCGCGACGGTCAACATCAAGTGGATTGACTCGGAGCAGGTGAACGCGGAAAACGTGGCAGAAGTTTTGTGTGACGTTGACGGCGTCCTTGTGCCCGGCGGCTTTGGCGACAGGGGCATTGAGGGCATGATTGACGCAATCCGCTACGCGCGGGAACATAATATCCCGTTCCTCGGGCTTTGTCTTGGAATGCAGTTATCGATTGTGGAGTATGTCCGGAACGTGGTCGGCTACAACGACGCGCACAGCATTGAGCTTGACCCCAACACCATTCACCCTGTTATCGCGCTCATGCCCGACCAAAATGGTGTGGAAGATATTGGCGGCACGCTGCGGCTTGGCTCTTATGAGTGCCATCTTGACACGTCTTCAAAGGCGTATCAGCTTTACGGCAGTGAGGTTATCCATGAGCGTCACAGGCACCGTTATGAGGTGAACAATGATTACCGGAATGTGCTTTCGGAGAAGGGAATGCTCTTATCAGGGCTTTCTCCTGACGGGCGGATTGTGGAAATGATTGAAATTCCCGCACACCCGTTCTTCCTCGCAACGCAGGCGCACCCCGAGCTAAAGAGCCGCCCAAACAGACCGCACCCATTGTTTAAGGGGCTTGTGGAAGCGGCGATTGCTTATAAAAATAAGTAGGGAAAAAATTGCAGGGCATAGGAACGGCAGACTGCTGCGTCCGCAGCTTGCGTTTATGTACACAGATGGCGGACTGAAACGGGTTTTTCATACGATTGATCCGATGTGATATTGGAACGTAACAATCCGATGGTAAATTTACGCAACCACCGAAGGCTGAACTGTTACATTGGGGAAGCGCAATCTTCCTCATTTTTGACAAAGGAGGATACATATGCTTAGAAACCGTGACATCTTAGAGCTAAAACGCCGCTTCAAAAAAGAATCCTGCACCATCACGCGCATGTGCGGCTGTTATGTGGACTCGAATAAAAATAAAGTCGTGGAGCTGAACGAAACGTTCCTGAATTTAGACGACGCGGAATTTTACAAATATCTGGATATTGCAAAAAAGGCGCTTTCCGGCACGATTGGCAACAATCTGCTTGAACTTAAATTCGAAAAAAGCGAAGAGGAAAGCGGCGGACGGCAGCAATACCTGCTCGGGCTGCGCGAGAGCGGTCTGAAAAATCCCGAGCTTCTTGAACATTTGTACGATATGATTATTGAAAATTATGATTACGTCGGAAACTATCTGATTTTAATTTTCCATGACGCCTACGACGTGATGACAAAGACGAATGACGACCTGAAAATCGACGAGTCAGAGGAAGTTTTTGACTACCTTCTATGCGCCATCTGCCCTGTCAATCTCTCCAAGCCGGGGCTTGGCTACCGTGAGGACGAGAACCGTATCGGCGTGCGCATTCAGGACAGGGTGGTCGGAATGCCCGACGTGGGATTTCTGTTTCCGTCATTTGCGGAGCGCTCCGCTGATGTCCACTCACTTACATACTATGTACGCGACGCAAAGGACTCGCACAGGGATTTTATTGAAACGGCGCTTGGGTGCGGCGCAAAGCGCACGGCGACGGAGGAGCAGAATGCGTTTGGCAGCATTGTCAAATCCGCCATTGCCCCGATTATTGAGGACAGCGATGGAATGCTGATTGATATTCAGGAAAAGTTGAATGATATTGTAGAAGAACATGAGGCTGCGATGGAGGATTTGGTCGTGCTTGAGCCGGAGGAGTTGACGCTGACTGCGGAAATGATAAAAGATGTACTTTCCGACAAAGAAATTCCTGACGCTACCGTTGCTCTAATTCAGAGCCATATCACGGAAGAATTCAGCGACCAGCCGCCTGCGGTGCGAAACCTTGTGAATGAGAAGGCGATTGAGAAGAACAATAAAGAAAAGAAAGAATTTAAGCTGCTTGAGGAAGTTGCCACGCTCAAGCAGGAAAATTTGGAAAAGGCAGAACAGATTGAAACACTTGTAAAAATGGAGGCACCGCTAGACCCCGAGGAGGCGAAAAACTGGGCGGAGGTCTTTCTGCGCATGAAACCGGATAAAGCGCAGCAGGTCAAGGCGCAGACCATAGATGGTCAGAAGTATCTGCTGATTCCGATGGAAGAAAATGAGCATGTTAACTTAAATGGGGTGGAAACTACGATGTAACAATCAAATCATTTTTGCACATTCAATTATGCATGACAGCGCTGTTACTGCATATAATATAAGTGGTTAGAAAACGAATAAAAAATGATTGACAAAATTGTTTTTTATTGTTATATTCTAACTAATGGATAAGGTTTCAGAAACTTGAGATGCCTGAGACCGAGGGAGAGCCCTGCGGGGTTCTCTTTTTTACTATAAGAGGTATCATATTATGGCTATCATTGAAGCATTCCAAACCAATCAGCAATTAATCAATAAGTTAAAAAACGACAAGCATTTAATCATCAACGATACACAATTTGCAGAAACCATTTTAAAGGAATATGGGTATTTCAACATCATAGGAGGCTATAAGTCACCTTTTATAGATACCAATACAAGACAATTTATCAACAGTACCACTTTTGAAGACATTTATTCCCTATATCAGTTCGATGTGCAGTTAAAAAAATTGTTTCTTCCTTATTTATGCCAAGTTGAACGAAAAATAGCAGTTTCGATTGCATATGCATTTACAGAGACTTTTGGGAACAGCCAATCCGAGTATTTAAAAATCAATAACTATAATAACACTCCCAAAAATGTACCAAAAATCAACAAACTCATTACGATTTTGCAAAATACCATTCACAACACACAGCATGCCTATATCAATCACCATAGAATCATAAAAGGAAATGTTCCTTTAAAAATTTTAGTCAATGCTTTGACTATGGGTAATATATCAAATTTATATGCTTTGTCCAGCCATCATATCAGAAGCAAGGTCAGCCATAACTTTATCAATGTGAATGAAAGAGAATTGGAACAATATCTGAAAGTCCTTGTTATGTTCCGAAATATCTGTGCCCATAATGAGAGATTATTCTCCGCCTATGCACATTCTGAAATACCAAATACAATATTACATAAAAAATTAAATATCCCGCAGACTGGAACACAGTATATTTATGGAAAAAGGGATTTGTTCAGCTTAGTCATTGCATTCCGGTACCTTTTGCCCCAAAACGATTTTTTAACATTTAAGAAAAATCTTGTGTGTATCATAAAACAATATTTTAAATCCAGCAACAGATTAACAAAATCAGAATTGCTGAAACATATGGGATTTCCACAAAATTGGGAGAATATTACCCGATATAAACGATAAGAGTACCTACAATATACACCAAACAATCAGCGAATGTTAATCCTCCCCTTCCAAAATCCGCGCCCACTCCTCACATCCTTTCATATACGCAAGACTTTCATCATTTTTAAAACAGTCCAGCAAATTCCTTTTAATCTTATCATAAAAAGACTGCTCTACCTGCCGAAAGCCCATATGCTCAAACAAAAACGATTTTGCATAATCTTCTATCGTTTCCACGCTCGACATGATTTCTTTTATAATTTGAATCGTTTCCCCCACATTCTTTTGACTGACGGCAAAGTCAAGATATCCCGATACTTCATTGTACCTTCCCATCTCAAACGTCCGCGCCATTTCGCTTTGCTTATCCAAATATGCTTTTGCCCTCACATAGTCTTTTTTTTCCATTGAAAATAAGTAAAATACACTTAGGACTTGATTTAAAATCTGATATCCCGAAAACAGTAGCTGTTCATACAGCTTACAGGCATCCGCTTCCATTCCCTTATGTCTATAAATTTCCGCCTGCTTCAATTTGCGTATTGGATCATCTTCTGAAAAATACTGCAAATATGTCTCCGCTTTATCATATTCCCCTTTTCTGACATAAAACCCAAACAGCGAATCTGCTGCGTTCTTCTGTACTTGCGGGTTTTCATCCTCCAGTACCATTTGATAATAGCGATTAATGGGCTCCGCGTACTGCTCTGTATTTTCTGCTTTCCTTCTCATGCGTCCAACATCCAAAACAAGTGCAACCTGCCAAATAAGCTGATTACAGTTTGGATATTCATGCAATATGTTTTCTGCCCACTGAAAAACCGCAGCATAAGTCTCCGTTTCCAGCTTCGCATCAAGCTCCTTGATAATCGCATTAATTTCCTCATCGGAAAGTTCTTCATGAAATGATAGCAATTCATCCAATGAGATATCCAGCAGCCGGGCAATCGGCGCAAGCAACCCAATATCCGGCTGTGAGACGCCCTTCTCCCACTTATTGACTGCAGGCGTCGTGACACCCAGCCTGCTCGCCATCTCCTCCTGCGTCAGTTCCTTCTTTTTTCGATATGTCCTGATTACCTTCCCAATCTCCATGCTTTTTTCCTCCCTATATGTCTGAAAATTTACACTAAACTGCGTACAAATGTTTACTGATAGCATAACAAATTTTGCAGCATATAACAATTGACTGTCTATTAAATTGAAATTAAATTATTTAACCATTGTTTAAATTTGTACACAGATTTATCTTTACTTTACATCTTTTGTGCATCTTGCTATAATTGAACCGAGCTTTATTGAGGATCAGGTTATGTTTCGCGATTTTTCCAATTTCCTTCAGGAAAAAACAGGAAAGACAATTATCAACATCGCAAAATAATTTTTCAAATGACATTACAATTGATGCAATTTCCTATGAAAAAATGAAATCCCACATGCAGCCAACTACCGCATGTGGGATTTCTATTTAAACCCGTTCCACGCCAATCACAACCTTCTCGCCGTTCACATTCCACTCCTTCGTATTCCCGCCATTCTCATACGAAATCGCATTCGCAAGAACCTTCTCCCCAATCGCGTCCGCATTCTTCCGAACCACGTCCGCAATCCGCTCGTTCCCGCTAATGTAAACATTGATATGATCCATCACCTCAAAATCCGACTCCTTACGCATCGTCTGAATTTTGCTGATAACCTCGTAAACAAAGCCTTCCTCAATCAGCTCGTCCGTCAGATTGGTGTCAAGCACAACCGTCACCGTGTTGTCCGCCTCCGTGACATAGCCTTCCTTCTGCGAAATGTCAATCAGCAAATCCTCCTCCGCAAGCCGAACTTCCGTTCCGTTCACATCAAGCACGATAACACCGTTCGCTTTCAGCTCGTCCATCGCCGCATTCCCGTCAATCGTTGAAAGCTTCTCCTTAATCCCGCCAAGCTGCTTGCCGTATTTGGGACCAACCGTTTTTAGCTGCGGCTTAAACGTGTACGTCGTAAACTCCCGCACATCTTCCGTAAACACAACCTTCTTGACATTCAGCTCGTCCTCGATAATCTCCTGATAAAACGCCCCAAGCGTAAACGGCGCCTTGATAAACATCGTGCTAATCGGCTGTCTGTTCTTGATGTTCGCCGTGTTCCTGCACGCACGCCCCATCACAACCGTCTTCAAGAGTGCTTCCATATCCGCCTCAAGCTGCTTATCAATCAGCTTCTCGTCAACCGTCGGGAAATCGCACAAATGCACGCTTTCCGGTGCAGACGAATCAATGCTGCAAACAAGATTTCTGTAAATATCCTCCGTCATAAACGGAATCATCGGCGCCGCCGCCTTCGAAATCGTCACAAGCGCGGTGTAAAGCGTCATGTACGCGTTAATCTTGTCCTGCTCCATGCCCTTCGCCCAAAAACGTTCCCGGCTGCGTCTCACATACCAGTTGCTCATCTCGTCCACAAACTCCTGCAACGCTCTTGCCGCCTCGGGAATACGGTAATTCTCAAGATTGCTGTCAACCTCGCCGACCACCGTGTTCAGCTTTGACAAAAGCCACTTATCCATAACCGGAAGCTTGTCGTACTCCAACGTATATTTCGTCGCGTCAAACCGGTCAATATTCGCATAAAGCACAAAGAATGCGTAGGTATTCCACAACGTACCCATAAACTTGCGCTGTCCCTCCTGTACCGCCTTTCCATGAAAACGGTTCGGCAGCCACGGAGCCGAATTAATGTAAAAATACCAGCGGATCGCGTCCGCACCATACGTCTCAAGCGCCTCAAACGGGTCAACCGCGTTGCCCTTCGACTTACTCATCTTCTGCCCGTTCTCGTCCTGCACATGACCAAGCACAATGACATTCTCATACGGCGACTTATTAAACAAAAGTGTAGACTCCGCCATCAGCGAATAGAACCACCCACGCGTCTGGTCAACCGCCTCCGAGATAAACTGCGCCGGAAACTGCTGCTCAAACAGCTCCTTATTCTCAAACGGATAATGGTGCTGCGCAAACGGCATGGCTCCCGAATCAAACCAGCAGTCAATCACCTCGGGAACCCTATGCATTTCCTTCCCGCAGTCAGGACACTGAAACGTCACTTCATCAATATACGGTCTGTGCAGCTCCACCTTTGCCGCGTCGGGATTGCCACTTCTCTCGGCAAGCTCCTGCCTGCTGCCGATACACTCCTGATGACCACACTCGCATTCCCACACATTGAGCGGCGTGCCCCAGTAACGGTTCCTTGAAATACCCCAGTCCTGTATATTCTCAAGCCAGTCGCCAAACCGCCCTTTACCAATCGACTCCGGAATCCAGTTCACCGTATTGTTATTGCGAACCAAGTCCTCCTTTACCGCCGTCATCTTGATAAACCACGACTCACGCGCATAATAAATCAGCGGCGTATCGCAGCGCCAGCAG
>CANOMQ010000010.1 GCA_947567595.1 uncultured Lachnospiraceae bacterium | reverse complement strand
ACCACGGAAATCACAATCCCGTCTGCCCTGCCCTGATAAAGCTGCTCTATGCACTGGTCGCCGAACTTTCCACACAAAAACGCATGAAACGCTTCCAAGTCACCAAAATACATCATGTCAAACCGCTTCCCGCTCTCGCTCCGGGCAACATACTTCCCCACATTCTGATTTGCGCCTAAAATCCGCCCCGACAAAAGCTTCACGTTTTTGTGTGCAAACTGCGGCTTGGGATTGCCGTTTCCAAACGGCTCCAAAAGCGCAAGCTCCTCCACCAGCCCAAACGACGCATAATCCATCGGCATTGGCACGTCAATCAGCACCTTCTCCTCGAAATCCCCGTCCGTAAGGTTACAGTTGTTATTCAACGCCCGCCGAAACGCCTCCACATTCTCCTTTGGAAGGGAAAGCCCCGCCGCAAGCTTATGCCCCCCGTACTTTGTAAAAAGCTCCTTGCACTTTGTCATCTCGTCATACATATGGAACGCCTCAATCGAGCGCCCTGAGCCCTTTACGCCGTCCTCCGCGTCCGTCAGCACAAACGCAGGCTTCCCGTACTTCTCCCGAATGCGCCCCGCAATAATCCCCGCAAGGCTTTCGTGCACGTCCGGCAGATAGACCACAAGCACCCTGTCATCGAGCAGCCCCGTCTCCTCAATCAGGCGCACCGCTTCGTCCACGCCCTTCTTGGTCAGCTCCTTGCGGCTGTCGTTCATCGCCTTCAAATCACCCGCAATCCGCACCGCGCTCTGCGTATCCTGCGCCAAAAAGAGCTCCAGCGCATTCGTCGCCGTGTCCAGCCTGCCCGTCGCATTCAGACACGGCCCCAGCACAAACCCAATCGTATACGGCTTGATATGCTCCGCTTGGATTTCCGTCACGTCCATCAGCGCCCGAAGCCCGATATTGCGCGTGTTTTTCATCAGCTCCAAGCCACATTTTACGATAATACGGTTCTCGTCCTTAAGCTCCATCACGTCGCCGATTGTCGCAAACGCTGCAAGCTCCAAAAGCGCATACCCAAGCTCCGAGGTCATCACCTCCTGCCACGTCGTTCCCAAATGCTTCGCCAAAAGCACCAGCACGAGCTTATATGCCACAACTGCCCCGCAAATCTCCGGAAACGGATACGCACAGTCCTCCTGCTTTGGATCAACGACCGCATACGCCGGTGGAATTTGATAAACGCGCTCACCGTCACTGTCCTCATAAGGCACCTCATGGTGGTCTGTGACAACCACCGTCATACCAAGCGTATTCGCATACGCAATCTGCGCGTACGCCGCAATCCCGTTGTCACACGTAAGCACCGTATCTGCGCCCGCCTCGTGCGCCGCGTCAATCAAATGCTCATTCAGACCGTAGCCGTCATGCATTCTATGCGGAATTGCCGTGTCCACCACCGCCCCGCACTCGCAAAGCCCCCGGTACAATATGTATGTTGAGCAAATCCCGTCAATATCATAGTCCCCGATAATGCGGATTTTCTTGTGCTCCCTGATTTTACAAAGCAGCAAATCCACCGCCTTTTCCATATCCTTTAACAGCAGCGGCGAATACAAATCCCCGATACCACCGTTTAAAAACTTATCAATATCCGCATCCGCGATAATATCCCTGTTCCTGATAATCCGTGCAAGAACAGGTGTTATGTGATACTTTTGGGCAATCGCGTTAAAATCCGCCCGCTTTGCCGCCACTCTCCAATTTGCCATTCAACAAGCCTCCATTTTTCATCAGGACAATAATCTTATACAATAACAATTATTATTTTATTCAAGGGAACACTCTACCATCGCAAACAGTCCGCCCGCCTCATCCTTTAACTGCACCTGCGTCTTTTTGTCCCTGCAATACACCACAGGCACAATCACATCGCCATAATGCGCCGCCCGCTTATACTCCACCCGCAGCTCCCTGATACGGTTCTGCGCCTCCACAAACTCCAGCGCCATGCGGACATACTCCACGTTGTTCACATGCTTGTTTGAGTCAATCTGCCACCTGCGCACCGGAAACGCCGCCTGCTCTTCTCCCTCGCCCAAAACGGCAATCTTTCGCGGCGCATACTCCATCGCAAGCTTCGGCGCCAAATCATACCCGTCAAGCAGCTCCTGCGTCGGCTTTGCAGGCAGCCCCTTCCCTGTATCCAGCAGCGTCCAAATCGAAGCTGCCTTTACAATCATTTCCTCCTGCGCATCTGTTATCATAAAATTCCGGTAACCCAAAAAGCCCTTAAAATCATACGGCGAAGTCGTAATCCGGATGCGCTCATTTAACCTCGGGCGCCTGTCTATTACAATCTGCCACGCACTCAAAAGCCACACAAGCCCCTTTTCATTCAAATACTGTGTATTAATCTTCCCGCCGTTTTCCGCCTCAAAAATCGCCGCGTCCTGAAAGCAGTCAAGCATTGACGTGACCTTCATTAAAAACGCCACATCTACCACACTGTAGCCCGCTCGAATCTCATATGAATACATCTGTTATTTTAAACCTCCGTTTTCTTTTTCTACCGGCTAAGCAAAAGCCGCAGCACGCCAAACACCAGCAAATGCAGCGGATAAATCGCATAAAACGAATATTTTGCCTGCCGCCCGCGCTTTCCGTTGTATAAAAAAATCGCGGCAAACGCAAATAACACCGTGGGATTTTCATAGAGCAGGAACGCCACCGCGCCCGCTGCCGTCGCAACCGCCTGACGCACATGGAGCTTTTGCAGATAATAAAACAAAATCATACAGGCAATCCCCCGCCAGTGGTAATCCACCTCCAAAAATTCCCCCAAAAACAAAAATACCGCAATCACCGCCCCCTGCGCCAAAAGCTGCCATGCGCCAAAGCCGTCAACATATTTTAACAGTATCATTGCCAAAAGTCCAAGTGCCAGCGACCAGTACACATTCTGCCCCTTTAAGTAAAAGACTTGCCCGAACACCGCCATATTAAACGGAATTTCCGAAATCACCGCAAACAGCAGCAGATTGCGCAGATACCGCCACACATTCTTTGTATGGAAAAACCCCTCCACCAATAAATAACAGTAGATTGGAAACGCAATCCGTCCGATATTACGCAACACCGTATAAGTTTCCGCACTGCGCCCCTCCAGACACGGATAAACCGAACACGCAAAATGGTCAATCACCATGCTGACCACCGCAATCCACTTTAAAACCGCCGCCGAAATTCCAAACCGCTCTCTCATATCTTTGTTCACTTCCACCCAATCCATAATCAAGCAGGAAAATAACCTTCTCCCCTGCCCGCCATGCATAGGAAAAAAGCCGCGGCTGCCATCGCCGCGGCTTAAGCTCTATGCCTTCTTTTTTGTAATCTTTGTTCTCAGCACATACCACAATGCACCCGTAATGCACACTGATGAATACGTACCACACACAATACCAACCATCAGTGGAAGCGCAAACTCTCTAATCGAAGTCACGCCAAGCACAAAGAGCGCCGCCACCATGACAAACGTCGTCAGGGACGTAAAGATACTTCTTGATAACGTCTGACTGATACTTCTGTTTACCAGCTCCTCAAGGCTGTCCTTCTTGAGCATTCCCGCAAGGTTCTCCCTGATACGGTCAAAAATAACAATCGTTGCGTTAATGGAATAACCGACAATCGTCAGCATACACGCGATAAACGTGCTGCCCACCGAAACCTTCGCAATCGCGTAAAACGCAAGCACAACCAAAACGTCATGGATTAACGCCGCGACCGAGCTTGCCGCAAAACGAATATCCTTGAACCGGAACCAAATATAAATCAGCATACAGATTGTCGCAATGATAACCGCCACAATCGCGTCCGCCTTCATTTCCGAACTGATGGTCGAGCTAATCGTCTCCGCCGTAATCAAATCCTTATTCACGCCGAAGTTGTCCACCAAATCCTGTTCCAACTGCTGTCTCTCGTCCACATTGAGCTCTCTTGTCTTAAAGATAACCTCATTCGTGCCCGCAACCTTCTGCACCTGAACCGCGCCGTCGCCCGTGATATTGCTAAATACCGGAACAACCGTCGAATCAATCTGCGCCAAGTCCATATCCTCGTTAAACGTCACATTCGTAGAAGTACCGCCGACAAAGTCAAGGCTGTAATTTAAAACCTTACCAGTCGTCGCGCCGTTAATGCCCATAAAGACAAATCCCGCCGCAATCGCCGCAATCGAAATGCCAAAAAACAGTTTTCTCTTCGAAAGAAAATCGACCGTCTGCTTTTCCCTGTTCATTCCATAGAATTTAACGTCCTTTAAGCCGACTGCAAAAAACGCCTTTAAAATCAGCCTTGTCACAACAAGCGCCGTAAACATCGAAATCACGATACCAAGCGCGAGCGTATACGCAAAGCCTTTTACCGATCCTGAGCCTTTCAGCGCAAGCACCAAAGCCGCAATCAGGGTCGTCACATTACCGTCGACAATCGCGGAAAGCGCCTTCTTAAAGCCATCGTCAATCGCGCTTCTAACCGTCTTTCCTGCCGTAATCTCCTCACGGATACGCGCAAAGATGATAACGTTCGCGTCAACCGCCATACCAATCGAAAGGATAATACCCGCAATACCCGGCAATGTCAGCGTAATCTCAAACATATTCAGGCAAAGCACCGTCAAAATCGTATACATAATCAGTGCAAGCACCGAAGAAACGCCCGGAATGCGGTAAACGATAATCATGAATACCGCAATGATAATCAAACCAATCAGCGCCGCCTTTAAGCTCGTGTCAATCGCCTCCGCACCAAGCTGCGCGCCGACCACGTTCGAACGAAGCTCCTCAAGCTCAAGCTTCAAGCCACCGATACGAATCTGGCTTGCAAGCTTTTCCGCGTCCTCAAAGCTTCCCATTCCCGTAATCTGCGCCTTGCCGTCCGTCAAAGCCGCCTGCACGTTTGGCACACTGATAAAATCCTGATCATAGTAAATACCAATCGACTGACCGTTCGCATACGCCTTTGTCGTCACCTCACCAAACTTCGTCGTGCCTTCGTCCGTAAAAATCAAATCCACCACAAACTGGCTGTTTCCAAGCGAGTCACTGCCCGTACCGCCCTGTGCCGCCGCAACGTCCGTACCCTCAAGCACGATACTGCCGTCGGCAAGCAGCTCGTCAATCGTCTTATTCAGAGAATAGCCTGTCTCGCCCGAGCCTGTGTAAGAATAGTTCTCATTGCCGTCCGCGTCCGTCTGCGCGATAAAGTACAGCGCACCCGGTCTTCCCAAATCCTCCAAAATCGTATTCGCGTCCGATACGCCGGGAATTTCGATATTGATACGGTCGTCGCCCTCCTGATAAACCTGCGCCTCCGTACTGTACACCTGAACACGCTTTTGCAGCTTGTAAATTGTGTCGCTCATATCCTCTGATGAAGGCTTCTCATCGCCCACAACCTGATATGTAATGCTCACGCCGCCCGCAAGGTCAAGTCCCTGCTTGATTTCGGACGCCGCACCTGCCTTCTCCGTGCCAATCCCAAAGACCGCCACGTAGCCCAACGCCGCCATAATCACAAACGTCAGGAATAAGGTTAATATCCCTTTACTCTTTTTCATCGTCTGATTACTCCTTTTCTTTTATGCATTGAATACGTTCAAATGCATTCAATTGTCCTCGGCAAACGCCGCCTTCAACATGATTGCGCACTCAACCCGCTTACGCTCAAGCTCACAGCCCAAATCGTAGGCGTCGTGTATATTTCCGTGAAAGTTGTAGGAATTTGCCGCACAGCCGCCGCTGCAGTAAAACTTCGCAAAACAGTCCTTACATTTTTCCTTGGAATACACATTGCACGTTTTGAATACCTCGCGGATTTTCGTATTGGTAATCCCTTCCTCTACATTTCCCATCAGAAAGTCTTCCTGTCCCACAAACTGATGGCATGGATAAAAGTCCCCCCACGGCGTTACCGCCAAATACTCCGTACCGCTGCCGCAGCCCGACAAACGCTTGTACACGCACGGGCCACCCTTTAAATCTATCATAAAATGAAAGAAATTGAAAGCATTTCCTTCTTTTTGCCGCTTTATCATTTCTGCCGCAAGCTTGTCATACTCCGCAAGAAGCTCCGGTAAATCCTCCTCAACAAGCGCGTACAACGCGTCCTTGGGAGCAACCACCGGCTCCACCGAAATCTGCCGAAAGCCTAAATCCGCCAAGTGACAGACATCTGCCGCAAAGTCCTTGTTAAAGTGCGTGAACGTACCCCTGACATAATAATTGGTCTGACCACGGCTCTCTGCAACCTTTTGGAACTTCGGGATAATCAAATCATAGCTTCCCTGACCGCCCGCCATCGGACGCATTTTGTCGTGGACTTCTTTCCTGCCGTCAACGCTCAAAACAATGTTTGCCATTTCCTTGTTTGCAAAGGCAATCACCTCGTCGTCCAAAAGCACGCCGTTTGTGGTGAGCGTGAAGCGAAACTTCTTATTATAAAGCGGCTCCAAGCTTCTGCCATATGCCACCAAGTCCTTGACCACCTGCCAGTTCATCAGCGGCTCTCCGCCAAAGAAATCCACCTCCAAGTTGACACGTTTTCCCGAATTTGCCACCAAAAAGTCCAGCGCCTTCTTTCCGACCTCAAAGGACATCAGCGCGCGCCTTCCGTGATACTCGCCTTCCTCGGCAAAGCAATACTGGCACTTTAAATTACAGTCATGCGCGATGTGCAGGCAAAGCGCCTTCACCACCGTCTCGCGGTTTTGGAACGCCGCAATGCTGTTCTCATAAATATCGTCCGTAAACAGCATTCCGTCGTCGCGCAGCTCCATGATTTCCTCGACCATTTCAGACAACTCCGCGTCATCTGCGTTGACAGAATATCCAGAAGATTCATTGGAAAGCGCCTTTCGCAATCCATTGAAAATGCCGTCACTGTCCGCGTGCTCTAGCTTGTGCTCCACCATACAGGCAATCACGTCATAGACCTTGTCGTCCACAACATGCACCGAACCACTGTTGACATCGAGCACGATATTGTAGCCGTTATTTTTATATTGATGTATCAATTTTCATCCGTTCCTTTTATCATTTCTTTGTTATTTCCTATTTAAAATACTGTATAAAATACCTGTTAAAAACCTATCCTGTTATAAGACAGATATAAAGCAGCGACCTGTAACAATCGCTGCTTTATCATGTTCTTCTATTGTATCACGCCAACTGTATAACACCTGTTATTTTGTGTTTTCGCAGCTCTGGTTTCCAACGGTACAAGATGTTTTACAAGCTGACTGGCAAGATGTCTGACATTCGCCGCATCCGCCCTTTTTCATGGACTCCTTATAGTCTCTTGTTGTTAATGTCTTAATGTGTTTCATTTTATATATGCCTCCTTATCCGAATTATCGCTCATAGTACTTAAAAAGCATTAGCTCCATGTAGTATAGCACATAATTTTGCGCAAGAAAAGGGGGTTTTTCATTTTTTTACACCATTTTTACATAACCTTATCCAAATATGCCGTATACGCGTACAATACCTGATCGCCGAGCACCACCCTCGACCAGCCGTTATTGCCGATTCCCGTGCGCAAAATCATATCGCCCGGATTGATTGGCACAACAATCGTATCAGGGCTTGCCGTGCTTGGAACCGTCCGCAAATTCAGGTCTGTCGTGTTTGGCGTCACCACCTCATTGACATCGGTGTACTGCACCATTGCCGCCGCTGCCATATCGATATAGGGCGCACCTGACGGGTCCTTTGGCTCTGCAATGCCATCATAGCCAAAATACGCCACGTTCATATCCACCGTTCCCGCAATGCCGGGAAGCGCCGCCTGATGGGTGTACTGCCACATTGCATGGACGCCCGTGTATGTACACGCGGGTGTAATCGGAAACGGCTCCGCAGGATACCATGCCGCCCACACTTTGTACTTATTTAAAATGTTCATATCCCAGTAGGAATTGGCTTCCATGTCATTCCTTGAGCTGTAGAACATCGGCGTATAGCCCCTTGCCGCAATCGTGTCAAGAAAAATGACCGCAAGCGCCGTACGAATGTCTCTTCCAAGAATGTACTGGCGGCTTGTCGCGTTCTTAAATCCCTCACAGTCGTACGCAACAGGGAACGTGATTTTGTATTTGTCAATCAGGTTTGCCGTAAACAGTGCCTCCTCCATCGCCTCCTGCGCATTGACCGCAGTGGAAAAGAAATACGCGCCTGTCTTAATGCCCACGCGGTTGGCTTCCTGCAGGTTGTATCTCGCATAGGGGTCTTCGTTCAGAATTCCCGTTCCCTGTGTGCGGTAGCCTACGCGTATCATCGCAAACTGCACGCCCGAGGCTGCCACCATATCCCAGTTGATGAGTCCCTGATAGCGCGATACATCAATGCCAAGCGACGCCGCCGGCACTTCGTTTGGCGCTGCGTGCGCCGTTGTCTGGGGTACCAATGTCATGGCAAGCATTACAACCGCCATGATAAGAGCCTTTGCCCTTGTCATAAAGTGTTTCATTCTCCTTCTCTCCTCATGTTGTTTCTTGGTTTATTTATCGTTACGCCCAAAAGTATATCATACTTTTTCGACAATATGTACTCTTTTTTTTGTTTTTACATATCTTTACATTCTTTTTTGTGCATTTCCCAAGCACTACCCGAGCATTCCCCCAAGCATTCCGCTGCCTGTGCAGATAAATAGCGTCGTGATGCACGAGCTGCTCATCAGATGAACCTGCCCTTCTACCACAAACGTCACCGCACAGATTACCAGAAAATACACCACGCCTGCCGCCATTCCCCACAAAAACCTGCGGCTTGCCGCGCCCTTTGAGAAAAACAGCCCCGCAAGCAGGGACGAAATGCAGTACACGACAATAATCCCGACATCTACCACATTTTCCCCCAGTGAAAACTTGTACAACAGCCCCGCCACGACAACGAGCAGAATGCCTGTTATCAGGTACGCCGCCAACAGGCATTTGAGCAGGGCTACCAGCCGTTCCGTTACCAATCCGCTTTTCATAATCCATTCCTCCGATAAAATTTTTATGAAGTATCTTGTATTATTGAACTATCGCTGATATAATCTATGCTGAACTGTTTTTTGATATGCTAATTTATGGCAGTGTCAAATGCAGAACGCAACCTAATTATTTATTTTATTAAAGGAGTGATTTTACTTTGGATACCCCCGGTGTCATACAACTTGTTATTCTCGCAGTGCTTTTAGTGCTGTCTGCATTTTTCTCGTCGGCTGAAACTGCCCTTACGACCATCAGCGCCGTCAAGGTCCGCGCGATGATGGAGGAAACCCCAACGGGGCGGGTGCTTACCCTTCAAAAAATTCTTGACAACAAAAGCAAGCTGATTAGCGCCGTTTTAATCGGAAACAATATCGTCAATATCAGCGCATCTTCCCTGATGACCTCGCTTGTCATCCGTTTGTGGGGAAATGCGGCTGTCGGTATCGGTACCGGTATTCTCACATTGTTCGTTCTCATCTTTGGTGAGATTGTTCCCAAAACATGGGCAATGTGCAACAATGAGAAGCTTGCCCTTTCTTATGCAAAAATTATTTATCTGCTCATGAATATCCTGACACCTGTTATTTTTATTGTGGATAAAATATCCGGCTTTTTCCTGCGGTTAATGCATATTGATCCGTCAAGCCGCACGGCAATGACCGAAACCGAGCTGAAAACCTATGTGGACGTAAGCCATGAGGACGGCGTGATTGAGCAGGAGGAGAAGAAGCTGATTTACAATGTGTTTGAGTTTGGCGACTCCGTAGCAAAGGACATCATGATACCGCGTATCAGCATGACCACGGTTGATGTGAATGCTTCCTATGATGAGCTGCTTGGGATTTTCAGCGAGTCGATGTACACGCGTATTCCGGTTTATGAGAATGAGATTGACAACATCATCGGGTTTGTCAATGTAAAGGATTTCCTTCTGGTGACAGACAAAGGAGCTTTTCAGATACGCGATATTATCCGGGAAGGCTATTATACGTATGAATATAAAAAGACTGCCGATTTGCTGCTTGAAATGCGGCGCGTCACGTCGAATGTGGCGATTGTCTTAAACGAGTATGGCGCGACGGTCGGTATGATTACGATTGAGGATTTGCTTGAGGAAATCGTGGGCGAAATCCGTGATGAGTATGATGAGGACGAGGCGGAGCTTTTGAAAAAGCTGGGCGAGTTCCAGTATGAGGTCGGCGGCAGCATGAAGCTGAGCGATATTAACGACGCCCTGAATACGACGTTTGAGTCGGAGGATTATGATTCGATTGGCGGGATTATGATAGAGCTTTTGGACCGCTTCCCGACAGAGGGTGAGGAGGTTATCACGGAGAATGGTGTTTCCATTACCGCGACAAAGGTTGACAATAACCGGATTGAGACGGTTGTCATCGTTTTGCCGCCGGAGGTTGAAGAAGATGAGGCGGAAATGCAAGAGGTTACGGGCGATAACGCAGACGACGAAATGGTACAGGGTGACGAGGTGCATAGTGAAAATTAGCGGTTTTGGCTGCTAAATCAATATATTTAACGAAAAAAGGGGCAATGCCCCTTTTTCTTTACTCTTCAAACGGAATAACCGCCCCATCATAGGTATCATTGATGTACTGCCGAATTGCATCGGACTTCAACACTTCCACAAGTGCCTTAATTCCCTCATCGCCTTCGTGTCCTTCCTTCACCGCAATGACATTCACATACGTCTTTGCCGCCTCGGAATCGGAGGTCTCATAGGCTACGGAATCGTTTGCCACAGAGAAACCTGCCTGCAATGCGTAGTTTCCGTTTAATACGACAAACGCAACCTCGTCCTTTACACGGGCAACCTGTGCCGCCTCAAGCTCAAGGATTTCCACGTCAATCTTCTTTTCCTCAATATCATTGACCGTTGCCTCTAAGCCTGCGCCCTCCTTTAAGGTGAGCACACCGTTGTCCGCAAGAAGCAGCAACGCCCTTGCCTCGTTTGTGGTATCGTTTGGAACAGCTATCGTGTCGCCGTCCGCAAGATCGCTTAAATCCGACTTTGTGCCGGGATAGATACCAAACGGCTCATAGTGAATGCCGCCTGCGTTGACAAGATGCGTGCCCTGCTCGGCGTTGAAGCTGTCAAGATAAGGAATGTGCTGGAAATAGTTCGCGTTAAACTCCTCGCTCTCTACGACATTGTTTGGCAGAATGTAATCGTCAAATATGGTTACATCAAGCGTCCAGCCCTGCTCTGCAAGAATGGGAGCTGCCTGCTCCAAGATTTCCGCGTGCGGTGTTGCGGAAGCAGCTACCGTAATCGTGCCCTTGCTTTCTGTCTCTGCCTGCTGCGTCGTCTGCGCCTCTGCCTGTTTTGTTTCAGGGGTATCCTGTGCAGGCTGTGCCGTATCCGCCGGATTTGCCGCAGGCTGTGCGTCCGAACCGTTTGATGAGCCGCAGCCTGCAAGCAGACCGACTGACAAAATTGCTGCGCCTGTCAATGCAAATAATTTTTTTGTTACCTGATTTTTCATAATAATATCCTCCTTTTGTACTCCGCAATTCCTACTTGTTCAGTAGGCTTAAAAGGACTATATCACTTATACCTATATCTGTCAACCATTTTTTGCATATTTTTTATTTTTTATTTCTTACTTCGACCACAAATAACAATACGCCTGTGTCCTAGCCGCAAAACGCGCCGTTTTTAACAGCTCCCTGAGCTCCTCCTTCGTAAACCACTTCGGCTCAATCTCCTCTACCGTCGATGTACTCGCCCGAAACGCCCCTCTCGCCTTTCCGACCACGCACACATTAATCTCATTACTAAACCCAACCGCACTGTAGCTTGGTCCGATAAAATCGTCGATTTCATACAGCTCCAGCCCGGTCTCCTCCCAAAGCTCGCGCTTTGCGCTCTCAAACGGCTCCTCGCCCTCGTCAATCAGCCCTGCCGGAAAGTTGTACACCCAATCCCCGACTGCCATGCGAAACTCCTTGTTAATCAGCAGGCGCTCCCCACTCTCGTCCGTGACGATAATTACCACCGAATCGGGCTTTTTCCCGTTTAACGCCTCCAAGGTGTCAAGCGCCTTGTTGCGGCTGATAATCTCGTATATCTTCTCCTTCTTGTCCGCTGTCTCATAGGCAATGTCATAGCGCGTGATGAATTTGCCCTCTTCCTTTTTTGAAATTCCCTTAAACTGCATTACAGTTCCCGCTCCTTTCTTCCCTCACCATAAAGCTTTCCAAGAAACTGATAAAGGCATGCGCACGCGCACACCTTCTCAGCATAAAACCCATTAAATATCAATAAAATCCATATCGTCCTCGTCATTTGAGAGCATACTCTTTGCCTTCTGCCCTCTTTGCTGTGGTACATTCTGTGACGGACGGTTATTCTGTGCACTTGGTCTTCTTTGTCCCTGCGACCCGCCCTGTCCTTGCGGAGCCGGACGGCGTGGCGGCTGTCCGTTCTGCCCTTGCGGCGCTGGACGGCGCGGCGGCTGTCCGTTTTGTCCCTGCGGCGCCCCGCCCTGTCCCTGCGGTGCCGGGCGGCGCGGTGGCTGTCCGTTTTGTCCCTGCGGTGCCCCGCCCTGTGGTGCCGGACGGCGCGGCGGCTGTCCGTTTTGTCCCTGTGGTGCTCCGCCCTGTCCCTGCGGCATCGGTCTGCGGGACGGCTGCCTTCCTGTATTCTGCGGCGCCGGACGGCGAGCCGGACGCGGCGCAGGCATATCGTCCATTTCGTCCTCCAAATCATCGATATCCTCTATATCATCGTCAGGATAATCATCATCTGACTCATATTCCTCATAGTAATCCCCGTTTCCTCTTAACTTTACAAACAAAATCAGGATTACCAGCACCAATACCACAATCACAGCTCCCATTGCGATAATTGGAACAAGGCTTCCGCTTAAGGCACCCGTGCTTGGAACCGTGACGTTTTCCGCCGTGTACGGATACCTCTGATACACGTTGTTTTCCCTGTCAAGCAGATACCAGCCCTCGTCACCGTTCTGCTTCTGTGCATACAAGATAAAAAACGTTCCGTTTCTGTACGCTTTTATCTTCTGATTATTCCAGTCAAGCGACACAAGCTCAAACCCCGGCATGATATACGGATCTTCCTCAACATTCATATAAATAATGCCTGCGTATTCGTCCGAGCCGGAATTGCTCTCCTGCTTTGGTTCTTCCGGCTCCTGTGGCTCCGCCTCCTGCGGCTCAGTCTGCCCCTCCCCGTTCTCCGAACCGGTAATCTCTGTGGAAATCGCGGCATCTGCCGGAAGATTGTCAAAGGTTACCAAATCCGCACGGATAAAGCCCTGAATGTTCTTATCGTTGTGTTTAAAGGACACCTGATACCATTTTTTTCCATCGGAACCCGTCGTCTCGCCTGTTACGGTCAGTATAACGCCGTTTCTTACCGTGGCAATGCTGGCGCTGTCTGTCGAAGCGCTTTTTCTGACATTGACACTGTTGCTCTTTACAGTCGCAGCCTTTGCTTCTATTGGTGTAACATTCGCGGACGTCCCACCGGCATCTGCTGATATTGTTTCCGAGCCTGTATTAGATGTGCTTGCGGAACCGTCCACTGTTGGAAGAGAACCGGAACCGCTTCTTTTAATCAAGTCAGCACGGATAAAGCCTTTTGTGTTCGCATCAACGTACACCTGATACCATTTCTTACCGTCTGCCCCTGTTGTCTCTCCGGCAATGTCAACATTACCACCCTTTGCGACGCTTCCAAGCTGCCTGCTTGACGCATCTGCCTTTTCCCTGATTTTTGCACTTTCCACGGAAACCGTGCCCTTCTCATCGGCAAGGCACACCATCGCCGTACTCAGTACCAAGCAGAACAACAATGCCGCAAAGACATGTTTCACGCTTCTTCTCATGTTTTTCATTGTAAACCTCCTTCTTCTGTCTACCCATATATCAATCTGTTCTTTATACTGCTACGCCTCGTCGATTGCTTTTCCAATATCGTTTCTCATATACTTATTGTCAAAATCAATCCACTTCGTTGCCTCGTACGCATTTTCGCGCGCTTCCTTTAAGTCAGCCCCTTTCGCCGTCACGCCAAGCACACGTCCCCCGTTTGTGACAAACCTGCCGTTGTCATCAAGCCTCGTGCCTGCATGAAAGCAGTAATACCCCTCCTTACCTTCGAAATTTTCAAGTCCCCTGATTTCCAGTCCCTTTTCATATTTTACGGGATAGCCGTCGCTTGCAAGCACCACGCAGACTGCCGCGTTGTCCTCAAACTGTAAGTCAATCTCATGAAGCTTCCCGTCAATACATGCCTCAAGCACGTCGATAATATCATTTTTCATGCGCGGAAGCACCACCTGCGCCTCCGGGTCGCCGAAACGCGCGTTATATTCCAGTACCCTTGGTCCCTTTGGCGTCAGCATCAGCCCGAAAAAGATAATACCCTTAAATTCCCTGCCTTCCGCCGCCATCGCGTCAACCGTTGCCTGATAAATATGTTCCTTGCAGAATTTATCGACTTCTTCCGTATAAAACGGGCTTGGCGAAAACGTCCCCATTCCGCCCGTGTTCAGCCCTTGATCGCCGTCCTGCGCGCGCTTATGGTCCTGCGCTGAGGTCATGGTCTTGATTGTCTTTCCATCGACATAGGACAGCACCGACACCTCACGTCCTGTCATAAACTCCTCAATCACCATGCGGTTTCCGGCAGACCCGAACTGCTTGTCCAGCATAATGGACTTTACCCCGTCCTTTGCCTCCTCCAAGCTGTTGCAAATCAAGACACCCTTTCCAAGCGCAAGACCGTCCGCCTTTAGGACAATCGGAAAATCCGCCGTCTCAAGATATGCGAGCGCCTTGTCTGCATCGTCAAAGGTTTCGTACGCCGCCGTGGGAATGTGGTATTTTTTCATCAAATCTTTGGAAAATGCCTTGGAGCCTTCAAGGATTGCTGCGTTCTTTCTAGGGCCAAAGACCCTAAGCCCCGCCGCCTCAAAAGCGTCCACGATACCGCCCACAAGCGGGTCGTCCATTCCGATAATGGTAAGGTCAATCGCATTTTCCTTCGCAAATGTTACCAATTTGTCAAACTCCATCGCACCGATTGGCACACACTGCGCAAGCTGCCCAATCCCCGCGTTTCCGGGCGCACAAAAGATCTTATCCACCCTCGGGCTTTTTGCCACACTTGCAGCAATCGCGTGTTCCCTGCCGCCGCTTCCTACTATTAAAACTTTCATTGTAAACCTCCATTTGCAATCATATCAATCGCCTGCGGCAAAATCTGCCACTCCGCCTGCTCCATAACACGTCTTTGCAGCGTTTCCGGCGTATCGTCAGGCAGCACCTCCACCGCCTTTTGTAAAATAATCGGTCCCGTATCCGTCCCGGCATCGACAAAATGTACCGTAGCACCTGTTATTTTAACCCCGCGCGCAAGCGCCGCCTCATGCACCTTCAAGCCATAAAAGCCCTTGCCGCAAAACGACGGGATAAGCGACGGGTGGATATTGATAATACGCCCCTCATATCGCTCAATCATTGCAGGGGGAAGCACCACCAAAAAGCCTGCCAGAACAATCAAATCGGGACACGCCTCGTCAAGACACGCTAAAAACGCTTCATTAAAAAGCTCCCTGCTTTCAAAATCCTTTGGTGAAACCGCCTTTGCCGCAATCTTGTTCTTCCTTGCCCGCTCCAGCGCATACGCGTTCTTATTGTTGCTGATGACCTGCACAATCTCGGCGTTTGTAATGGTTCCCGCGTCAATGGCGTCCATGATTGCCTGTAAATTTGTGCCGCCGCCCGATACGCACACGCATATTCTTAGCATAACGTCACTCCCTTTTCACCGTCCTCTATTTCGCCGACCACATAGCAGTTCTCGCCAGCCGCCGCAATCGCCTCCATCGTCTTGTCCACGTCTGCGGCGTCCACTGCCACAATCATGCCAAGTCCCATGTTATACGTATTGTACATCATCTGTTCCGCAATGCCGCCCTTTTCCTGCAAAAGCTTAAAAATCGCAGGAATTTCATAGCTATCCTTCTTAACCACTGCCTTTACGCCGTCCGGCAGCATTCTTGGAATATTTTCATAAAAGCCGCCGCCCGTAATGTGGCTGCACGCCTTGATTGTGACTCCCGCGTCCTTGATTTCCTTTAATGCCTTTACATAAATCCTTGTCGGCTCAATCAGCGCCTCGCCAAGCGTCTTCCCAAGCTCGTCATAATAAGTGTCAAGGCTCTCCTTTGTCATCTCAAACACTTTTCTGACCAATGAAAATCCGTTGCTATGCACACCGCTTGACGCAATACCAATCAGCACGTCGCACGCCTTCAAATCCTTGCCAGTAATCAAATCCCTCTCGTCAACCACGCCAACCGCAAAACCCGCGAGGTCGTACTCGTCCTCCGGCATCAGTCCCGGGTGCTCCGCCGTCTCGCCGCCAATCAGCGCCGCGCCGCACTGCTTGCAGCCCTCGGCAACGCCCTTTACAATCGTCGCAATCTTCTCCGGTTCATTTTTCCCGCACGCAATATAGTCAAGGAAAAACAACGGCTCGCCGCCCGCGCACGCAATGTCGTTCACACACATCGCCACGCAGTCAATGCCGACCGTATCATGCTTGTCCATTAAAAATGCAAGCTTAATCTTTGTCCCGACACCGTCCGTTCCTGACACAAGTGTCGGTTTTTCCATGTTTTTGATTTTTTCCAGTGAGAATGCCCCCGAAAATCCGCCAATTCCGCCAAGCACCTCGGGGCGCATGGTTTCCTTGACATACTTTTTCATCAGCTCCACTGACTTGTAGCCGGCTTCAATGTCTACGCCTGCATTTTTGTAATCCATTTCATGTCCTCCATATCTCTATATTTTTTCTCCAATCTGTCACATACAGTATTAAAGTCTTTTGTCTTTCCCTCTTTTATCTGTTCCAACCCAGCCATTACAAGCTCTCGGACTTCTTTTTTCTGTTCGTCCATAGCGCAACAATCCTATTTCTTCAAATATTCCTTATACCCAATCTCCTGCAATTTTGCGTCCTTTGCCACAACCTGCTCCTTCAAGCGCTGTGAATACGCCTTCAATTTATCCAAAAGCGCACTGTCCGATGTCGCAAGGATTTTTGCCGCAAGAAGTCCCGCGTTTTGTCCACCATTGATTGCCACTGTCGCCACCGGAATTCCCGAAGGCATCTGCACGATGGAATACAGCGAATCGCGCCCGCCAAGCGATGTGGTATGCATTGGAATGCCGATTACCGGCATTGGAAAAATTGCCGCACACATGCCCGGAAGATGTGCCGCCATTCCGGCTCCCGCAATGATTACCTTAAAGCCCTTCTCCTCCGCTGTCCTTGCATATTCAAAAAATACGTCCGGCTCCCTGTGCGCGGAAATAATCGTCATTTCATAAGAAACGCCAAGCTCCTCCAAAATATCCGCCGCCTTTGCCATAACAGGCATATCCGAGTCCGAACCCATCACAATACCGACCTGTGCCATAATTATCCTCCTCTTTTTACAACATATCTTCTTATAGTTTACAAATAATACGGTAATACGTCAACTTAAAACAGCAAAAGTTTTCTTAATTTTCTATATTTTTTCAGTTTCATCAAAAGCTTTATTCAACTCCTGCGTTCCCTCCAGCACAAATCTGCCGTTTTCAATAATGGCGCATTCCGAGCCGTCCACATAACATGCCGTAATCTCCCCAAGCTCGTCATAAGGGATTGTGATGTCCGTATGGCAGGCAAAATAAGCCTTTGACGGGTCTGTGTGACGCAAAAGCGATACCGCGTTGTCCTTTGCCACAATCTCCCTTCCGTCCTCATTATAAAGCCTTACGTCCTCTTCCCGCGAATAACAGGTATCCCCAACCGCAAAGTGCGGTCCCGTCTTCTCCGCAATCAAAATCGGAAACAGCTTGGAAATACCATATCTTCTAGCCGTCATATAAGCCGTCGTGTTCGTTCCAATCGCAAACTCTCCCATCGGAAGCGTTTCAAAGTTAAAGAGCACATTTTCCTTAATATATTTTTTGTTTTCCTCCTCGCGCGCAAAATTGGTACAGGTGTAATCTACAATCATGCCGTCTTCAAAATCAATCTCAAGATTGCGGTACTCCAGCTCGTCCAAAAAAGCGCTGCTCACAAACAGCTTCCCGTTCGTGCCCTCAAGCACAGGCGACGTAAAGACCTCCCCGACCGGAATGTTGACGTCCGCCACACAGTTTTCAAACACCGCCTCCTTGTCCGGATTTTTCACCTGATAAAGCTGCACGCGCAAATCCGTCTTGTTGCCGTTCATTCCCTTGATTTTCACATATTTTGCCGTATTCAAGGCATTGACAATGACTGCCTGAATGCGCTCATAAGTCGTGTAATCAAGCGTATTGAGCTTTACCGTCTCGTCAAAAATCTCCTCAAACTGCGCGCCAATATCCGGCAGCGGAAACGCAATCACCGTAAAGCTACGCTCCTCCCCGATAATGTAGCGGTTGACAATCTCTGCAGACGCGCCCTTGTATTCCGCGGAAAGCTTCTGCTGTTCGGGGCTTAGCACGCACGCCTGCGCCTTTGTCTGCGGCACAAACGGCTTCTCGCCAAACACCTCAATCACCGCAGGTCCCGCGTACAGCCTTGCCTTTTCCTTCACGTTCTCATACGCAGTCTTTAGCACCTCAAGCTTCCTGTTCACCAGCTTCTTGTCCAAAAACAGCGCAATATCGTCCTTATGGTCATAACGGTACTGCTTATTCGCGTCGGCGCCGTAATATCCTGCCTTCCCAACGCCCTTTTTGTGGAAAATACTGTCGTTTGCCCTGTATATCGCAGGCTTTAAGCCCATCTTCGCAAAATTTCCAATCGCCGCCCTCACAATCCGCTCAAAGCCAAGCACATAAATCACGTCAACCGTTTCCTTTTTGTCAAGCGGCTTCCCCGCCTTTTCAAACCCGATACGGTACCCTTCCGTGTACGTATCCGCAATCAACTGAATGCGCTCGTCGGATAAGCCTGCCAGATACTGCGAAAGCCGCTCGGTTTCCGGTGTGATAAACTCACCGTATTTATATAAATAACTTACGTTATTTAAATCACTGTCCATCACGATACGGACAGCAAAATCATGCCCCGTATCCACCTGCGTCGCCACCCGCCACTGCGCCGTCGTCTCCGAATAGTCGCTGACAAACCAGTACATTGTGTCGCGCAGCTCCTCCACGCTCGGTGCTTGTCCGCCTTCCGCCATTGCATAAGAAAACAGACTGTAAATCTCCACAAAAAGCTCCATGCGGATAACCAAATCCGAAAGCCGCCGCTCAAACGCATACGGAATCATACAGCGAAGCTCCGCATACAAAAAAGACAGCAGCCTTCCCATATCCTCCCCAAGCACCTTGCAGGCATATGCCGGATTGCCATAGCAGCTTTCATAATTTTGCGGCAAAAGCTCCTCGTAAAGCGCGCCGTTTGCACGCCGAAGCTCCTCTATCGGCGCATGCTCAAAAAATCCCTGCCCCACAAGCTCATATGCGCCAATAATCCGCTCCACAAGCTTTGCCGTTTCCATAAAATATTCCTGAAACGGCTCCTGTACCTCCGCCTTTTGCGCAATCTCCTTTATCCTGTCATAACATAACCCAAACCGTTCTTCCATTACCGCTTCCATTGCTACTCCTTTCAAAATCCACTTAATATCCCAAATACAAAATAAAGCCGCCCTCTATCACGGCGATGACATTTAACACGATTCCCATAATCGGAAACAGCTTGAAAATATCCTTCTCCAACAGGGAACGCACCCCGAGCACCATGCCAATCATGGAATAAATGACGGAAAGAAGGATTACCATTCCGTACTGCATCGGCGCCGCGCCATTTTCAAGGTATGTAAAATAGACCGCCGCCGCCACGGACAAGACCGCAATCAGTCCAAGAAGGGTTGACATAATCCCCCAGCGCGGATTTTTCTTATCCGTAAAAATATATCCTGACTTTCGAAATCTCTGAAACATACACACATTCCTTTTCCCTTGAACAGTCCCAACAGTAACAATGGGCATTCCGTTTCATTGGAAATGCCCACAATCCACCTTATCAAAATAAAATTTTAGACCTTCCCGCAAGCAGCCTGCCGCCGCTGATTAAAAGCAGGACACCGCCCGCAAGCCCTGCCACAATCGAAACCACGCCGACAACAATTGCAAGCGCCCCGCTGCGTCCCATTGTCTTATAAATCTTCTCGTCCATACCAAACCTCATGCCTTTCCATTCTTCTTTTACTTTGCGCCATATTGTGCATAATATGTATCAATTGCCTTTTTCATCGCGTCATCAATGAGCACCTTGCCGTTGTAGCTTTTGTTGTAGAGATACTCCACAACCTCCTCCATCGTGACAATGGCACCTGTCTCAATCCCGTACATCTCACGGATTTCCGCAAGCGCATTCTGCTGTGTCTTTCCGCGCTCCTGACGGTTTAAGCTCACCATCAGCCCTACTACATCGACATTTGCCTGTCCCTTTAATATAGGAAAGGTTTCCTCAATGGATTTACCCGATGTCGTGACGTCCTCGATAATGACAACCCGGTCGCCGTCGTTTAAGCTGCTGCCAAGCAAAATCCCGACATCGCCGTGGTCCTTGACCTCTTTTCTGTTGGAGCAGTACCGGATTTCCTTGCTATAAAGGTCGCTGAATGCAATCGCCGTCGCAACCGCAAGCGGGATTCCCTTGTATGCCGGTCCAAACAGCACGTCAAAATCCGTTCCGTAATTATCGTGAATTGCCGTCGCATAATACTGTCCGAGCCGTTTGAGCTGGGAGCCTGTCACATAAGCGCCCGCGTTCATGAAAAACGGGGACTTCCTGCCGCTCTTTAACGTAAACTCTCCAAATTTCAGGACATTGCAGTCCACCATAAACTCGATAAATTCTTTCTTGTATTGTTCCATTTATTTTGAAACCTCCTGTTTATCATGCCCACAAGGCACTTAATCCCAATTGATGGCGTCATGGTCAACCGTGCCATTTTCCATCATATCCCGCTGTGCCTCTTCAAGCGCTTTTCGTTCCGCCGGTGTGACTTTTGTATAATCCGGATCCCATGCAAGAACAAGTTTTTTGATAAATTCAAGTGCAAAGTTCTGATCACTCTCCGGCAGTGCTTCCATAAGACTTACTGCTTCTTTTACTGCTCCACTCACACAAACACTTCCTTTCTACTTGTAGACATCGCCCCTTGCATCAACATTCATGATATATAATATTTTAATCCCTTCATTTTGATTGTAATTATATACTATTCTGTATTTTCCTATTCTCAGCCGCTTTCTACCGTCCGAATAGCCTTGCATAACCCTGATGTCACCCTTTGGCGGATTTTCTGTCAGACCTTCAATGCCTGCTTTAATCCGTTGTTTTGTCGGTCTGTCCAACGATTCAATATATTTTACTGCTTTTTTAGCATACTCAATTTTCACGCCGCAAACCTCCTGTACTTCCTATATTATACCAAAGTTACACAATTTTTCAAGCATCATGATTTCTTTCTTTACTTTCTTTTCTTTTGCGCCGAATTGTCCGGACACCATTTCCACAACCACACCTCCCACGCCGCCAAAACCAAACACCCGACCGTGTAGCACAAAATATCCCCCCACGAAAACGACGTCCCAATCACCGTGCGCAAAAACGCATTGTCCTGCACGCCCAAAATCTCCACAATCCGCACATACTGCAAAACCTCCACAAATACCGCAAACAAAAACACCCAAAGCGGCATAAGCCGGAAGCGCTCCGGTATCCAAATCCGCACAAAGCAGTACACGACCACAACAACAATCACGTCCCCTAAATAAGGACGCACAAAGCTGTCATGCACAAACAGCGCAATCAGCACCTCAATGACCAAAAGAACCAAAAACGCAGTCAGATAAAATCCCCTTTTGCCAAACCGTCTCATCATCTCCCGCCTTTCTCAACTCCTGTCCGGCTGCCCCGCGTTCATATCCGTGTACATATCCAGGAGTCCGACCGTCTCCGTCGCCGGTTTCCCATAGCTGTGACAGCATTTATGCGATACGGTCTTATCAGCGTCCGCCTCATCATCAAAAATGACGCTCATTCTCGCCGCCCCAAGCTCCAGCTCGTTGTCCAAATGCCTTAAAATGTCATCAATCATCTTCTCATCAAATTCCCTGCCCATAACAATCCTCCTTCCATTTTCCCAAACAAAGCCTATCCGAACAGGCTGACAACAAATGCGCACACCCACGCAATCGCGCACTGCCCTGCCACCACCACAAGCGCCCATTTCGTTCCAAGCTCCCGCCTCACCGACGCCACCGCCGCAACACAGGGCGTATACAACAGACAAAATACCAGCAGTGCCGCAGCAGAAACAGGTGTAAGCGCCGCCTGCAATGCCTCCACGCTGCCAAACAGCACGGAAATCGTTGACACCACGCTCTCCTTTGCCATAAAGCCTGTGATTAAAGCCGTCGAAATCCGCCAGTCGCCAAAGCCAAGCGGGGCAAAAACAGGCGCGATAAAGCCTGCCGCCACCGCAAGCATACTCTCCTGCGAATTGGTCACCACATTTAACCCCGTGTCAAAATTCTGCAAAAACCAAATCACGATCGTCGCGATAAAAATCACCGTAAACGCCCGCTGGATAAAGTCCTTCGCCTTCTCCCATAAAAGCTGCGCAACATTCTTTGCGGCAGGCATACGGTAATTGGGCAGCTCCATCACAAACGGCACCGCCTCGCCCTTGAACAAAAACGTCTTCATAAAAAGCGCCGTCAGAATGCCGACCAAAATACCGCCCACATAAAGCCCAATCATGACAAGCGCCTTGTAACGCGCAAAAAACGCCGCCGTAAAAAACACATAAATCGGCAGCTTCGCCGAACAGCTCATAAACGGCGTGAGCAAAATGGTCAGCTTCCTGTCCCGCTCCGAGGGCAGCGTCCTGCTTGCCATCACACCCGGCACCGTGCAGCCAAACCCAATCAGCATTGGCACAATGCTGCGCCCGGAAAGTCCGATTTTGCGCAGCAGCTTATCCATCACAAACGCCACGCGCGCCATGTACCCACTGTCCTCCAAAAGCGACAGGAAAAAGAACAGCGTCACAATCGTCGGCAGAAAGCTCAAAACACTGCCCACACCGTTAAAAATGCCGTCAAGCACAAGCGACTGCAATACCGCGTTCACATTTCCTGCCTCCATTGCAAGCGCCACCGCGTCCGTAAGCGCTCCGATAAGCCATTCCAAAACCGCCGAAAGACCAGCCCCGACAACATTAAACGTCAGCCAGAACACCAGTCCCATAATCCCGATAAATGTCGGGATTGCCGTATATTTTCCTGTTAAAATTTTATCAATCTTGGCGCTCCTTGCGTGCTCCTTACTCTCCCTTGGCTTTACCACAGCCTCCCTGCAGATTTTGTTGATAAACGAAAAGCGCATATCCGCGATTGCCGCCGCCCTGTCCATTCCGCGCTCCTTCTCCATCTGACAAATAATATGCTCCAGCGTCTCCTGTTCATTCTCATCTAAGGAAAGCCGCTCCAAAATCAGGCTGTCGCCCTCCGCAAGCTTCGCCGCCGCAAACCGCAGAGGCACGCCCGCGCTCTTTGCATGGTCTTCAATCAAATGCATAATACCGTGCAGACAGCGGTGCACCGCCCCGCCGTGGTCGTCCGCCTCACAGAAATCCTGCCTTCCCGGACGCTCCTGATATTTTGCCACGTGCATTGCGTGGTCTTTCAGCTCCGCAATGCCCTCGTTTTTTGCCGCGGAAATCGGCACGACAGGAATGCCAAGCATTTCCTCAAGCTCATTGACACGGACAGCGCCCCCGTTCTCGCGCACCTCGTCCATCATATTTAAGGCAAGCACCATCGGAACGTCCAGCTCCAAAAGCTGCATGGTCAGATAAAGATTGCGCTCGATATTGGTCGCGTCCACAATGTTGATAATCCCCTTCGGGTGCTCATCAAGCACGAAGCGCCTTGTCACAATCTCCTCGCTCGAATACGGCGACATGGAATAAATACCGGGCAGGTCTGTCACAAGCGTATCAGGCTTTCCCTTAATCGCCCCCTCCTTTTTATCCACCGTCACGCCGGGAAAATTCCCCACGTGCTGGTTGGAGCCTGTCAGCGCATTAAAGAGCGTCGTTTTCCCGCAGTTTTGGTTTCCCACAAGCGCAAACGTAATCCGCTCCCCGCTTGGCAATGGGTGCTCATCTGCCTTTACGTGATATTTTCCGCCCTCGCCAAGTCCCGGGTGATGTGCCTTTGCGCGCAGCTTATCCTTGCTTTGCGGCGCGCCCTTTGTGGAAAGCGCGTCCTCGTCCCGCACATTCGTAATCTCTATTTGTTCCGCGTCCGCAAGCCGCAGCGTCAGTTCATAGCCGTGGATTTGCAGCTCCACGGGGTCTCCCATCGGCGCATATTTAATCATGCGCACGTCTGCGTTCGGAATGACGCCCATATCAAGAAAATGCTGCCGCAGCGCGCCTTCCCCGCCCACCGTCAAAATCGTGGCGGTTTTTCCGATTGGTAATTCCTTTAATGTCATAATAATCCCCCTTTATGTCGAAGTTCCTATCTTTTCCAATCTCCGCTATCTCCTCTATAACCCAACCTATTTTATACTATAATACATTTTCAGATACTTTTCATCATATTTTTCGTTGACTTCTACGCATTTTTTTTCTATCATAATAAAGATAGGCAATACGATAAACAACAAAACAATTATATAGGAAGGAATTGAATTGGCAAATGAGCGAACAAAAAATTATGCTGGGCAACGAAGCGATTGCCCGTGGAGCTTATGAGGCAGGTGTCAAGGTGTCGAGCGCATATCCCGGCACACCGAGCACCGAAATCAGCGAAAACATTGTAAAATACCCTGAAATCTATGCGGAGTGGGCGCCAAATGAAAAGGTTGCCATGGAAGTCGCAATCGGCGCGTCCATCAGCGGCGTGCGCGCGATGGCTTCTATGAAAATGGTCGGCGTCAACGTGGCAAGTGATCCGCTTTATACCGTTTCCTATATCGGCGCAAACGGCGGACTGGTACTGGTTGCAGCCGACGACCCCGGGCTTTATTCGTCGCAAAACGAGCAGGACTCGCGCTGTGTCGCACGCGTCGCACAGGTTCCCGTGTTGGAGCCGTCCGACTCACAGGAGGCAAAGGATTTTACCAAACTCGCATTCGAGTACAGCGAAAAATATGACACGCCTGTCATGATTCGTACCACGACAAGGCTTGCGCATTCGCAGGGGCCTGTCACCTTGGAGGCGCGCGAGGAAGTACCCGACAAGCCGTATGAGCGCAACGCCACAAAGCATGTCATGATGCCGGTAAACGCAAAGGGACGCCATGTCCATGTGGAAAACCGCCTGAAGCAGATGGCAGAAGACGCCTGCGGATTTGAGATTAACAAGGCAGTTTACAAGGATACCAAGGTTGGCTTTATCACAAGCGGTATTCCTTATACATATGTAGCGGAGGCAATGCCCAACGCCAGCGTCTTAAAGCTTGGTCTTGTGCACCCGCTTCCAAGAAAACTGATTGAGGAATTTGCGTCAAAGGTCGAAACGCTCTATATCTTCGAGGAGCTTGAACCATTAATCGAGGAACAGGTAAAATCATGGGGTATCCAATGTATCGGAAAAGACCTCTTTACCTTACAGGGCGAATACAGCGCAAATATGATACGTGAGCGCGTGCTTGGCGAAACGCTTGACCTTGCGAAAGCCGCACAGGTTCCGGCACGTCCGCCCATTCTTTGTCCGGGCTGTCCGCACAGGAGTACGTTCTCTGTGCTCAAAAAGCTTGGCATTCACGGCGCGGGCGACATTGGCTGCTACACACTCGGCGCAGTTGCACCGCTAAACGTCATTGACACGACCGTCTGCATGGGTGCGTCCATTTCCACACTGCACGGCATGGAAAAGGCAAAGGGCAAGGATTATATCAAGAACTGGGTTGCGCTGATTGGCGACTCGACCTTTTTGCATACAGGCGTCAACTCGCTGATGAACATGGTATACAATCAGGCGACCGGCACGGTCATGATTTTGGATAATTCAACAACGGGCATGACTGGACACCAAGATCATGCCGCCACGGGAAAAATGTTAAATGGCAAAGAAACAAAAGCAATCAGCCTCTATCATCTGTGCAAGGCAATCGGCGTGGAGCATGTGTATGAGGTTGACGCGTTTGATGTTGACGAGCTGGAAACCGTTGTCAAACGCGAAGTTGCGCGCGATGAAGTATCGGTGATTATCGTGTGCGCGCCATGCGCCCTGTTAAAATCGCAGGCGACAAAGGCAAAGTGCGTCGCAATCCCTGAAAAGTGCAAGAAGTGCGGCATGTGCCTTGTGCCCGGCTGTCCTGCCATCACGAAGAACGAGGACGGCACGGTAAAAATTGACGACACGATGTGCAACGGCTGCGGGCTTTGTATGAAACGCTGCAAATTTGACGCCATAGAACGTGTTGATTGAGATTGGAGGAATGAGATAAAATGACAACGAAAAATATCATGATTGTTGGCGTCGGAGGACAGGGAACCCTGTTGACAAGCCGTATTCTTGGCGGTATCACCACAAAGGCAGGCTTTGACGTAAAGCTTTCCGAGGTGCACGGAATGGCACAGCGCGGCGGAAGCGTCGTGACGTTTGTGCGCTATGGCAAGGCGGTTGCGGAGCCGATTGTCGAGGAAGGGCAGGCAGACGTGCTGATTGCGTTTGAGCGCCTTGAAGCGTTAAGATACGCACATTTTCTTAAAAAGGACGGCGTTATCATTGTAAACGACCAGCGCATTGATCCGATTACGGTTGTGACAGGTGCGGCGCAGTATCCCGAAAATATTATTGAAACACTTAAGGAGCACCACAACGTCATTGCGGTGGACGCGATGGCAGAGGCGAAAAAGCTTGGCAATCCAAAGGTGTTTAACACCATTATCATCGGTGTTGCCGCAAAGCGTATGGATTTTGAAAAGGAAAAATGGATTGAAGTGATTGAGCAGACTGTTCCGCCAAAGACGGTTGACATCAATAAAGCCGCATTTGGGGCAGGATATGCGATTGCATAACACACAATTGCATAAAAAGAAGATATTTTACAAGACATACCCTGCTCTTGGGTGTATGATGATACCAAAATTTGCAAAGCTTTCTTTGCGGAAAGGGAATGGTTTTTTCAAATGTTAAAACAAATATCAATTTACGCCGAAAATAAAAAAGGCGCCATGCAGGATATCACGAAAATCCTGCTGGACAACCAAATCAATATCCTCGGCTCCGTCACGAACGACAGCGCCGAGTACGGGATTGTGCGCATGGTCGTGTCCGAGCCCGAAACGGCGTGCAAGGCGCTCAATGAAAGCGGCTATCTGTGCCGTATGGTCAATGTTATCGGCGTGGAAATCACGGACGAGGTCGGAAACCTCAACAAACTGCTTGGCTCTATCAGTGACGGTAACATCAGTTTGGACTATCTGTACCTATCCTTCAACCGCCAGTCCGGCAAACCGATTATGGTATTCCATACGGAGGAGCCGAAGATGGTGGAAAATGTGCTGAAACAAAAAGGATATACCGTATTATAAAACAGTACAAAAAGCTGCGCATTGATGTTGGAATGCGCAGCTTTTTATCTTAATATATTTTTATTTATGAGTCAAACGAAATCCTGACAACCTCCGAATAAGACGTAATCCCTTCCAGCACATACTCCGAGCCGCTCATACGAAGCGTCCTCATGCCCTCCTCAATCGCCTTTTCCTTGAGCACGTCCGCGCCCTGTCTTGCACTGACAATCTTTTTTAGCGTCGGCGTCATTCGCATAATCTCATACACACCGATACGTCCCTTATAACCCACATTATCGCACTTTGAGCACCCGCACGGCTCATAAATCGTAATGTCCTTATCCTCGTCCACGCCCATGAACCGCTTCTCGTCAACAGTCGCCTGCCTTGGCTTTTTGCAGGTCGGGCAAAGCCGTCTTACAAGTCGCTGCGCGATAACGCCAATCACAGAATCTGCTATCAGATAAGACTCAACGCCCATATCCTCAAGTCGCGTAATCGAACTTGCCGCCGAGTTCGTATGCAGCGTGCTTACCACCAAATGCCCCGTGATGGACGCCTGTACCGCAATGGAAGCCGTCTCGCCGTCTCGAATCTCACCAATCATGATAATATCCGGGTCTTGTCGCAAAATCGAACGCAGCGCACTCGCAAACGTCAATTCCGCCTTCGGATTGACCTGAACCTGATTGATACCGTCAATATTCGCCTCGACTGGATCCTCAACCGTGATGATATTCACCCCGTCCGTGTTCAGCTCACTCAGCGCCGTGTAAAGCGTCGTCGATTTACCGCTTCCGGTCGGTCCCGTAACAAGCAAAATCCCGTGCGGATTGCTGATAATATAGTCAAACTGTTCCAGCTCATAGGGCTTTAAGCCAAGCTGGCTCTTCTCCCTTGTGAGCGCCATTTTCGCCGTAAGTCGCATAACGACCTTCTCGCCAAACACCGTCGGCAAAATCGAAACACGGATATCGTACTCCACATGGTCTACCACCTGCGTGATACGTCCGTCCTGCGGCTTTCTCTTCTCGGAAATGTCCATGCCGCCGATAATCTTGATACGCGCAATAATCGCCGGAAGCACCGACACATTGTACGTCGCCTTCTTCTGCATCACACCGTCGATACGATACCGGACACGGATATACTCCTCCATCGGCTCAATATGTATATCCGACGCACGCTGCCGCACGGCAAGGTCAATCATTTCCTTAACCAGCTTTACAATCGGCGAGCTGTTGATATCCTCCTGCTCCTGTTCGTCTACCTCAACCTCAAGCCGCTTTTCCTTCGCGTACTGGTTCAGGGCGCTCTTCATCTCGCTCTGACCGTGGTACTTGTCAATCGCAAGCATGATGCTTCTCGTCGTCGCAACGACAGGCTCCACCTGATAGTTCGTGATAATCGAAATATCCTCCTGCGCATACGTATCCAGCGGATTTTCCATCGCCACACGAAGCACGTTTTTATTCCGCTCACTGAACGCAAACGGAATCATCGTGTACTTTTTCAAAATATTAACAGGTACCAGCTTCGTGACCGCATTGTCCACATTGATATTCTGCAAATCCACAAGTTCAATACCAAGCTGATGGCTAAGCGCCTCCGCAATATCGTCCTCTGTAATAATTCCTTCATCGACAAGCGTCACGCCAAGCTTCATTCCGGTCTTTTTCTGCTTCTCAAGAGCCCTTGCAAGCTGCTCCTGCGTGATGGAGCCAGCCTCAACGAGCAAATCACCAAGTCGTACTTTTTTTCTATTAAAATCCATTGAAAACCTCCACGTCCTTTTATAAATTTTATAAAAAAATGTACTGCTTATTTTTTATTATATAATATCCGTCCGACAAATTGCAATCATTTCACGCATAAAACTCCCGATACCACTGCGCAAATTTCCGAAGCCCGTCCCGTAGACCTGTGTCCGGCTTAAATCCAAAATCCCGCTCAAGCGCGCTCACATCTGCATACGTGACCTCGACATCTCCCGGCTGCATTCCCACAAGCTCCTTGTGCGCCTCAAAATCATAATCCTCAGGAAGCACCCCTGCCGCCTTTAGCTCGTCCTGCAAAATCTCCACGAAATCCAAAAGATTTTCCGGCTTGTTGTTTCCGATATTATAGATGCTATATTTTACGCCATCTTCATTTGGAAGCGGCGCGCACTGCATGACCGCCTGCACTCCCGTCACGATGTCATCAATATACGTAAAGTCGCGCTTGCAGTTCCCGTAATTAAAAATCTTGATTGTTACATTTTTAACAAGATTATTGGTGAACCCGAAATACGCCATATCCGGACGCCCCGCAGGTCCATAAACCGTGAAAAACCGAAGCCCCGTGGACGCAATCCCATATAATTTGGAATACGCGTGCGCCAAAAGCTCATTTGACTTTTTCGTCGCCGCATACAAGGACACCGGATTGTCCACCTTATCCTCTGTCGCATACGGGATTTTCTTGTTGCTGCCGTATACCGAAGAGGAGCTTGCATACACCAGATGCTCCACACCGCGCTTCCCGTCGTCAAAGCTATGGCGGCACGCTTCCAGTATATTGTAAAAGCCAATCAGGTTGGACTCGACATACGCGTCAGGATTTTCAATGCTGTAACGCACCCCCGCCTGCGCCGCGAGATTGACAACCACGCTCGGCTCATATTTTGCAAAAATCCCATCAACACAGTTACGGTCCGCAATGCTGCCCTTCACAAACACAAAGCTGCCGTCCACCGTCTTCTCAAGTGCCCGTATCTGATTAAGCCGAAACTCCTTAAGCGACACATCATAGTAATCATTCATGTTGTCAATCCCGATGACGGTCACCTGCCCCACGTTTTTTAGCAGTGCAAGCGTAAGGTTTGCGCCGATAAAGCCTGCAGCCCCCGTCACCAGTATCGTCTTTCCGTTTAAGTCCACATTTTTTTCTAGCATTCTGCTTCTCCCTCCTGTTGTCCCTCCAACATTGTTTTTGCCGCATCCGCATCTGCGAGCAGTGCCTTCTTGGTCATCGCCGCGTTGACGTCCTCCGGCTCCGCCTTAATCCACTCCATGCAATACTGCACCGCCTCGTCCTTTTTTCCCATTTCCATCAAGGCTTTGACAACCATGCGCCGGATTGGCGACGAGGATTCCACCTTCCAGTCAAAGGCGCTGATAATCCGGTCGCCGCTTTTGCAAATCTCCTGATAATCCCCAAGCCTCCAAAGCCATTCAAAGTAGTCCCTAATCAGCCCCTCTATATTAAATTTAAAATCCGTATGCTGCTCCAAATCCCCAAGCTCTCTTGCAAAACCGCCATTTGTCCTGCGCTCCTCATCTATGATATCCATCAGTGCATAAAACACATCGTTCCAGCATGTATTTAAAGTATTTCCGTTTTGCGTGGCTTTATAACAGCGCGCCGTCAACTCGGCAAACTGATTCCACTTTGCGTCTCTCCCCATTTGAAACTTCCTTTCCCCTTAACCCAAAAAATCCAAAATTCCAATGCCGCCTTTTGGGCAAAAATATATCAGTGGCACAACTAGATTATAGTATTGTCTACCCAATTTATCAAGCAAAATATGGAAATCCACGCGGGAACAATTGTAAAATAATTTATTCAAAGTACACAAAGAACCCCACACTGAATTTATCTGTTTCATGAAACATCACCATTAAGGTCTTGAATAAATTTTTTCATGCGCTATAATATTATAAGACGCCATATTCCGAAAGATAAAACTGTTCTAGGGGGGGAATGCGTCAAATATTTTTATTGTTTTGGTAACGGAAAGGAGACTATGAACCATGAACGAACGGAACAGCATTGAAAAAAAGCTAACCAAATCTTTTTTTAAGGTAGCCTCGATAATGGCTGCCGTGGCAGTACTGGCACTGATTGCCCTTATTGTCATCTCAAGCAGGTACTCTTACGCTTTGAAAAATTTTGGTTTTGCGCAGGGTGACATCGGAAAGGCAATGTTTGAATTTGCGGATCTTCGCTCCTCGCTTCGTGCTGCAATCGGTTATGATGACGCAGACGCAATTGATACGGTTGTAAAACAGCACAACGAAGGTAAGGTTAAATTTGAAGAGTATTTTTCCGCCATCGAAAATACCATCGTATCAAAGGACGGAAGGGAGACCTACGACAAAATCCGTGCGGAATTAGATGAATACTGGAAACTCGATACCCAGATAATGGAGCTTGGCGCAACAACTGACAGGGAGCTTTGCAGACAGGCACAGGATATCGCGCTCAACGAACTGGCGCCTGTATATAACAGCATTTATACACAGCTTGAACAACTTTTGGAGGTAAAGGTAACACAGGGAAATCAGTTGTCCGGCACGCTGATTATCGTATGCATTCTTTTATCCATTATCATTTTTGTCGTTATCGCAGTCGCAATCGTACTGGCAACCAAGATGGGGCATGTCATTGCGAAGGGAATTGCTGCTCCCTTGGGCAAGCTTGGAGAGCGTCTTAAGACCTTTGCGGCAGGCGACCTTTCCTCACCGTTCCCGATGGTTGATACTGGGGACGAGATTGAGCACATGGAAAAAGACGCGACGGAGATGGCAAATACCTTAAATCAGATTATCCATGACGTCGGTGAGGTTTTAGGCGAAATGGCAGGCGGAAATTATAACATCAAGTCAAGCTGCTCCGATAAATACACCGGTGACTTTAATAAATTATATGTATCCATGCGTGGCTTGCGGGATCAGATGACGGAAACCCTGTTATCCATCAACGAGGTTTCCAATCAGGTATCCAGCGGCTCTGGCGATTTGGCGGACGCGTCGCAGAGCCTTGCGGAAGGCGCGACGGAGCAGACCAATGCCGTTATGGATTTGCACTCCACCATCTCTGACATTACTGCCACAATGGAAAAGAGCGCGCTCAGCGCAGACGAGTCTTACATAAAAGCACAGCGCTATGCCGATCAGGCGGACAACAGCCGTGGTGAGATGAACAACATGATTGCGGCAATGAAACGGATTAACGAGGCTTCCACAAGGATTGGCGATATCATTTCAGAGATTGAATCCATTGCCTCACAGACAAACCTTTTGTCCTTAAATGCTTCGATTGAGGCTGCAAGGGCGGGCGAATCAGGACGCGGATTTTCGGTTGTTGCCGATGAAATCCGTGTGTTGGCAAATCAGAGCGCGCAGGCTGCCGTTGATACGCGCGAGCTGATTGGAAGCTCTATCAGAGAGGTTACGAAAGGAAACAGGGCTGCCGAGAATGCAGCAAACGCGATTGAATCGGTTGTACAGGGTATCAAGGAGATTGCGGACTTTTCGAAAGACCTCAAGACAATGGTGGAGGATCAGGCAGAGGCAATGCGCCGGGCGGAGCATGGAATCGACCAAATTTCCGAGGTGGTACAGACCAACGCCGCGACTGCCGAGGAGGCTTCCGCAACGAGCGAGGAATTGTCCGCACAGGCTACCATTCTGAACGGGCTGATTGAGCAGTTTTCATTGCAAAAATAAATCCATACAATGACCATACGAAAACTCCTGCTTTGCGGCGGGAGTTTTCTTTATTCCGATTTTTCTGTTAAAGTTCCATTGAATGATGACATGCCCCCCGCCATATACTGTATATAGAACGAATTGTTTCATGAGCGGGGACTTCGTATGAAAAACCGATTACCGGACGATTTCCACTTCGTCTTCAAGCTATTATACGCCTTGGCACTGTGCCTTGCGGCACTTGCGCTAAACCGTCAGCTTGCGTTTTATAACCGTGCACTCCTTACGCTTGCCCAGCCTCAGATTGCCTCCGATGTCAGGCGCGTCGCACTGACCTTTGACGACGGTCCGCACCCGCTTTACACGGAGCCGCTGCTTGACGGCTTAAAGGAGCGCGGCGTCAGGGCAACTTTCTTTGTCACTGGTGAAAATGCCGCACTTCACCCCGACATCATCAAGCGTATGCATGATGAAGGACATCTGATTGGCAACCACACCTATACCCATATTGAGCTTACGAAAACAAACCGTGAAAAATTCAAGCGGGAGTTAGTCAGGACAAATGAAGTATTGCAGGAAATCACGGGCGAAGAGGTTTTGTATGTGCGCCCCCCTTACGGTGCATGGGACAAAAAGCTGGAATCCGAACTGAACATGTTTCCTATCCTGTGGAGCGTCGATCCGCTTGACTGGTGTACGGCAGACGCCTCCTGCATCACACAGACCGTCCTCAAAAAGGTGGGGGAAAACGATATTATTCTAATGCATGACTACTACAAAACCTCTGTCGAAGCCGCGCTTGCCATTGTCGATGAGCTGCAGCAGCAGGGGTATGAATTTGTGACAGTGGATAAGATTTTATTTGATTAATGCAAAAAACGCAGGCTTAAACCCGCAAGCCTGCGTTCTTTCTTTTCTTTTATTTATTCTATCAAAATCCGGTTTAGAAACCAATGCAGTTCCCGCTCAGCTCCGCTCCCTTGAGATTATTTTTGCCATTCTTTGAAGTACAGCTTATAATCTTTGCCTTTGCAAATGTTACCTGATAACCAAGTGCAGAAGGCTTTCCTGTAAGGGACCAGTTGTAGTTGTAGGTCTTGTTTCCGTCTCCGGTGCAGTTCTTCATTGTGACAACGCCGCTCTGATTATTTCTGTCAAAGCCTGCTGCGTAATTACCCTTTGCGACACAGCCCTCAAGGTAGTGGTTCAGCGGGTCAAGGTGTGCTGCCACGCCGGGCGTCTTGTTGTCCACGCCACCCATCTTAAAGCCGTTTCCGTCTCCGTAGATGCCGTCGCAGTAGCCGTTATAGTTTGCCTGACAGTTAATCAGCTTCACCGCGCCATGTGCCGCATAGCAGTCCCAGCCGTCATCACTGTTATACTCTGCCACACAGTTCTCAAAATAATTGCCCTCTCCTGAATGGAGCTTTACCGCAAAGCCGTCCGCGTTCTCGCCCGTAGCGTCTGCATTGTGGTGTGCCGTACAGTTGTAGAACTTGTTGTTTGCGCCGCCGTCTGATACCTGAAAGCCTGCGTCATGATTGTAGCAGCATACGACGTACTTTAATGTATTGTTGGAGCCTGAAATATAAATTCCGTTGTCTGATGCGTTCTTAACCGTGATATTCTGTAAAACGCTTCCGTTTCCTTTGATTGTAATGCCTCTTCCTGAGCTGCCTGAGGTCTGTGAAAAATCAATGGTCGCATTGTTCTTGCCGGAAATGTGGACGCCTGCCGGAAGGACGATTTTGTCTGACTTTACCGTACCGTCAATCACGATTGTCGTACCGCTCTTTGCGCTCTTTACAGCCGCGGCAAGTGTTGTGCCGCCATTTTTAACGGTAATCGTGTTTCCTGAAGGAGTGGTTGTGCCTGAGGAAGTGCTTCCTGATGATGTGCTGCCGGAAGTGCTTCCTGACGACGTTCCCCTGTTGTCCACCTGTATTTTATAAAGATTGATGCCGCTGTTTGAGGAATAAAGATAAACGGAGCCTGCCGAACCCTTGTAGTTATAAGAAGCCTGCGCTGCTGCCACATTTGCGTTCATTGTGCCAAGCTGCTTTCCGTTTGCGTCTGCTACAACAAGTGTTCTTGCCGTGCTTCCTGAGCTTTTTAAAACAACCTTAATCGTTGCGTCTGAGCTTACGGGAACCTTGACTGCGCGATAGCTTTTCGAACCGCTGCCACCAAGTGCAAGTGCATGGGTGTAAGATGTGCCTGAAACGGTCTGTGCGTCTGCGATGACTGACATTGTTTTCGTGCTGGTTGCAATCAGCCCAAGTCCGCTGACTGTCACGTTTGAAGTAATGGTGCCAAGGCTCTTAAAGCCTGTGTTCTTGAAATTCCAAGATGTCGAGTCCGCCGCCTGTACCGTAGACATTCCGGTATGCAGCGTCATGCCAAATACCATGCAGACTGCAAGTGCAACTGTTAAAAGCTTCCTGAATTTGTTTTTCAAACTTGTTCCCACGTTTTTTTCCTCCGTTTTTTGGTTGTGAATTTTCTTTGTTCCTTTGTGTTCTTTTGTGACAATCTTGATAACATTGCTTTGTCGGCGCATTTTATCGTTTTCTTTTCGATTTGCACCAACTTCCCACGAATATTTTATAGCACATATTTTAGCAATTGGGCAATAGGTCGAAACACCTAATTTTTTGCACAATCATTGTGCATTTTAGATAACTCTCTTTTGTTTTTGGCGATTTTTTATGCATATTCACGATTTTGTGCCTTCTCTACCATTTCCCATAATCTGACTTTTTCCGCACCAAAAAAGGAATAGCCAATTTGTCACAATTGTAAATACATCTCGGACAAATTGGCTATTTTTACCAATAAGACTTTTTTATTAAATTTTTTGTACTTCATTTTATACAAACTGGTTCTTTTCTGCATCATAATGATAGTCAATCCCTGCAAGCCGCTTCTCGATTTCTCCCCTGTCCTCGCCCGTGTCCTCACAGAATGCGTCGAGACTTGGATAAAAGTCCCTTAGCTTTAGATTGATGACGCTTAAAAGCATCACCGCGTCTTTTGGCAGCATACCCTCACCCCCTATTTTGCACTTAATCCTACGATAATCAGCTCCACGCTCAGCGTATCAGCCATTTTTCCGGTCTTTACCCGCTCCTCCGCCTCCACGCACTCCCGAAGCGCCGCCTCAAGCTGATATAATTTAAACTGCGCCGCCTGCGGAATGTACTTTTTTTTCAAAAAATACGCATTCAGCCCTGTCCGCTGCGCAATCTCGTTTTCGGGATAGCCCTTTTTCTTCATTTCCTTTACTTGGAGGAGCATGTTGAACTGCCTTGCAATCAGCGCCAAAATCTTCATCGGCGCCTCTTTGAGCGCAAGCAGGTCGTAATACAACGAGAGCGCCGCCTTTTGGTTCTTTGCCGCCACAGCCTCCACCATCTCGAAAATCCGGTTCTGTATCTGCACCGTGCAAAGCTCCTCAACGTCCTGCGCCGTGATGCCCTCGTCCTCATATTTGTAGCAGACCAGCTTCTCCACCTCGCGCCGGATTGTTTCCATATTGGCACCTGTCTTATCAAGCAGCAGCGTCAGAGCGTCCGCCGTTATCATTTTGTTCTCTTTTTTGAGCAAGCCCATAATCCACTTTTTCAGCGTCGCCTCGTCCTGCACCTCGCAGAGCGCGGCATAGCCTTTTGCAGCAACAGCCTTGTATAACTTCCCGCGCTTGTCAACTTCCTCCTCCACAAAAATAAGGTACGACGTTTCCGGCATATTTTTCAAAAGCGTTAGCAGCCTGTCATTTGCCGCCGCCTTAAAGAGACCGCTATTTTCTACAATGATTACGCGCCGCTCGGCAAAAAACGGCATTGTGCCTGCCAAATCAATGACCTCATTGATATTCGTATCTTTCCCTGAAAAAACGCTGCAATTCATCGTATCCTCTTCCGGCACAAGCGCTTTTCTTAAATTGTCGCGGTACTGTCGCCGCAGATACGCTTCCTCTCCGTAAAGCAGATAGACATTGCAAAACTGCCCGCTCTTGATGTCCTGTACGATACGCTTCATAATGCTCCCTCCCTGATATTCGTATTGTATCACATTTTTTTTCTTTATGATACCCCACTTCTTCCATACTCCACGCGCCACCTGCCATTTCGTATGCGTATCATCACTGCCCCAACGTCCTTTGTCACCGCTATCCTGCTCCCTACCTGCTCAAGCTGTGCAAGCGCCTGCGCGTGCGGGTGCCCGTAGCGGTTGTTTTCCCCGCAGGAAATCACAGCAACTGTCGGTCTTAGCAGCTCCAAAAGCTCCCATGTGTTGGAATATTTTGAGCCGTGATGTGCCGCCTTATACAAGTCAATCTGCCCTTCCTGCCCATGCGCCCTCAAATAGTCCATCACCTCCGCCTCGCCGTCCGCCTCCACATCTCCGGTAAGCAACGCACAAAACCGTGTCCCCCCATCGTTTACGGAAAGCTTTAGCACCAATGAATAGGCGTTGCGTGACTGTGGCACATAGTCTTTATCCGGGTGCAGTACCTCAAAGGAAAGCGCTTTGTCCCCAATCACGTCGCCTGCTTTCGCATGCAAAAGCGCAATCCCCTTCTCCTCGCAAAGCTTGCGAAGCACCTGATACGGCGCATCTTTTATGACTGCCTGCGCCACGATAATCCTGTCAATCCGTACTCCCGACGCGCCCCCATGCCTGTCGTACCCCTCCAGCAGCTCACGCACCCCCGAAATATGATCCTCGTCCAAATGCGTCAGAAACACCGCGTCAATGTTTGAGGTTCCCATATATTTCAGATACGGCAGCAAGGTGTACTGCCCAATCCGACTTTTCGAAGTGCTTCCTGCGTCAATCAGATAATGTTTTCCGCTCGTGCTCTCCACCCAAATCGCGTCCCCCTGTCCCACGTCCAAAAAAGTGACACGCGTGTCATAAATTCCGTGGAAACTTAAAAAACTGACCGCCAAAAGAATGCAGAGCAAACGGTACCAGTACGGTACGCTGATTTTCATATGAAGCGCCGCACAGCGTCGGGATTTGGACGCCTTTTTCGCATAACAAAACAGGAAATACAGTGACAGCACCGCCACATAAAACACCGCGATTTTCCAGTTGTCCGGTCTGCCCACAATCCACTGCGCAAACGGAAGCTTTAGCGAGCTGCTTCCGGCAGTCTCAAACAATGCCAGCAGCACATGACAGACCAGTCCCATAAGCTTCGCCCCCCCCCAAAAAGATACCGCCAAGACTGCCAAACAACAGGCACAAAAGCCCCATCACCAGCACCACGCTCATGGCAGGAACAACAATTAAATTCAGCAAAAAGGAATACACCGGAAATTCATAATAAGAACACAGAAGAATGGGAAAATGCACCAGAAAAATACTAAGACTTCCACTGACTGCGGCAGTCATTTTTCGAAGAAAACGGCTTTGTATGCACTCCAAGTCAGGACATGCCAGCTCCGAAAAAAGACAAATCCCAAGCACCGCCCCAAAGGAGAGCAAAAAGCCCGTCTGCTGCAGATAAAGCGGCTCCTCCATCAAAAGCAGCACCGCCGCCAAGGAAAGCGCCGTCAGCATATCATACGTGCGCCGCAGCATATCCGCCAAAAGCTTCATGCCAAACATCAAAATCGCGCGAAAGGCAGAGCTTGACATGCCAATCAGATCACCGTAAGCACTCATCAACATAATACAAAACACAGCCGCCGGAATGCGTGGGACATTGATTTTTTTGAAGATACCGTAAACCAACATTCCAATCAAGGAAATGTGCAGCCCCGAGATTGCCAAAATATGGGAAATGCCACTCCGTTGAAACAACGATTTGCTCTCCGCATCAAGCCCCGATTTTTCGCCAAGTATCATTGCCTTTAATACCGCCGCGTCCTTCTCGGAAAGCACAAAATCATAGACGTCCCCAAAGGTTTGCCGAAGCCTGTAAAGCGTCTCCTGATAAGCATTGTATGATGTCCCTTTCGCAAGCACCCTCGCGTCAAAAAGCCGAAAGGCAATTCCAAGCGTACGGTAATAGGCTGCTGCGTCAAACTCCCCCGGATTGCTCACCGGAGAAAACAGCGAGACCTCCCCCTCCACGACAATCCACGCGCCAAGCCTCACGTCCTCGTCAGAAATCATGGCATCGCTGTCCATATAGCACATGACACAAGTGTCATAATCGTATTCAGTTGTCTGCATTTCATTGGAAATTGGATTGATATTCTTTTTTTTGATATGTCTTAGATAAAGTATCAGACTGTCCTTCTTATATTCCTTGTTGTATAGCTCCCCCGTAATCGTAAGCCTGCTGCCCTGCGCCTCGCCAGCAGGCGGCGCAGGCACAAGCCCCGAAAAAAGATACACAAACACAGCCGCCACAAATGCCATACACACGCAGCAAAGCGGTCTTTTCATCAATTTGTAATCCCTCCGTTTATTCTATAATTTTATTTCACTATTTTATTTTATTCTAATCCATCAGCGACAGATTGCGCTCAAAAACCGTTGAAAAATCATATTTATCCCGAAAGCGGTTGTCGCTGTCACCGTCAATCGAAAACTGTACCTTATTGATATTGCTTAACTCCGAGAGCGAATTGACAATTGAATAAATCGTGACATCGGTCGTCACATTGTTAATCGCCGTCTCAAACGCACTGTCAAAATTGATATAGCACACGCCGTCCTGCACCGTCACGCTGATAACCTTTGTCGCCGGATTAATTGTCGGAAACGTTTCGTCGCTTGCAGGTCCCTTGATAAGCTGCTCCAAAACCACCTTTTCCATCGACACATTCGAAACGTCCGCATTGTGGGAAAGCTCCCTGTTTACAGCAATCAGACCATCGCCCGTCTCATTTGCAAAATAAAGGCGCAGCGTGACCTTCGTGTCCTCCTCCTCAATCTTTGTCCCCGCATTGTCCACAAACATATCCGCCGTCATGACGCCGACAACCGTCCCCGCGCTATCCGTAAGCGGTTCGCCGTTTATGGTCAGCATGACGCAGCTTACCCCATCAATCGCGGTAAGACTCCTGACAATCGCTGCCCTCGTAAGCACCTCCGTCGTGCGCGGAAGATCCCTGTACTTCTCGCTCAAGGAAACCGTCACCTGATCCCCATCAAGCGCATAAGTGACAACATTAATCCCGCTGGTCAGCGTTGCGCGCAGCTCCTTATTGTCCGGCATCGTGCAAAGAAGCGTCAGCACCTCCACAATCCGTTCCTTGATGTCCGTGCTTTCCAAATAATGCTTTTCCTTCACCAGCTTCGTCTCATTTTTATTGATATAGGAGATATCGACGGCTGTTCCATGCTCCTTGTCCTTCCCGCAGCCCGTAAGACAAACGGTACAAAAAAGCAGAATGCACAGCACTGCCGTCCCAACCCAAACCTTCTTATTCACAAATTACCTGCCTCCATTTATATGCGCCCTGATAATCCCGCCTCGTGTCGGGAACTGTTTGTTGGCATTTCGTCCGTCACACAATGTACGTTAGCGGTATCTTTACGGTAAACACCGTGCCGACACCCTCCACACTGCTCACGTTAATCGAGCCTCTGTGCATCAGCACCGCACTTCTCGTAATGGCAAGCCCAAGTCCCGTGCCGCCGATTTCCTTCGAGTGCGATTTGTCCACACGGTAAAACCGCTCATAAATATGCTCAATGGATTCCTGCGGGATGCCAATGCCAGAATCCGATACCTCCACCGTAAAATACTGGTGGTCTGCATCAAGCACTACCTTTACCCATCCATCTTTGATATTGTACTTAATCGCGTTTTCCACGAGGTTTGACAAGGCTAACGTCAACTTTACCTCATCAACGTCTGCGCTCACCGGTCTTCTGCTCTCAAAAATAATCTTTACCCCGGCGCGCGCCGCAATCGGTCCAAGACGCTTTAGCAAAAGCTCCAGTATGGCATTGATGTCCATCGACTCCACGTTCATGTCCTCGGAGGTTCTCGTCATTTTTACAAGCGACAGCAAGTCCGTGATAATCTTATTCTCGCGGTCAATCTCCGTCGCGATATCCGTCATAAACTCCCGATACAATTCGGCAGGCACGTCCTCCTGCATAAGCAGCGAATCGGCAAGCACCTTCATCGACGCAAGCGGCGTCTTTAACTCATGCGAAACATTCGACACAAATTCCTGCCTCGAATCGTCCAAAACCTTCATTCTGCCAAGCATCTGATTGAACGCGTCGCCAATGCGCTCCGTCTCGGTATAATCGCGCACATTAATCTCCTCGTCCGTAAACCCGTTCTTGACCTCGTTAATCGCCTCCGTAATCCGCTCAAACGGCTTTAGGAGCTTGCGGCTCAAAAAATACGCCATGCCAAACACTACCACCAGCGCGCACATCACCAGGAGGTACGCCCTGCTTTTTATGTACTCATAGCTGTTTAGAATGCTGTCCGTTGACACGCTTGTCAGCATGACGCCGACAATCCGCGACGAGCCCTCCGCAAGCTTTTCCTCAATCGGTACAATGATCTCAATATACTTCCTTCCCTCAAGATGGTTGGTTGATACGCCATCCTTAAAGCATTTCACAATGTTCTCGGAAATAATCGTCTTTCCCTCGCTCACCGCATAAGTGTCCTTGATAATCTTTAAATTGCTGTCAATCACCAGAACACGCCCGTCATAAAGGTTGGAAATCTGCGACAGCTCCGCGTTGACCACCTCGTTTGTATTGTCAAACAGGTAGTTGTAGGTCAGAAGGTGATCCGCAATGATTTTGACCTGCGTCTGTACCTCGTTTGTGCGCACCGACACGGCATTGTCCATATACCGCTCCAAAATGCCGATATGGAGAATGATGCACGGAATGATTCCCGCCAGTATCACAAGGCAGAAAATCCTTGTTTTCAGGCTCTTAAAAATTTTGAAAAGCTTTGCCTTTCCCACTCTTTCCTGTTCTCCTATTTATAATAATATCCCACGCCCCATTTGGTGTGCACATATTTTGGCTCGCTCGGGTTCGACTCCACCTTCTCCCTAAGACGCCTGATATGCACGTCAACCGTGCGCACGTCGCCGGGGTAATCCGCTCCCCACACAAGCCTTAACAGATTTTCACGGCTATACACCTTGTTTGGATTGAGCACCAAAAGCTCCAGCACATCAAACTCCTTTGCCGTCAGGTTGACCTCCTTGCCCGCTATGTAAAGCCGCCTTCCCTCGCAGTCAAGCTTCAAATCCCCTGCCTCAATGACCTGCGTCTTTTTCTCAGGCTCGGCTTTGCCTGCGGTTCTTCGCATGATTGCTTTAATTCTTGCCTTTACCTCAAGAATGTTAAATGGCTTTGTAATGTAATCGTCCGCTCCGTATTCCAGTCCAAGGATTTTGTCCATATCGTCCCCCTTTGCCGTGAGCATAATCACCGGCACACTGGAAAATTCCCGAATCTGCTGGCATACCTCAAGACCGGAGAGCTTTGGAAGCATGATGTCCAACAGGACAATATCGTACTTATTTGCCCGTACCTTCTCAAGCGCCTCCTCGCCGTCGTATGCGCAGTCAACCTCCATATCGTCCTGCTCAAGGCTGAACCGAATCCCTTTCACAATGAGCTTTTCATCATCAACTACCAAAATTTTTTTCGCCATTTTTTCACAACCATGCCTTTCCGATATGCCAATTTATGACACGCGTGTCATTTTCATACCGTAATATAATCTTTTATTTTTGAAAACAGTCCGTCCTTGATGCCGTCCACCTTTTTAATCTCCTCAATGGAGCGAAAGCCGCCGTTTTTCTCGCGGTATGCAATAATCGCCTGCGCGCGGCTCTCCCCAATCCCCGTAACGCTTGTAAGCTCGGCAATTGACGCCGTATTGATGTTGACAAGCCCGCTTTTCTGCGCCGTATTGGCTGATGCATTTTCTGACACAAGTGTCATATTCTGCGCGGTCTCCTCCTTCGTGAATACCCGTATCTGCTCCCCGTCTGCAACACTCCTTGCAAGGTTTAGACATGCCTCGTCCGCCTCGGCGGTAAAGCCCCCGGCAAGCGCAATCAGCTCAAAAAGCCTGCTGTCCTCGTCCACCTGATACACATCGGGGTTGTTCACCGCACCGCAGACATACACGTAAATCGAACGCGCTTCCTCGCTAGAAGGCGGCGCCTGTACAATTTCCTCCAGTTCCGTACAGGTCTGCTGCACCTGAACTTCCTCCTGCCCATTCACGTCCATCAGCAGCGCATCGCCCTGTGAGGTGTCCGCGCAGCCGCATAAAAGCACGGGCATAAAAAGCGCAAGCATGAAAACGCCCGCCGCCGTAAACGCCCTTAGAGTTCCTGTTCCCTTATTCTGTTCTCTCATCAATATTCATAGCTCCTTTACCGTATTTCCCGATAAAGCCCCCTCTAATCCTAACGATGATTTGCATATCTATAACCATTTTATGATAATTTCCAAGCCAATACAAGTGCTAATTTTGACATTTCGCAAACATTTTTTGTAAACCTATTCCGTAAACCTTTTTTTCATAACCCTTTTTATCCAAACAAATCAAATCTTAAACACGACAAAGCCCGCGATTGCCAAAAGTGCGCCAATCACCTTTTTCCAGCTAAACGGCTCCTTCTCCACGCCAAACAGCCCGAACAGCTCGATTAAATACGCGACAATCAACTGCGCAATGACAATCAGCATCACCGCCTTTGCCGGTCCGAGCGAGTCCATGCTCTTAATCACGGTCAGCGTAATGAACGCGCCAATCACACCGCCCAAAAGGGCATATTTCGGCTCAACCGCGATGACCTCCTTAAACGATGTCCTGTCCGCGCAAAGCCACGCGGCTAAGCAGACCAAAAATGCCGTAAACTGCACAAATGTGTTTGCCGCCCAAAGACTTGAATTTTCCGTAACCTTTGTGTTGAATACCCCTTGCACGCTCATCAGCGCACCCGATAAAAGCGCAATCAAAAATCCAATCATAATTCATACCATGCCTTTCTTCATGACGAACATCGTCATGTTCATTCGTACTCTTATGATTGGATATTTTCTGTTTTTTTATTCCCGCAAGCAACGAACCAAGTCATGCCTGCATGAATTTCACTCCTGACTTGTTGTCTGTGGTGTCTGCGTGCCTTCTTCAATCGGAACGTCCTCATATTCCACCGCAGGAAGAAGCTCCACCTCGGGATCTTCCAATGGCTCCTCTGTCACGCTCTCGCCATTTAACTGCGTCTTAATCTGCTCGGAAAGCTGGCGGATTTGCGTGTTCGCGTCCTCTCCTGACCAAACCTTTGCAAAGCAGATTTCAAGCTCCACCCAGAAATTGCTCGTTTCAAGCATTTTGGGAATGGGAACGGAATCCGCGTAATTCTGCACAAAACCTTCCACGTGCGCGTCCTCATAGTCCTGCTTTGTCATTGCCGCAATCTTTCCGGTCATTTCATAAAGGTCATGCTGCGACTCGTTTGCAAGGAACGATATCAGTGACGCCGCCGACGCTTTATGTGTGGAATATCCGTTTAACACAAGCGCGTTCGTCACCGACATTCCCCTTGTGCTAAGCTCAATGTTGATGTCCGGAAGCCTTGCAACGCCGTATTCATAAGCAAATTCGCCGTTTTTTGCCGCATCGTCAAGCTTTTTGATGCAGTCGCTTGTCGCAATTGTGTAAATGGTCTTTCCCTCAAGAAATTCCTGCATGATTGTGTCGTAGTTCGTCTCCTTTGTGTCGATTGAGAAGAACTGGTTAAGCTCCTGATACACCTTTAAGGTTGCAATGGACTCCGTATTGTAGATGTCAATGTCATTTTTGTCGTCGCCCGCATTGCCGCCCACGGAAATATAATTTCCAATGAAAAAGTAATTATAGAAAATATCGGACACGTCCCAGCGGAAGAAGTATTCCACATTTTCCGGCGCGGAATACAAATCCGCAAAGGTCAGGATATCCGCAATCGAAGTCGGAATCAAATCCTCCGCCTCGATATGCACCTGCGGCTCCTCCCCGTCCTGCGCCTGCGTGTCCGCATCTGCGTCCTCTTCCGAATCACTGCCGCTGTCATTTGCCTGCGCCGCAATCTGCTCCAAATAGGTCTTATTGTAAAGCAGGGCGCTCGTCTCAAAATAGAACGGACAGCCTACATATTTACTGTTGTAGGTGACTGCGTTTTTTGCCGCCTGACTGTATTCGTCGGGCTTATAAACCGGGACGGACTCATCAAGCTCCACCGCAAGCCCTGACAGATATGCCTTTTCCAGCGAATCGTTCGTGATAATGTACACGTCCGGCGTCTCCTCATCGTCGCTTAGGCTCGCCTTGTTGATTGCCTCAAGGTATTCCAGTCCGGACACAAGCCGGATATCTACTCGAATATCCGTTCGATTATAGAAATCAAGCGTCTTACTGCTCAGATAATCCGTAATCGCGTCGTCCGTATACCAAAGCCGGATTGTCTCCTTCTTGGACGTATCCGTCTTAATCGGCTGTTTTTTGTTGAGCAGCATTGTCACAGCCAGCCCGACCACCGTCGCCACAAGAACTGCCGCCACAAGAAACATTCGTTGTTTTATTTTACCGTGTTTCATTCAATTTCTCCATTTATTGTTTTCTTTCGCCCACGCGGCGTTTAAAAGCAGGTATCCAGTATTGCAATCATGTCGTCAATCTCCTGTTTTGACACAATGAGCGGCGGGATAAAACGGATAATATTTGTCCCTGCGTTAATCAGCAGTAAGCCCTTTTCAACCGCCCGGTTGATAACCTCACCGACAGGCTGTGCACACTCCAAGCCCTGCATCAGACCGACACCCCTGTGCGCCCTCACGCAGTCATGCCTTGCCGCAAGCTCCTCAAGCTTTTCATACAGATATGTGCCTGCCTCCTGCACATTCTTTAATATGTCCATCTCCTCAAACAAATCAATCACCTTGGAAACCGCCGTGCACGCAAGCGGGTTGCCGCCGTAGGTCGTGCCGTGGTCGCCGCTTGTCAGCGACTGCTTTGCCACGCGCTCTGTCATCAGAAATGCCCCCACCGGAACACCGCAGCCGACGGCTTTGGCGGTTGTCATAATATCCGGCTTTACCCCATAGCGCTGCCAAGCGTACATCGCGCCTGTCCTGCCCATGCCGCACTGGATTTCGTCTAAAATCAACAAAATATCCTTCTCATCGCAAAGCGCGCGGACATTTTCCATAAATTCTTTTGTGGCAGGATAAATACCGCCCTCGCCTTGAATGGTCTCAAAAATAATCGCGCAGGTCTTATCCGTAACCTGTGCCTTGACACTCTCAAAATCGTTAAAATCCGCAAACTTAATATTTCCAATTAACGGCTCAAACGCCTCCCTATAGTGCGCATTTCCCGTTACGGCAAGCGCGCCCATCGTTCTTCCGTGAAACGAATGGTTCATCGCGATAATTTCATGGTCGGTGTGCCCGTCACGCAAAAAAGCATACTTTCTTGCCGCCTTAAGCGCACCCTCAACTGCCTCCGCGCCGCTGTTGGTGAAAAATACCCTGTCCATGCCGGAGATTTTTTTGAGCTTCTTTGCCGCCTCAATTGCCGGAATGTTGTAGTAATAATTTGATGTGTGTATCACCTTGTCAATCTGCGCCTTGAGCGCGTCGTTGTAATCTTTGTTATTATAACCAAGTGCAAAGACCGCAATCCCTGCAACGAAATCAAGGTACTTTCTGCCCTCAATATCATAGAGGTACATTCCGTCGCCCCTGTCCCACACAATCTGATAACGGTTGTAGGTGTGCAGCAGCGCCGCCTCTGCTTCATCAATATATTCTTTCATATTCATATGCGTTCCTCCTAGTAATATCCCATTTCCATTTTCTCAAGGTCGCCGTCCTGCACGATTGCCGTTCCGATACCGTTTCTAGTAAAAATCTCCAAAAGCAGGCAGTGCGGAATGCGTCCGTCCAAAATATGCACGCGGTTGACGCCGTTTTTGATTGCGCTTGTACAGTTGCCAAGCTTGGGCAGCATTCCGCCGCCGATAAAGCCCTCCGCAATCAGCTCGTCCGCCTGCGATGCGGAAATCCTTGAGATAAACGACGCCTTGTCGTTGATGTCCTTGTAAAGACCCTCAATGTCAGTCAAAAAGGCAAGCTTCTCCGCGCCGACTGCCTTTGCAATCGCGCAAGCCGCGTCGTCCGCATTGATATTGTAGGTCTGAAAATGCTCGTCAAGACCGATTGGCGCCACGATTGGGAGAAAATCCTTTTCGATTAGGTCAAACAGTACCTTTGGATTGACCTCCTTAATGTCACCGACAAAGCCAATGTCCTGTCCGTCGGGATATTTGCGGTCAACCTTGAGCAAGCCGCCGTCCTTGCCGCTGATTCCGACCGCCTTGACGCCAAGCTCCTGAACCATTGTGACCAAGCTTTTGTTTACCTTATTTAAGACCATTTCCGCAATTTCCATTGTCTCCGCGTCCGTCACGCGCAAGCCGTTCACAAACTTTGCCTCTTTCCCGGTCTTTTCCACCCAGCGGCTGATTTCCTTGCCGCCGCCGTGTACGATAATCGGCTTAAAACCAACAAGCTTTAAAAGCGTCACGTCCTTAATCACGTTTCTTTGCAGCTCCTCGTTGCTCATCGCGCTGCCGCCGTATTTTACGACGATATATTTCCGATTAAATTTCTGTATGTAGGGAAGCGCCTCAATCAGCACCTCCGCCTTGGAGAGAATTTTGTTCATGTCCTGTTCTTTCATTGTATTGTTTCCTTTCGTTCTAGCTCCTATAGTCCGCATTGATTTTCACATAATCATAGGTCAAATCACAGCCCCACGCCGTCGCCGTTTCCGTTCCCATGTGCATGTCAACAAGCACCGTCACCTCCGGCTCGGACAAAATCTTGGTCGCCTCTTCCTCGCTGTAATCCGTCCCCGTACCGTTTTCGTAAATCGTAATCTTTCCCGCCTTGCTCTCAAAATAAAGCGTGACATGCTCCGGCTCAAACTGCACACCGGAATACCCAAGCGCGCATAAAATCCTGCCCCAGTTTGCGTCGTGTCCGTAGATTGCCGCCTTTGTAAGACTCGAACAAATCACCGACTTTGCAAGCGTGCGGGCATTCTGCTTTGTGTCGGCATTATACACCACCGTTTCAAACAGCGCCGTCGCGCCCTCGCCGTCGCCTGCCATTGTCCGCGCAAGATATGTATTTACATAATTCAATGCTTCCAAAAACTTGTCATACGCCTCACCTTTTTTTGTGATTTCCACATTCCCTGCAAGCCCGTTTGCAAGCACAAGGCACGTATCATTCGTCGAGGTGTCGCCGTCAACGGAAATCATATTGAATGTATCCACAATGCTTGTGCGAAGCGCCTCCTGCAGCAGCTCCTTGCTGATTGCCGCGTCCGTCGTGATATACGCGAGCATTGTACACATGTTCGGGTGTATCATGCCAGAGCCTTTGCTCATGCCGCCCACGGTCACGGTCTTGCCGTCAAGCTCAAAGGTTACCGCAATTTCCTTATTGACCGTATCGGTCGTCATAATCGCTTTCGACGCGGTTGTTCCCGCCTCAAGCAAACCGTTCTTTGCCGACACAAGCTTCTCTATCCCCGCACAGATTTTATCCATCGGCAACTGCATACCGATAACCCCCGTCGAGCCTACAAGCACGGCGTTTTCCGGTATGCCTAGAAGCGATGCTGCTTTTTTTGCCTCCTCGGCACAGTAATCCATGCCCTGTTTTCCGGTACAGGCGTTTGCAATGCCCGCGTTCACAACAACCGCCTGCGCATACGGGCTGTTTTCCACAATCTGCTTATCCCAAAGCACAGGTGCCGCCTTTACCACATTCGTGGTAAACGTTCCTGCCACCTTGCACGGCGCACTGCTGTAAATGAGCGCCATGTCCATTCTTCCCTGATATTTGATATTCGCTTCCGTGCCCGCCGCTTCAAAACCCTGCGCCGCGGTCACGCCGCCATTGATTTGTTTCATTTTAATCCTCCGTTCCGCTTTCGCGCGTCATAATCTGAATGTTTTATTATTGATTAAACGCTTCAATATTTTCCTTATTTAAAACAAAATCATAGTAATTCAAATCTTCTCTCTGCACCCACCCGACATTGTGCCAAAAGGCGTTTCCAATATCGTTTTTCGTAAATGCAATCAGACTGACCTTGTTGATATGCTCCTTTTTCAGCGCGTCCATGCAAAACACGACCATCGCCTTGCCAATCCCGCGCCTTCTGTAACCGGGCGCCACACACACATGATACAGACAGCCACGCCTGCCGTCATGACCGCAGAGAATCGCGCCTACAACCGTCCCGTCCTCCACCGCGACCACGCTTGTGCCGGGGTTTCGCTCCAAAAAGCGCACCACGCCCTCGCGCGAGTCGTCAATGCTTCTGATTGCAAAGCCCTTAATCTGCAGCCACAGACTGCGCACCTGTTCATAATCGTCTATTGTCATCGCCCTTATCATTTGGTGTATCGTCCTCTCTTTGTTCCTATCTTAATTTGCACTATTTTATATGATAGTTTATTCGGGGTGAAATTACAACCCTTTTTATTTTGCCGCGCCCATTTTTGTATAATGTATTTTTATGCATTAATTTTTGCATATTATACATTTATATTGTCTATATTTTACGCTTTTATTTCTTTTTGTCAAGATAAAATGTATATTTTTTCACTTGATTTCTCCGGTGTAATGATGTATATTAGATTTAATGTAAAAAACAAATTCAATTTCATTACAAAAGGAGCTATTTAATATGAAAGAAAAAGTTGTACTTGCGTATTCAGGCGGTCTTGATACGACTGCAATCATTCCGTGGTTAAAGGAAAATTTCGATTACGAGGTTATCTGTGTCTGCGTGGACTGCGGACAGGAGGAGGAACTTGACGGACTTGAGGAGCGCGCAAAATCCTGCGGCGCCGAGAAGCTTTACATTGAAAATGTCGTGGACGAGTTCTGTGATGAATATATCGTTCCCTGCGTGCAGGCAAACGCTATTTATGAAAACAAATATCTTTTAGGCACTTCAATGGCGCGTCCGCTGATTGCAAAAAAGCTTGTTGAGATTGCAAGAAAAGAGGGTGCTACGGCAATCTGCCACGGCGCGACGGGTAAGGGCAACGACCAAATCCGTTTTGAGCTTGGCATTAAGGCACTTGCCCCCGACTTAAAAATCATTGCCGCTTGGAGAAATGACAAGTGGACAATGGATTCACGTGAGTCGGAAATTGAATACTGCAAGGCGCATGGCATTCATTTACCGTTTTCCGCAGATTCCTCATACAGCCGCGACCGCAACATCTGGCACATCAGCCATGAAGGACTGGAGCTGGAAAATCCCGCAAACGAGCCGAATTTTGAGCATTTACTCGTGCTTGGCACAACGCCGGAGAAGGCACCCGAGGAGGGCGAGTATGTGACAATGACGTTTGAGAAGGGTGTTCCAAAGACAGTCAACGGCAAGGCAATGAAGGTTTCCGATATTATCCGCGAATTAAACAGACTTGGCGGAAAGCATGGTATCGGCATTGTTGACATTGTAGAGAACCGTGTTGTCGGCATGAAGTCGCGCGGCGTTTACGAGACACCGGGCGGAACAATCCTGATGGAGGCGCACCAGCAGCTTGAGGAGTTAATCCTTGACCGTGATACATATACCCTGAAGAAAGAAATGGGCAACAAGCTTGCCGACACGGTTTACGAAGGTAAGTGGTTTACGCCGAAGCGTGAGGCAATCCAAGCGTTTATCGAGAAGACGCAGGAGTATGTGACAGGCGAGGTGAAATTCAAGCTTTACAAGGGCAACATTATCAAGGCAGGCGAGACCAGCCCGTATTCGCTTTATAATGAAAGCATTGCTTCCTTTAAGACGGGCGACTTGTATGACCACCACGACGCGGAGGGCTTTATCAATCTCTTTGGTCTTTCGTGCAAGGTACGCGCGATGAAAATGCAAGAGCAGAAGGAACTTTAAGCATTATGGTTGTAATCAGTATTATCGCAGGATATTTGGCGCTGATGAACCTGATTGGCTTTGCGATGATGGGCATTGACAAGCACAAGGCGGTGAAGAAGCTTTGGCGCATTCCCGAGTATACCTTTTTTGTCATTGCCCTGATTGGCGGCAGTGTCGGCACGATTATCGGAATGCGGGTGTTCCACCACAAGACAAGGCACTGGTATTTCGTGTACGGACTGCCGCTTATCCTGATTTTGCAAGCGGCGCTGGTATTTTGCATTGCAAACTCTCCGTTACAGTTTTCCATTATGTGAAGGCTGTAACGGAGACTTTTTTTGACTTTACATTACAGATATGCTATAATGGGCGGTAACAGGAAGTATCCTTCGTATCGGAGCACAGAAAAAAGCTCCAAAAATCAGCCTGAACCAATGTTTAAAATGTATCAATCGAAGCGTTTAAAAGAGGTGTAATGAACCATGCATGTTGCAATATGTGATGATAATGTAGCTGACAGAAAACATCTTGAGCGCCTGTTATCGCGGGAATCGGACAAGCGTCGGGGCACGCCGAACGTCTTGTACGTGGACTCCTATGGTGACAAAAACCATTTTCTGATAAATCCCTTAAAGTATAATCTGATTTTCATGGACATGTGTCTTGAGCGGGGGACGGTGGAATATATTATCGGGGAACTGGTGGCAATGCATTACAGTGCGCCGCTTGTCCTGTATTCCTCCAAAATTGACTATACACAAATCCCCAATCTTCCCGACTTTGTGGTGCACGCCAAAAAGCCCTACATTCCCGAGCCGCTTCCACAGTTTCTAGCGCTTGGCGACGAAAATGTGCGGGGCTTTATTGCGACAATCACAATCCATCAGAACGGCGCGCCAATGCGCGTGCCAAAGGACGAGATTGAATATGCGGTTTTTGACAAGGATAAAACCGCGCTTCATCTGCTTGACAATACCCGCATTGATATTGACGAGGACATCACGACGCTCAAGCAGCTTTTGGAGCCATATGAGGAATTTGAACGCGTAAATAAAAACGGCATCGCAAACTTTAAGTTTGTTTCTGCCGTTATGCCGCTTAGCCTGATTATGCAAAGCTACGTCCAGCTTCGCATTTCACCGCTTCGGTACCGTGAATTTAAGTTTTTAAAGGAAGACATGGACAAGTTCAGTTAAGGAACCGCTTTGTCCTAGAGCGTGACAATGACGCCGCCGTCGTTTGCATACATGCTGCTGATTCCGGCGGTGTCCATAATCACGACTTCCTTGACGTTTAACCGCTCCTCGATATTTTTGCGCACGCTCTCCGCTCCCGAAGGGTTGTTGCAGTGCGTAATCATCAGACGCCTTGTCTCCGCGTCTTTTACGTTACTCACCGCTGTCTCGGCAAGCTTTGCAAGTGCCTTCTTCATGCCGATACCCTGTCCGAGCTGAATAATGCTGCCGTTATCCGCCCCCATCAGCGGCTTGATGTTGAGCGTTGACGCAACGAGCGCCTTCACCCTTGAAAGCCTGCCGTTTTTGCGCAGGGTTTCCAAATTTTCAAGCACAAAATACGTGTTCATTTCCTTCACGTACTGCTCGATTTTTTCCGTTATTTCCTCAAAAGGAAGACCTGCCTCCTCGTATTCCATGATTTTGTAGGCAAGCTGCGTTTCGCCGCAGGACGCGGAACGGGAATCCACCACGTAAATATCCTTTTCCCCGTAGCTGTCATGATACAGATTTTTTCCAAGCACGGCGCTGTTATAGCTGCCGCTAAGCTGCGAGGAAAGCGTCACCGCATAAACGTGCTGCGCCTGTGTTTTATACGCTTCCATATAGCGCTCCGGCGACGGGCACGCCGACTTCGGGCACTTGGGGCACGCAGCTACCGCGTCGAGAAACTCCCTCTGATTAAAGTTTTCATCATCGGGCTTTTCGTAATCCTCTCCTACAATCAATGTCAGCGGAACGATTTCAAAACGCGGGTCCTTTTTCAATTCCCCGGGTAATTCACAACAACTGTCCACTACAATTTTATAACTCATTTCCTACCTCGCTAACTCTTATCCCAAAATAAACATATGTCTTTACTATCTAATCTAGTTTTAATAACTATGTATCATGTTATCATAGATGTGTTTGTTTGAAAAGAGTTTTTCAACGTTTTCTTGAAGTTTTTTATAGAAAAATGTATACTGGGAGTTATGTATGGAATATTATGACACCTGTTTATGGTATCCCTGCCAATTTTTATAACAATATTTAACATTCAGAAAGGTTTGGTTATTTCATGATTTCATTGCAGATTAAGGTTACAAAAAACATGATGAACGCGCTGCTTGCCTCGGAATGCTTTGACGCGTTTTTACTGGAGGAGGCGGCTGTTACCACGTTTAACACCTTCCACATTGACGGGCACATTGTAAAGGATTTTTATACCTCCGAGGAGCTTTTGGAACAGACCTGCGCATTTTCCCTTTGGAGGGACGTCCGCCCGTTCTGCTTTCAACTGATTAAGGGAAAAAAGACGCCTGTTTCGTTCAAGGTCGTGCTTCACGCGCCCGACGGGCTTGTCGAAAAAATAGCAGCAGACCCCGAATGCGGAGTCGCCGCTAACCTAATCCGCGCCCTTGCGCTCAATATCCGCTATGACAATGGTCATGTCGTATGCGTGACAGGCTGCGCCTACAGCACCTTCCTTATGGATAAAAGCGCGGAAAAGCTTTGGGACGCTTATGTCCGCCGTATGCTTAGCGGGCTGAATATTGATTTTGAGGAGCTTTAAAAGACCAGAATTCATGCCTTTGTCGTCTTGGACTGGAAAATCAGACTTGCAAGGTAGCCGAAAATCAGCGCCGCGCTGCACCCCACTGCCCCGTTTGTAAAACCGCCCTTAAAAAGCCCGATAAACCCGTCCTTGTCAACGGCTTCCTTAATTCCCTTCATCAAAATATTGCCATAGCCAAGCAAGGGCACATTGGCGCCCGCCCCGGCATACTCCGCAAACGGCTCATAAATGCCAAAAAAGCTGATGACTGCGCCCAAGCAGACCAAAAGAACCATCACACGTCCCGGCAGCAGCTTTGTGCGGTCAAGCAGGATTTGTGCCAAAGCGCAAATCAGACCGCCAACCCAAAATGCATTGATATAATCCATCATAAAAAAAACACAACCCCTTCTTTTTAGAAACAGTATGTGGATTTTTTATCATTTTATTCGTTTTGCAATCTCAAAAACAATCTCACGGATATTTTTGCCCTCACAGTCTATGGTCATGTTCGCGTATTTTTCATATAACGGCACGCGCTCGTCATAGAGCTGCCTAAGATTCTGGCTCTCCTTTAGCACCACGCCGCGCTCCTCTAAATTGCCAAGCCGCTCCGAAATGCTCTCGTAAGAAAGCCGCAGATAACAAATCAGCGCAAACTCTGATAAGTGGTGCATTGCCCGTTCGCGATAGACCGCGCTTCCGCCTGTCGCAATCACCGCTGCCTTTGGGTTTAAGGACGCATTTACGTCCTCCTCAATGTCCAAAAAGCCCTCCAGCCCGCGCTCCCCGATAATGTCATGCAGCTTTTTTTCCTCGCGCTCCTGTATCACCAAATCGGAGTCGATAAACGAAATGCCCAAGTTCTTGGCAAGCACCACGCCGATTGTGCTCTTGCCCACACCGGGCATTCCGATAAGTACAATGCTTTTCTTTCTCAAATCATCACTCCCAGCCTCTTACGCGCCCAAGTACGCAACGACTTCCACCTCGCAGAGCACGCCCTTTGGCAAACCCTTAACCGCGACACAGCTTCTTGCAGGATTTTGTGTAAAGTATTTTGCATATACCTCGTTGAATGCGGCAAAATCCGCGATGTCTGCCAAAAAGCAGGTGGTTTTTACAACATTGTCATAGGAAGCGCCTGCCGCCTTTAAAATCTCTCCCACGTTTTTCATGGACTGCTGCGCCTGCTGCGTAATGCCCTCTGCCTCCACATTCCCTGTGGCGGGATTGATTGGTATCTGCCCTGACGCATAGAGAAAATCACCTGCGATGATTGCCTGTGAATATGGCCCGATTGCCGCGGGCGCCTTGTCCGTACTGATTTTTTTCATATGGAACCTCCATTTCCTTTTCTATTGTTTTGTTTTTACCTCCGGCTCGTCAAACGCGACGATGACATAATAGCCCCTCTCGTTTTCCTCAACCGAGACGACCGTGCCGCTTTGCGACCGGAGCCGTTCATTGAACGGAATGTTTCCCGACATTGCAACTGCCGGATTGATTGTGTAGTAATAATTACTTGGAAGAACACCCTCCGTGACAGTGACCACATCGCCTTCCTTTACCTGTCCGGGACGCTCCATCTTAAAGTCCATTTGTCTCATACTTTTCCCCATTTTCTGTCATATTATCATTTGTTCTATGGCAGACAAAGGAAGGCGCCTTTGCAAAGCGCCTGTCCCCTAAATTGCAATATCAAGCTGTGTGCGCACAACCTTTTTGGGCTGTTTTGAGTTTACCATAAACACGTTTCTTGCGCTCTGACGGTAGACCGCCGCATCACTGATGATTTTGGTAAGGTCTGAAATTTTCTTGGAAAGCTGTGTACAGTCCTCCTTCGTGACAGACACTGTGTCGCCGTTTAGCCTGTTCAGCTCCGCATTCAGCCGTTGGATTTCGTTGTTAAAATTCAGTCTGTCAGAAATTGAAAAATATCCGTTGATAATCTGGCTTGAAAGGCCTTCCATCTTTTTGAGCATGTCTTCAAGCTCTGCCTCGCTGGAAAACTCCCCTTCCTCTCCTTCATTTTCCGCCTGACTTGCCAAAAGCTCGCTGCGTTTCCTTCCTGCTGCCGAGATGGACAACATCACAGACTGCTCTTCGTTTTCCGCATTCTCCTCAAATACGCCGTCATGTCCCCTTAATGCTTCCTGTCTTTCCTGCGCGTCGGAATAAGAATTCTCAATTGCGCTTGCGGCCCTGTTCAAAAGTGCGGTGCTTGTACTTCTTACCTGCATAGGATACTCCTTTCCCTTATATACATGGCTGTGAACTACCCCTTTGACGAATTTCGCCAAAGTCCCTTCGGGCAGCAGCACGCAGTTTTGCGCGCTTTTTCCAGTCAACATAAGAATGATTTTGTTAATTTCTTATGGTAGTTACATATGTAAACTACTCCCCTTGTTATCTATATCGGTCAGACTTCTTTTGAAATTAACTTAATTTTATATAATTTTTGAACTTTTTATTTATTTTGGAATATTTAGTAAATTTTACCGAAAATTTCAGATTATTTGATGTGTTTTAGTAATCGTACAGGACGCTCCAGTGCATAAAAAAATCCCCTTGAGATAACAAGGAGATTTTTTTGTGTGTGAAAATATGCTATTTAATATGCCTTAAACAGCTTCACAAGCCACCGCCCCAGCTTATAGAGCGGCGTCTCAAGGTGTTTTTTGGCGTTTTTAAGTTCCTTCCTGATTTCGATGTGCTGCGGGCAGTGTAGCTCACATTTGCCGCATTCAATGCAGTTTGACACACCGGAGTAGTCCTTGCGCAATGCCGTACACATGAAATATTCTGTCAGCGCGGAAAAGGTTCCCTCGGAGTATTTGTGGTTGTAGGCGGAAAATGAGGCGGGAATGTCCACATTCTGCGGGCATGGCATGCAGTAGCCGCAGCCGGTGCAGCCGACCTTCATTTTTGCATTGATTGCCTGCACGACCTGCCGGAGCATTGCTTCCTCGCGCTCGCCTACCTCGCCGACTTTTACATTGGACGCTGTGGTGACGTTGTCCCGAACCATTTCAAGCGAATTCATTCCGGATAACACACAGGTCACCTGCGGCTGACTCCAAAGCCACTTGAACGCCCACTGTGCCGGAGTGTGCTGTACCGGATACTGCGCAAAGATTTCGACAGCCTTCTCGGGGAGGCGGCTTACAAGCTTTCCGCCCCGCAGCGGTTCCATGATGATGACCGGAATGCCTTTTTGGTTGGCATACAGCAGCCCTTTTCTTCCTGCCTGCGTGTTTTCATCCATGTAATTATACTGTATCTGGCAAAAATCCCAGTCGTAAACGTCAATCAGGCGGCAGAACATCTCTGCGTTTCCGTGATAGGAAAAGCCAATCTGCCGGATTGCGCCGCCTGCTTTCTTTTCGGCAAGCCATTCCAAAATACCAAGCGACTTCAAGCGCTCCCATGTCTTTACGTCCGTGAGCATATGCATGAGGTAATAATCGATGTGGTCGGTCTGCAGGCGGTTTAACTGCTCCGTGAAGTATTTTTCCATGCTCTCTTTGCTTTTAATCAGATAGTGCGGGAGCTTCGTCGCAATAGATACCTTATCGCGGATTTTGTTTTTTGCAAGGATTTCCCCGAGCGCCGCCTCGCTTCCGGGGTAGACGTATGCGGTGTCGTAGTAGTTGACACCCGCGCGGTATGCCTCCATCAGCTCCGCTTCTGCCTTTTCCATGTTTATCTTTCCGCTGCTTTGCGTAAAGCGCATGCAGCCGTAGCCTAAGATTGAAAGTTCGTTTCCGTACCTGTCCTTGCGATAATTCATTGACTTATTCTTCTTTCCCGATTTTTGTTGCTGGCAGACGGTTTGCGCCCGCCAGTATGATACTCGTGTAAGTATAACACAGGCATTCCAAAATCCGCAAGCAAAAAAACTGCAAATTTAGCGGACAACTTTAGCGGATACGGAACTGCCCAATCAAGTGGTTGAGCGTTTTGGACTGGTTTGACAACTGGATGGAAATTGCCGCGCTTTGTTCGGCGGCGTCGGAATTGGACTGAATGACCTTGGAAACCTCTTTTACCCTTTTTTCCACGGAAACAATCATTTCCGACTGCTGGACGCTTGCCAGCGCAATCTCGTCCATCAGCTCCTTAATCGACTGAATGCATTCGCCAATCACCTGCATTGCGGAAATGGCAAGGTTTGTGGAGTCCGTTCCGATTTTCACGTCCTGTATGGATTTTCCAATCAGCTCGCTGGTATCGCCCACTGCCTCGGCGGACTTTGTCGCAAGGCTTCTGACCTCATCGGAAACGACGGCAAAGCCTTTTCCCATACTCCCTGCATGGGCAGCCTCGACTGCGGCGTTTATTGCAAGGATATTGGTCTGGAATGCAATGTCCTGAATGTTTTTTATGATACTGCTGATTTTCATGGACGAGTCGTCAATATTTTTCGTGGCAGTCTTTAACTGCTCCATCTTGGTATCCGCCTCTTGGGCGTAGCCTGCCGCCCGGTCAACCAAATCGCTGGCATTTGCGCAGCGGACTGCACTGTTTTGTACCTGCTGTGTAATGTCCGTGATATTGGACACCAGACCTTCCATCGAAATTTTCTGCTGCATAGTGCCCTGCGACAATTCCTGCGCGCCTGCAGATACCTGATTTGCGCCGACCGCAACCTGATTGGCAATCTGTGTAATGTCATACATGACATCTGTCAGATGGGTGCGGATACTTTTCAGGCTTTGGGCAAGCACCTTGAAATCACCGATATAATATGCCTCATTTTGGGCGACATCCACGGCAATGTTTCCGTCCGCCATTTCCCCCAATATCCGCCCAATATCCTCTATGGTCTTGCGCAGGCAGTCGCAGACGTTATGAATGGTCTGCGCAATCATGCCAATTTCGTCTTTGCGGTCATAAAACGCTTCCAATTCCTCATCGGCGGACAGCTCCAGCCGCCCAAGACGGCGGATTGCATGCTCCATAATCATAAGCTCCCTGCCCTCACGGTACAAAATCAGCAGTGTGACAAAGATAATGACAACCGCCACCGCCGCGCACAAAACGCCCACCGTATCGCGCACGGTCTCCACTTCCGCATAGACCTCCGCCACGTTGTCGCGCACCATGAACACCCAGTTGCGGTCTTTCAGATATTTATAGACCACCAACTGGCTGACACCGTTTTCGTCCTGATAGGTATAAGTGCCTGCCTGCGTGTTCCCGTCTGTGCGGATTGTCTCAAGGATTTCCAAATAGCCGCTGTCCGTCGTCTGTGTGTTGAGCAGCGCTTCGTCCTGATGGTACAGGTAAGTGCCTGTCTCCACGTTCAAGAACACATATTCGCTATTTGGCAGTCCTTTGATATTCAGTTCCAGCAGTGCATCCATCAGACGGCTTGCGTATACGCCGGCGCCCACGTAGCCAATACACTCCTGCCCTTCAAAAATCGGATAATACATGGACAAAATCATGCTTCCGGTCCCCGGCGATTTCATAATTCCCAAATTGGTCAACTACGGCGCCGCCAAAATCGTGTTGCGAAACTCTTCCAGCGAGTCGCCCGTCCGGGTTGTCATTCCAATCGCGCCCTCGGAGGTATGCGTCAGAATGTATGTATCGGGTGTGGCAATATAAAGTCCCTCAAACGTGCCTTTTACTGCGGCAAAGGCCTCCGTGAATTCCTGTCCTTTTTGCAGCAGGGCGGGATTTTGGGGATTTTCAAGCAGCTCACGGACTTCGCTGCCCAGTGCAAACGCTGTCATGTATTCCTCCGCAGATGCCACGTAATCGTTGATAATGGACGCCCTTGATTCCACGGCATCAACCATTTGGTTGGTGATGTTGTTTTCGACCATCGCGGCAACGCGGCCGGATACGATACGCCAAAGCAGCAGCATACCGATAAATGTGATTATTGTAGTGATAATGCCGATGCGTGTGGCAAGCTTTCGGTTGGATAGAAATTTCATAAGAGGAACCCCCACAATAAAGATTTTATAGTGATACCATGTTTGTTTGATTGTATCATGGCAACAAATATTTCATCATGTGGGATTTTATTTTTCAAGACTGTTGGCGGGGGTTGATTGGTGTCAGGCTGATATAAAAATTGGAGATTGAAAATACCATGTGTTCTGTCGTACCAGCTAGTAAAAAATAGTTAAATATTTGAACGGATTTCCACAAACCAATTGTATTATTTATAAAGTGGTAAATCAATCATACAGTGGAATGGAGGAATAAAATGATGAGAGCGACTAAAGTTTTAACTGGTCTTGGCGCTGCATTACTGGTTTTTTCGCTGGAGGCGGTGAGCGTTTTTGCGGCAGAACCGGTTGAAAATGAAGATGTTACGGATTATGATACTGTCGGGGTATGTGGGTACTGTGCTGTTGATTGTCCGTTTGTTGACGAGGACGGCGACGGGATTTGTGACAACTATGCGGCAGGTATCTGCGGGCAGGGCTTTGTTGATGAGGACGGCGATGGTGTCTGTGACAATTTTGAAGCAGGGATTTGCGGGCAGGGCTTTGTTGATGAAGACGGCAACGGCATTTGTGATAATTTTGAAGCGGGCGTCTGCGGTTATGGCGGCAGGCGGGGCTGTGGCGGTTATGGCAGACGAGGCTGTGGCGGATACGGCAGATGGGGCTGTCGCAGAAGATAGCAAGCGGGCATTTATGCGCAGTGGACAAGAAATGAGCAAGACTATTAGCAGACATTCTATTTTTATAAAGGGATGTCTGCTAATTTTATTTTTTGCGAGTCATACCAGTTGTGGAATGTAAGCTCGAGGGCATCCACTTTCATTGTTCCAAAAAAGAGTTCTTTTTGTATCTGTTCCAGAAATGACGCGGGGTTATTTAATTTTTTTGGAATTCTTGCCACGGTGATGTGGGAAGAAGTTGTCTGGTAGCGTTCCTCTATTAAAAGATTATTTTGTGCGAATGCGGTTCGCAGTGTCTGACGGATTTGCTCTAAACCGTATTCATAATATCCGCACACCAAAACAGCGTTATCGCTTGCGGTGACGCCTTGAAAATCGATATGGAACGGCTTTATTGTTTCGACGCATTGTGCAATACAGGTGATGTAGTCCGCAATGTTCTGTGGTATGGTGCGGTGGGGTTTGCCGCGCAGGATGTCCAGGACAGTGATGTGGAAGTCCTGCGGCGGGTAGTAATAGAGGGCGGGTTCTGCTTTTTGCAGGGTTTGGAGGTATGCCGTAATGTTTTCTGTGACAGTGCCTTTTACACGGATTAATAGCGCTACTGCCATTCGGGTGTCGGTCTGTGGTGCGGTCAGGTATGCATCGCCGCTGCCGCCTTGCAGCAGAACTTCTTTGTTTTGTTCTAAAATGTGTGCGTAATGTTCCTTTAACAGGGGTTCGTTGTAATGTTTTGTCGTGTGGTTCATGGGTTATGTTTTGTCCTCTCTAGCGGTCAGATAACAAGTGAACGTTTTTTGTTTCATTATAGCAATCTACCCTGATTTTTCCAAGTCGCTTTTATTCATTTTTATTTGTCTCCTTTGATGGTTGTTTGCGACGGTGTTATTGTGTTACAATCGTAATAAGCATTAGGGCTTTGGCGGCAAGCGTTTGCTGGTGAAGGCATTTTTGAGGAGGGATTATTATGGTGGTTCGGGAAGCAGTTGAAGGAGATTTGCGGCAGATTTTAGAGTTATATTTGTGTTTGCATGAAACGAATGTGCCAGAGGACTCGGAGCATTTGGAGCGGACTTGGGCGCAGATTGTCCAAGACGAAAATCATCATTTGATTGTCTGTGAGGTGGACGGGTGCATTGTGGCGTCGTGTGTCTGTGTGATTATTCCGAATTTGACGCGGAATGTCAGACCGTATGCGTTTCTTGAAAATGTGGTGACGCATGTGCAGTACCGAAAGAAAGGGTATGCGTCGGCATGTCTTGCGTATGCGCGGGAGATTGCGCGACGTAACAATTGTTACAAAATGATGCTGCTGACTGGCTCGAAAGAGGCGGGGACGCAGGCATTTTATAGGAATGCGGGGTATAACAGTTCGGATAAGACGGCGTTTATCCAGTGGCTGGTTTGATTGGGCGTTGGGATAGGCGCCCGTGTATATAAATAACAAACGGAGATAACAATGAATACAAGAAAGCATATGATTATTGTAAAAGGTGAAATCAAAACACCGGAAATCAAATTTTGCCATTACAATGCACAAACACAGAAGATGGACATCACCTATCAGAGCGGGAAGCTGTTTTCTTATATGTATCATAATGTAGAATGGCTAAAAGAGCCGAAAGCGCTCATGACACTTTTTGGCATATCTGTTTTGGCAATGGTACCGAACGGGATTACCTGCAGGGCGAGCTACAGATTGTCGAATCCTGCTTCAATCAGAAGCAAGCCGAAAATGTCTATGCCTATCTTCGGCTGATTGCGTGCTTAAGCGCTCTTCGGAACGAAAAGTGCAGATAATAAGAACGCTTTTATCGAACAGCCAAAAGCTGCCATGCCATATCGAGTCGAATAACAATTGATTGTCCTTTAGAGCTTGATTTCATATCCGTATGCGTTCAGCGTGTTTTCCTCGTCAAGCTCGATTTGATAAATACCGTTTACTTTTGTGAAACCGCCTTTTTCATATAATCGGATGGCGGGGAGGTTTTCGTCCACGACGAAAAGACGCAGGTACTCTGCACCGAATGATTTTGCCGTTTCTTTTGCTTTTTGCAGCATTATGCTGCCTATGCCTTTGCGCGAATAGTGGGCATTTACGCCGAATCGGTCTAGGTAACGCGCGGCGGCAGTTTGTTCGTTCCATGCCATTGTGCCGGCGCCTTCGTCTGTATCACATAGGGCAAATACGGAAAGGAGTTCGGTTTTTTTTGTCAGGACGTACAGGCGGTTGTTTTTGATGTCGTCCTCGAAGAAGGAGCAGGGGTAAATGTCGTCCCAAATCTGTAGGTTGTTTTGCTCCATTTGGTGAATGATTTCTTGGAATGTTTGTTTTATTTGGGGTAAGTCCTGTGTTTGTGCCAAGCGAAAGTCCATTTTAGGGTTCTCCTTTTTTGTACTTTTTTGCTGTGAAAACAGATTTCATCTTTCTGTTTCACAGTTTAATTCTTTTTTATGCTGCAAATGAATACCGATGTGACCTATTCCTAACAAAATCGTTGCAAGCAGCAGCCATATATTTCTGCCGTAAATGCCAAGAAGGAAAAATGCGGCTACGGGCAGCGTTGCGCCTGCTACGGGGATACCGAGGAGGCTTTTGTAAAAGTCGGCGAGTTCGTGATTGCTGCGAAAATAGCGCAGCCACCACAGCTCGTAGAGTACCATCAGGACAAACGCCGCCACAAGCCACCATGACCATGCCGTCCATTGGATGATGTTGAAATCCGTGAACACCAGTACGCAGCAGCTTGTCAGCACTTCTCCTGTTCGTTCGAATAATAGGAGCAGTTTGTTTTCCTGTTCCGTGTGGTAGCCGACCCCTTTCTGTTTTTTGTTAAAAGCAGCAACTCCGCATTATCCGTCCATTCACGTATTTGTGTTAACGGAGATACTGTTTTATCAGTCTATGATGATACCAAACCATCACGCCAATCGGCACTACCACGCCTCCGACGAGCGGAATTATGCTCCATATGGATTGTGTGCCGAAAACCCCTGCCACGCCCGAAATGATAATAAGAATACCATACAATATCCACATTGCGCCATGCTTTCTATTCCACGCCAATACATCAGACAGGCTCTGCGACGCAGGCGGTTTTTCCCCTGTGTAAAATCCTACGGGTTCTTTGCTGTTCCACTGGGAAATGCCAATGCCGAGCATTAAGAGCGCGACCAGTAAATAGATACAAAAGCAAATGATTTGTTCTGCCATCAATTTGTACACCTCCGCTATTTTTTAGTTACAGTATAGCACAAAAATGTCATCTTAGATAGTTTCTTTTATGACAATCGGAAGCCGCGCCCCCATTCTGCACAGCAATTCATTTGCAATACTCCCCGCCGCCTGTGCAACGTCAGTAGCAGACAATGCGTTTTCTCCCTGCGCCCCAATCAGCGTCACGACATCTCCCACCGCCACATCTTCCATTCCCGTAATATCCACCATCATCTGATCCATGCAGACACGCCCGGCAATCGGTGCGGTCTTTTGGCGGATAAGCACGCGCCCGTTTCCCCCCGACAAACTGCGTGGAACACCGTCGCCGTATCCAATTGGAATGACCGCAATCCGGCTATCCCGCCCCGCGACAAACTGCCTGTCATATCCGACGCCCTCACCCTTTGCAACCGTGCGGATAAGCACAACGCGGCTTTTTAGGGAAAGAACCGGACGCAAATCCGGCTTGAGAACCGTGTCCGCATTGGACGCAACCGCACCGTAGAGCGCAATCCCTACCCTCACGTAGGCACAGCCGTGGGCAAGCTGCGGAAAATTCAAAAGTCCGAAGCTGCTCTGAATATGCAGCTTCGGAATGGTTATCCCACGCTCCCGCAAGCCGCCGAGCAAATCATAAAAGCGGTCTGCCTGCTTTTTTGTAAACGCAATCCCCTCCGCCTGTCTGTTCTCCGCGCAGGACAAGTGTGTATACAGTCCGCAAACGTTCAGATATTGCATGGAAAAACCCTCCTCCACCGCCCGCATATCCGACGCGGGTATCCCTAATCGGTGCATTCCCGTATCAATTTTTATGTGAACCTTGACCGCAATTTTTTGACCATTAAGCGCCTTCGCATATGGAAAATCAATCACGGTCTGTATCAAATCATATGCCTGCAAGTCCCCCGCGCGGCAAACGTCGGTGTAGCCCAAAATCAGAATTGCTCCGCAAATGCCCTCTTTCCTGAGTGCAATCCCTTCGTCAATCGTCGCGACGGCAAACGCCCGAACACCGATCTGACTTAACAGCCTTGAAACTCCACTTGCGCCATGCCCGTATGCCTGTGCCTTGACAACCGCCATCAGCTCACAGCCGGGCGGCAGAATGGCGCGAAGCGCTTCCACATTATGGCGCAAATTGCGCGCGCTGATTTCAATCCAAGAACGTTCCATTGTTTTAAAACCCCCCTGTCCGTCATTCCACATACAGCCCAATCAGCCGTTCGAGCAGCTCGGAAAACGACAAGCCAATTCCATTCATCATATTCGGGAAACGGCTATGCGCAGTAAACCCGGGTATGGTATTGACCTCGTTAAACACAATTTCGCCGGACGGCGTGTAAAACATGTCCACCCTTGCAAAGCCCGAGCAGCCTAACGTCCGATAGATTGTGGCGGCGGTTTGTTGGATTTGTTGTTCCGTTTCGGCGTCAATCCTTGCGGGCATATGGATTTTGGAGGATTGCAGCGTGTATTTCTCGCAATAGTCAAAAAATCCACTTGGCACCTCGATTTCGTCCACGCGTCCGATTGTCAGAACCTCGTTTCCAAGGATTGCGCAGCCAACCTCAAAGCCCGCGACCGCCTCCTCGACGACAACTTCCGCGTCGTATGTAAACGCCAGCTCGACTGCCTTTTCCAGTTCCTCCATCGTTGTAATCCTTGTAATCCCAAACGACGAGCCACAGCGCACGGGCTTGACAAACAGCGGGCACGATAATGTTTTCCTGATTTTCTCAACCGCGTGTACCCGTTCGGAATACGAAAACGCCACCGATTTTGGAACGGCAATTCCCGCCTGACGCACAAGCTGATGCGCCCTGTCCTTGTCCATGCACAGCGCGGACGAAAGCGTGCCACAGCCGACGACGGGTATTCCTGCCAGCTCCAGCAACCCTTGCAGCGTGCCGTCCTCGCCGTTTTTGCCATGCACGATTGGAAATGCCAAGTCAATCGGCACGACACAGTAGGTATCCTTTACAAACACAAGCATTCCCCGCACAAGACGGTTTTGCAAAATTACGACGGGATAACATTTATCACTGTCCGTCACCCACGTTCCGTCGCCGATTTTTTCCACACTGCCCATGTAACAGTACCATGCGCCGTCTTTTGTAATCCCGATTGACATAACTTCAAACCGCTCCCTGTCGATATGCCGCAAAACCGCCTCCGCCGATTGCAGCGACACCTCGTATTCTGCGGAATGACCGCCAAAAATGACTGCTATTCGTTTCTTTTGCATATGTATTCCCTTCCTTCTTTCGAAAAATATCCCTTAATGACGAAGCAGCGCGCCTGCCCCGATACCCATTATTGTATCAGCAGCAGGCGCGCTGTTTTCTCGTTTCTTCCAAAACCATTGGTACGATTTTCCTAAAACTTTCTTACGATTTTCCTACGGAGAACGTTCTTCTCTTTTTAAAATGATGTTGCGTTGAAATCAGCCAGCAAAAAATGCATTGCATAGAACTGGCAAATACGATATAATCAAGAACATCAAGCTGAGTTTTGCCAAACTGTTAATCTGACCACTCGGTTTGATTATCAATAAGCAAGGAAAGGAGATTTTTATGAAATCAATGCTGAATATGAAAGAGAAGGAAATTGCAGCATAGCCGGGAGGTTTGCTACAGTTCCATCAAACCTCCCAAAGTTTATGATTTTACTTTTAGGAGGCTGATTTTCATTGAAGAGAGAAAATAAGAAAAAATCATTTGAAAAAGGTTACTACAGGACACATCCATGTAATGATACATTTGTTTGCAAGGTTTGTGGGAGAACCGTTGTGGCTGGCGGCGCAGGAAGTGAACACAGAAATCACTGTCCCTACTGTCTTTCCAGTCAGCATTTGGACATCGAACCGGGCGACCGGGAGGCTGACTGTGGCGGTGTCATGGAGCCGATTGCTGTATGGGTTCGCAGAAATGGCGAGTGGGCAATCATTCACCGTTGTAAAATCTGCGGAACGCTAAGCTCAAACCGCATCGCTGCGGACGATAATCCCATGAAATTAATGTCCCTTGCAATGAAGCCCGTCTCTTCGCCACCGTTTCCTTTAGAACGGATTGAGGAGATGACTAGGCAAATGGGCGGGGACGGCGTGTTGAAGTGGTAAGGAAATATTTAATTTCCCAAAACAATTTGACTATTTTCAGAAATATGTTATTATACGCTTAGTGGTGAGTCCTACCGTAAAGTGGACTGCTAAAAGCGTTAGCAACTCTAATGGAGTTACTACAAAAATGGCTGTGCAAAAACGCATAGCCATTTTTTATGCACAGCCCCATGCAGAGGAAGTTTGCCACTAAAACAGCGCACAGAGTGCGTGACGAGTAGTGGAGAAAAACGCTCCCCTACTCGATTGAAAAGAACTACGAAACCGGCAATGTCACCACAAATGTCACGCGCCCGTCGGCGCTTTGCGCCGTAATTGTCCCGCCATGCAGCGTCACAATGCGCCGCGCAATCGCAAGCCCCAGTCCCGCGCCGCCGCTGCTTGTGCTGCGCGCCGCGTCCAACCGGTAGAACTGCTCAAAAATCCGTTCCAGCTTTTCCTCCGGTATTTCCTCTCCATAATTGGTAAACGACACGGCAATCTCTTCCTCCTGCCGCGAAACCGCAATCGTAATCTGCGTTCCCGCAAAGCTGTAAAGCACCGCGTTTCGCAAAAGGTTGTCAAACACGCGCTGCATTTTATCCGCGTCACACCGAATGCAAATATCCTTTTCCCCCTCCAGCTCACAGCTTAAATTTTTTTCCCGCAGCATTGGTTTAAACTCAAACAGCAGCATTTCCAAAAGACGTGTTACGTTTATCGTGCCATACTGGAGCGTGATTTCCGACAGGCTGTACTTTGCAATCTCAAAAAATTCGTTTATCAAATCCTCAAGACGCTCCGCCTTTTCCAGCGAAACACCAAGGTACTTTTCCCGCAGCCCGTCCGATATCTGCTGCTCGTCATGCAGCAGGTTCAGATAGCCGATGACTGAGGCAAGCGGCGTTTTCAAGTCGTGCGCAAGGTACACAATCAAGTCGTTTTTACGCTGCTCGGCAATGCGCGCGTCCAGCCGTTGTTTTTCCAGCGTATGCTTTACGGTGTTGATTTTCTTCTCAATCGCGGAAAACTCGGGCGAGAGCGAAACCTCCGCCGTACGCTCGCTGACCAAGCTGTCAATGGCATTGTTGATTTGCGCAAAATACTTGGTAAACCAGCGCAGGTAAATCCGAAATGCCGCCAAGAATATCAGCGCAACCCCGCCCATAAACACCAGTTCGATATAATTGCGGAAGCTCCACTGATACAAGGTTCTTGCCGCGTAATAATCCAGTTGAAAAATTTTCTGATACGCCGTCACAATCCAGTTGGCAAAATTCCCTTTCAGCAACAGCGTGTACAGCAGATAAATCCCGCAAACCGCAGCCGCCACCAGTCCGATTGTACTCCAAAAAATCTTTGTCCTAAGCTGCGCGAACGCGTCTGTCTGTTTTGGTGTTTTATGCTTCAATGGTATACCCCACTCCCCATACATTTTTGATAAATTTCGGTTTCCGCGCCGTCTCGTGCAGCTTTTCGCGCAGGCGTCCGATGTGCGCCATCACGGTGTTGTTGTTGTCCAAATACTGCTCGCCCCACACGTTCTCAAACAACTCCTCCGCGGAAACAACCACGCCCTGATGTTCGCATAGATACCACAAAATCGCAAACTCTATCGGCGTCAACTGCAATTCCTTTTCATACAAAAAGCACTTATGCGTGTCCTTGTTGATGACCAGCCCCCGAATGTCATGCTCGTTTGCCGTCTCCTGCCTGTTCCCGTCCATCGGATTGTAGCGCGTGTAACGGCGTAGCTGCGTTTTCACCCGCGCAACCACCTCTAACGGGTTGAAGGGCTTGGTGATGTAATCGTCCGCGCCAATCGTAAGACCCATGATTTTATCCCCGTCCCCGCCCTTAGCCGTGAGCATGATAACGGGATAATAATAGGCTTCCCGGATTTTTTTACAAATCTTAAAGCCGTTGCCGTCGGGCAGCATTACGTCCAAAATTGCCAAGTCCAAATGCGTCTCTTTGATACACCGCAGCGCGTCCGCGCTGTTGTATGCAGTATACACGGTGTAGCCGTCATTTTTCAGGTAAACCCCCAGTAAATCGGCGATTTCCGTTTCGTCCTCTACGATTAAAATGTGTTCGTTCATATCAATAACCGTGCCTTTCTCCTGTCTGCAGTGTTCTTATAATTCGCATAATGTGCCATCTTCCCAATAATAAATGTTTTCCTTCTTGTAGCCGTACTTCCCGCCGTTTCTGCATATATGCGGCTCGAAGGTGAAAAGCGAAACCGCTGAAAGCTTTGCCGTGTTGCCCTTTTCAATGTAAATCCTGTCCTCTTTTCTCTGCACGATGGAATGTCCCAGATTGCCCATAAAGTCAAGGTTTTCAAACCCGTTTTGGCGTATCATTTCGTTGATGTGAAAATACAGCTCCTCAAAGCTTGTATCAGGCGTTACAAAGCGTCTAAGCTCTGCGTGCAGCAGGTCTTCCATTTGAAGTCCCGCTTTCCATTCGGCGTTTTTGATGGTGGAAATTTCGTCTGTTACCTGTCCGTTTTCGAGGATAATTGTCCTTGCATAATCGCCCCATATCTGTCCGCACTGCGGGCTTAAATCGATGGTGATGATGTCGTTTTCCTGTATGCGCCTGTCGGACGTCTGATAGTTCTTTCCCGAGACGGAAACGGTCGTATCCTCCCCCGCAAAGCAGAACGCCCCTACATCCCAATACCAAAAGGAGTCCGCGCCAAGCGCAAGCATTTTCTCCTCGCATAGCTGCCGGACTTGTGTCAGGCGCATACCGGGCTTGATGACCTGCCGTATGTCATGCATTGTCTGTTTTGCAATTTCTTGAACGGTTTTGTAATCCATAAAAATGCTCCTTTTCTCGCAAATGTGCGGGGTGATTGGTTATGCGGGGTTGCGACAATGATATTATAACCCCGTCCGCCGAAAACGGCAAATATAAATCATATTTCCCTTTTTGAACAAAATACGAAAACCAAAGTCAAATGTCTTCAAGCAACCACTTGGCTCGTTGCTCGCGAAAATAAATAATACTGTTAAAAAAACGGGCAAAACTGGAATGGATACGCGGTGGATTTTTGCCGTTCTTTTCTATATACTGGTTTTATCAGTTACCAAATTTGGGATTTTACAGCTTTTTGGCTTTTTACAAATCCTACAAGTTTTACAGAAAGGAAGAAATTTATGACTTTAGGAAACAGTCTTTATCATGCGCGCAAGAAGAGCGGGCTGTCGCAGGAGGCGGTTGCGGAGCAGTTGGGGGTGAGCAGGCAGACCATTTCAAAGTGGGAGCTTGACGAAACGATTCCCGACATCTGCCAGTCGAAACGGCTGTCGGCGTTGTACCATCTGACGCTAGATGAGCTGGTGGATTTTGACCTTGAATTGCAGGAAATTGAGCGCGCGATTGACGCGGTGAGTGAAGAAAAGCAGAAGGAAATTGACTGGACAAAGGTGTGGAGCAAAAAATATCCGATTTTGGCGACGTACCAGCAGGAAGTCCAAGTTGACACCTATGCCGCAAAATTGCAGGAGTTGCTTGACACCTTGAAAGCAGAGTATGGTTATGATGAGGAGAATGCTTTTTTGGTACTCAAGGATATTTTGGCACAGGTATGGAACGGGAAAAACGCATAGAAACACCCACAACTGCGCAAAGACCTTCCTGCCATGACAGGTATGTTTGGGCAGAACCACAGCAATCTGCCCATAAACATGCCCCGCCGACTCCGTGAGCGCGCCGCCAAAGCATTCAAAGTATTCACAGCTCCATGCAACGGCTGGCATTCAACGCCTTTTTTTGCTCAGCCATTTTTCGAACAACTGTTCAAACACCAGTTCCTCCTGTGTCCCCGCCTGCGGAATGGCAACCATTCTTTTTTCCCACGACGACAAATACACCGCATTGGAAATCACCAAGCTTTTCCGTCCCTCCATTCCGGACACAATACAGTCTCCCGTTCCCATGCACGCGTCCGCAAAGCTCTGCAAAACCTTCTCATACGGCGTTTCTTCTTTCTCGGGAACATGCTGCGTCCACGTACCGTTTATCTTGCGGAAATAATCCGTAGACTGCTTCCGGTACTGCGCCTCCGTCGTCCCAAGCTCCTCCGCCAGCGTCCCGATTTTGATTATTCCGTTTTCGCAGACCAGCAGCGCCTCCTCCAAGGAAATCTCTAAACGGTTTATCCCCGGCGCATCGCCCGTGGACGTAATCAACGTGCCCGTCGCGCCGTTTTCCCACTCAAAATATGCCGTCACGTCGTCCTCTACCTCAATGTCATGAAAATGCCCTTCCTTGCAAAAGCCCTGAACGTACTTGGGCATACCGCAAATCCATTGCAAAATATCCAGATTGTGCGGGCATTGGTTGAGCAATACCCCGCCGCCGTCCGTTTCCCATGTCGCGTGCCATGCGCTTGACGAATAATACTGCTCTGGTCTGTACCAGTCCGTCACCACCCAGTTCACACGCTTTAACGCGCCATACACGCCGCTGTTTACCAGCTCATACAGCTTTTTATGAATAGGAAACGTCCGCTGATGGAAAATCATGCCAAACACCTTCCCCGTTTCCTGCGCCGCTTCCTCCATCAGCCGTGCCTGCCTGCTGTAAACGCCCGACGGCTTGTCGCACAGCACATGCAGCCCGTTTTGAAATGCCCTGACAGCTGACTCCATATGCGCATAATGCGGTGTTGCAATGATTACCGCGTCCAGCGCAAGTTCCCCCTGTTCCACCGCCTCAAAAAGCAAATCCGCCGTGTCGTACACCAAAAGCCCTGCTTCAATGGACGGGAGCAGCTTTTCCCTGTATGCCCCGCGCACCCTTGTGATTGCGGCAAGCTCCATGCCCTTTATCTTACCGTCCTGAATAAGCTGCGCATACTGGCTTCCCATATTTCCGACTCCGATTACTGCCGTCCTTACCATGTCCTCAAATCCTCCGTTTCAAGCATTCCATTCCTGTACCTTATGACTGCACCTTGTACATCACATCAGCCGCACACACCGCATTTGTCGCAAACACACCACAGCCTTCGTTGAACGGCAACGCCCCGCCGTCCGTTGTCGTCACCACACCGCCCGCTTCTTCCACAATCAAAGAGCCTGCCGCGTAATCCCACGGGCATAGCCGCAGCTCAAAAAACAGCTCTGCACGTCCCGCCGCGATGTTGCACAAATCAAGTGCCGCGGAGCCGCTACGCCGCACGTCGAGGGCTTTGCAGTAATAATCATATGCCATGTCAAAGGTCGCTTTCGCAAACTCCTCATAATAGGTAGCCGTGCCGAAAATCACAATCCCGTTCGCAAGCGGCTGTTTCGATACCTGAATGGGCTTGCCGTTTAAATACGCGCCTTTTCCCCGAATTGCCGTAAAAACCTCGTCAAGATAAGGATTGTACACCACGCCCATATACCGCTCTGCGTCCTTAATCAGCGCGACGGATATTGCGCTTGCGTGATAATCCTTGATGAAGTTGGTCGTTCCGTCTATCGGGTCGACGATAAAGGCATAGCCGTTTTGCACGGACGCATGAACGTCCTCCTCCTCACCTACAAACACCGCCTCCGGCAAAACTGCCAAAAGCTTTTCCTGCAATTCGGACTGCACTTTTTTATCATACGTGGTAACAAAGTTCGCGTGTCCTGCCTTCTCGTCTATGCCGGATTTCGTTCTGTCAGCATTTAAAATAATCGCTCCGCACGCGCGCACCACGCGGACGAGCTCCTCCAATAACTGCTCCTCGGTTCGATTGTCTGTCATGTTCCTTCTTCTCCTTTTTCCGGTGTTTATTGTCCCGCTGCCTGCTCCTGCGGGTTGGGATTAGGTACTGTAATCGTTGGATCCTGCGGCTGCGGGTTGGGCACGACAGTCGTTGGATCCTGTGGATTGGGATTAGGCACCACTGTCGTTGGATCCTGCGGATTTGGATTAGGCACTACTGTCGTCGGATCCTGTGGATTGGGCGTTGGTAACACCATCGTTGGATCCTGTGGATTGGGGTTAGGCACCACTGTCGTCGGATCCTGCGGATTGGGGTTGGGTAACACCAGCGTCGGATCCTGTGGATTTGGATTAGGCACCACTATTGCCGGATCCTGCGCCTCCTGCCCCGGTTCCGCAAAAATCGCCTCTTCCGCGGGGTCGGCAGGCGTTGTCTCCTCCTCTTTCTTCACCGGCTCCGTTCCGGGCAGATAATAGCAGATGACAGGCGTGCCTTTTTCAATATATCCATAAATTTCCTCCGCCACCGCATAAGGCAGGTTAATGCACCCGTGCGAGCCGTTCGTCTTATAAATGTTCCCGCCAAACGACTTGCGCCACCCGGCGTCATGCATACCAATGTTATTGTTAAACGGCATCCAGTATGAAACAGGTGTTCGATACCCTTGTCCCGCCAGTGTCGCGTTACGCTCCTTATAGGTAATCCCGTAAATCCCCGCAGGCGTGTCAAAGCCCCGCGCCGAATTGCCGGATACAAAGTCGGACTCCAAAATCAGCTCGCCTTCCACATACAACAGCAAATGCTGCGCCGTCAGATTAATTTCCACATATGTATCGCCGTAATCGGGTATCCCGTGCACTGCTGCCGTCTGATAATAAGCAGGCTCACGCTCCCCGCTTTCGCCGTTTTGAATCATTTGGGCAAGCTCCACCGCCTCCTGCTGCGTATTCATCCACCAGCCGTAATCGCCCTTATCAATTGTGACGTCAATGTCATAACTGGTCTGAAACGTGCGCGTTTTAAAAATCGTATTATAATTTTTCCGCAGATACTCCACATAGTCCGCCACCTTTGTTTCGTCCAGCGTAATATCCGCCCCGTCCGTGTCAATCCATGTGACAATCGTGTCGCCGTCCAGTATTTCCTGTTCGTCCCCGAAGGTATACGTGATGGTAATGTCTGTGTATTTCTTCAACTTTTCATACGAAGCCTGCAGCGCCGGATTGTCCGAGGTAATCTTTGCAGTCTCATAACACCCTGCGTCGCTTAAGTTTACATAATCCTGCAATTCCGCAACCGCCGTGCGAATTGTGTCAAACGTCTTTTCCTTATTCAGACGGTTTCCCGCCGTCTCCGGCACGATTTCAAATCCCACCGACGGCGTATATTCCGATAAGAATGCGTCCTCGGGCTCCACAATAAAATCCTTGCGAAAACCGCTTAAACGCTCCATTTCTGTTTTCAGTGCGTTCTCATCAAACGTGACCGCATTTCCCGTGTCCTGCTCATTCTCCTGCCGGACAAACCATAAAAGACTGTTCTGATCTGCCAAAATCTGCTCGAACGGCTCCATCGAGGCATACGAAAGTCCGATTTCCGAGCCCGATATCTCCTCCACCAAAACCGTACCGTCCGCCTTGCGCTGCTCCACCTTGAGGACATAGCCCTCAATCCGTTGCGCAAGCTGCGAAATCGTCATGCCGGATACGTCGATTTGGTCGATGACCGTCCCGTTTAGAAAACAGGTCTGATAGCGATTGAGACCGTATAAATAAATGCCCGTCACGCAAAGCACAGGCACGGCTATCAGCAGTAATATGATAAAAGCTTTTCTCTGATTGAATTGATGGTTTTGTCGTTTTGCCATAAGCTTTTTCCTTTCCACCCTCCCTTGTTTCTTCTGTTCATTATACCAATATGTACACGCAATGGCAATGCGTTTTTGTCTTTTCCTTACGGCAATTTTCACCACATTTTTCTGTTTTGGAAATATTTTGGGGGAAACAAATAAAATAGCAATGCAGCCGGTTTTCCCAGTGTCTATTGCTATTTTATCTGATATTGTTTTTTACTTTTTTAAAGAAACCATATTATCCTGTATATCTACAAATGAATCCAATAAATCCAAAGCATCTTCCAAGCGATAATAAATTGCCTCGCCAACTCGGGAAAATCCAAGCTCATTTGTGAGATACCGATACATCCCATCTTTATCCGCTGTTATATTTTGTTCCACAATCGTTAATAATCCTGCTGCCAGCTCCTCCCTTGCAATATATTTAATATCTCTTTTCTCCCCCATTCCCGGAACCCTCAATACATAATCGTCCTGATCCTGACGATACAAAAATCCATTCCTGCGAATAATTCCATTTCTTGAACAACCATACATTCTTGTTTCATATTCACGCTGAACAACACTGGTCACTTTCTCCCTGCCAAACATCCATGAAATTCTTTTTAGCAGCCATTCTTCGCTTAACGGCGCTTCTATTTTTAAAATTTCAGAAACAACCGACTGAAAATTATGAATAAAAGTCGTTATCTCATAAATATCCGCTTCTTGATAAACCGGAAACGAAAAAGGCTTCTCCACAACGATTTCCTCAAACAGCTCCGCTTCATCTTCCAAAATCGCAGTATTCTTATGGGCTGTATCAGCCGACATTATTTCAGAATATCGTATCGCCTCTGAAGCAGCTTTTAAAAGGCGTTCTTTTTCTACGGTATTATTTTTAAACCAGTCTGTAGACCAAATGCGGTAAAATTTCCACCCCATTCCCTCCAATACCTGCTGTCTGAGGCGATCTCTGTCCCGGGCGTTCTTTGATGAATGATATGTTGCCCCATCACATTCAATTGCAAGAACATAATCTGACGATTCCGGCCTCTTTAAACCCAAATCAATTCTAAAACCAGAACATCCTACCTGTGTATCTACGGAAAACCCTTTTTCCTTTAAGAAATCACACACTTCCATCTCAAACTCCGAATCAAACTGTTCAAACGGATTAACTGTCAAAGCACGCTCAAGCGCGATACTCCCATTTTCGGCATAATCCAAATATTCCTTTAACAGCTTTACACCCTCGGATTGCGTTCTCTTCAAGTCAATATCCGTGTGATGCATGGAGGAAACCAATTGTACATTCATCTTTGCCCTTGTAACTGCAACATTTAATCTGCGCTCACCGCCGACTCTGTTCAACGGTCCAAAGTTATGCAACAATCTGCCTGTAGAATCCTTTGCATAGGCAACACTGAAAATAATTGTATCGCGTTCATCTCCCTGTACGGTTTCCAAATTTTTTACAAAAAAAGGCTCTGCGGCATCTTTCCGAAAGAAATATTCTTTTGACGAATCAGCCGCCCTTCTCTTTGCAAGCAGCCGTTCAATCAGATCCTGTTGTGAGATACTAAATGCCACGACTCCTAAACTTCTGTTCGGATATAACTCTATATTTTTGTAAATCAAATCTACAATAAATTCCGCTTCCTTCCTGTTATTATGCGCTTTTCGGTCATATATGCCATCTGCATAATAATAGTCAACTCCTTGCCACCTTTTATCCGCTTTCGCGGACGGAAACGTAATCAGTGCATTGTCATAAAAATTCTTGTTAGAAAATGTAATCAACTGCTCAAAGCGACTCCGATAATGCCATTTTAGCCTTAATTGCGGCAAAACAGCAGAACACAAATCAAGAATGGATTCAAAATCCGCTACATCCCCTGTTTCTTCATCAGAATCATCCACATCTGCCGAAGCATTAAAAAAATTTGACGGCGGCATCTGTTTTGAATCTCCAACAATAATCATCTGTTTCCCCCTATAGATCGCGCCTACTGCATCTTGTGGGAAAATCTGCGAAGCCTCGTCAAAAACAATCACATCAAAACAGACTGCATCCGCACTTAAAAATGTACTCACACTTAAGGGAGACATCAGGAAACAAGGCTTAAGCACTTGAACCAGTTCTCCTGTTTCCTCCAATAACGTACGTATGCTCTTTTGCTTTCTCTTCTTTTCTCCCTCACGCAAAAGCACGGAAACCGCACTTCCAGATGCAATCAAATCAAGTGTTGGTTTATGGGAAGACAATTCTGATCTTATTTGTGCCTTACTGATTGCAAATTGTGTTTCATCTTCTTTTTTGAAATCATCAACTGTCTTATCATGTAATATTCTGTTAAAAGAAGCCATGCTTGGTGTTAAATGCAATATGTAATCAATCCATTGGTAATAAAAATTTCTTTGGTAAACCACAATAATATCATCCGCCGCAATATTATGATCAATCGTCATATCAATAAATGCAAGAACCTCCTTCTTTTTTAGTTTTCCTAACAACTGATTAAAATTGCACCAATTATCAATACGGTCAAAGGAATCCAAGCACCACTGTAATTTCATCTTTACTTTTGGAAAGATTTCCTGTTCCAAATCAAAAATATCTTTATCAAAGCATGGAAGCAGGCACTTACCATACAAGCTCATTTTTTCCAAAAAAGCTGCTAATCCTTTGGAAATATTATAGAAGATTGACTTACTTTTTTCAAAATCATTTTCCGAACGAAGTGCCAACCCTCCAAACTCAATTCCTTCCTCAAAGAGTTCTTTTAGTTTTTGAACCTCTCCTATCATCGTACTCCAATCAGAAGCAACTCCTGCATAACCACTTCCCATAGATGGTTTTATGGAATTTTCGTTTTCTGCAAACTGCATGCTTTTCGTCTGAAAATCTGCCAGTTTTTCCATTAATGCAGTTAGCGCGGAATACTTTTCTTTTTTCCCTTTTTTATTGCACAACCTCACATTATTTACAATCTGCCTGTACTCGCCATTGAATATCCTTGTAAAAATGTTGGTAAATTGTCTTGTCAATTTCTTATAGTATTCTTCACCATTAATCTGATAGATTCCTTCGTCATATTCCGCATCCAATGCAAGGCGAATCGTATTGATGCTCTCTGCAAGATTTCCCAAAGCCTGCAGCTCCTCTAACAAACGACAGCATTCCTTTCGCTCCAAAAACGCAGGGGTCAAAACAGTGCTTTCCGCCGCCAACGCAAAAAAACGTTCCCATAAAACAGCCTGACTCAAGGAATTACAGTTAATTTCATAAGCTTTTTGTAATTCATACTGCAGACTTTCAAATTCCTCTAATGCACCAAGCACCTGTATCAATGCGTCCCTGACATGTTCCTTGTTTTGATAGGAAGTATCCTGATTGATATATCCATACCAAGGATTTCCTTTATACTGATACCCGATTGAAGGAACAAAGTCAATATACTGCCGCAGTAAGTCCATCGTATCTTTTAAGTATTCCTCGCCTTTGTGCCCAATATCACGAATCATGTATTTAAGCTTTGGTGCCGTTCTGCAGACAGCATATGCATCATATAACTGATATAAGGTTTTATGAATAACTTCCCTTGGACGATGAAGCTCTGCCTCATATTCGTCCAATTCCTTTTGTTTCTTCTTTTTCGTTTCAATCTCCTGTACCGCACTTTTGGAAACTGCGGTTTTTGATGTTCTCAATGTATGGCACAATTCACTAATAACATCTTTTTTATTTGCCTTATGACTGTGCAGTTCTAAGCAAAACTCATCTAATCCTGCCTGTTTCAATCTTTCATATACGATATTCAGCGCTGCCTGCTTTTCCGAAACAAAAAGTACCTTTTTACCATCATATAAACACTCGGCTATAATGTTTGTAATCGTCTGACTTTTTCCCGTCCCCGGCGGTCCCTGCAGAACAAAGCTTACACCGGACTTTGCCATTTCTACTGCTTCAATCTGACTGGAATCAGCATCTACGACATTATGCAGTTCAATCAAAGGATTTTCTAAATGATGTTCTCCCCTTTCAATGGAAACCGTCTGTCTTTCAAAAGACTCTCCCAACAACATTCTGACATTATTGTTGTTTTTTATCATTTCCAAATTTTCTTTGATATCTTGATACATGTTCATTTTCAAGAAGGAAAAAATGCCAATCTTGCATTCTGTTGTAACCGTCCAGCCTAATTTCGAAACAAACTCCCTGACTTTCTCAACATAAACACTTAATCCCTCCTCGTCATACTCGGGTAATGTTATGCCCTGCTCACTCTCTAATTTGAAACGAAACGTTGGATTAACAACCATATCGTCTGTTGTCATTTTTATTTCCCACGAACTTACGGAAGATTCGTTCTTTAAAATAATTGGCGCCAATAAAATCGGTGCCTTATACGTATACTTCGAATCATCTGTTTCTTTCCAATGGACAAAGCCAAATGCCATATAAACGACACCAACTCCTGTTTCTTCTATATGAGCCCTTGCTTTTTTTTCAATATTCTTTAGCACATGAAGCGGATTGGTATTGCCATTATACAAAAGAAGCTGATTACTTTTTCTAATACGGGAAGCGTACCGATTGATATATTCTTCCCGTTTCATTCTTTTAAGCGCCTCCTCCTGTTCCCCTTCGTTCTCTTCTGAGATTTTATTGTTGTAATCCTCATCTTCCTCTTCTGTCAGCTTAGGATCATAAACCTCAAAGGTGGTTTCATTCTCCAGCTTTTGAAAAACAGATGAAATTTCCGGCAAAACCACTTCCACGGTTGATGCTTTCGTATCTTTAAAATTCACTAAATTATTCCTTTTTCCAGTATCTAAAAGAAGCTTTGCCCACATTTCCAGTTTTTTCGTATCCATGTATTGTTATTATCCTCCGTGTTTTATTTCAATCTGACTACAAATATTCTTCATTTATTTTTTTCTTTGACTATATTTAATTCAGCAAACTATCCTTGTCTATGTGTACTCATATTATAACAAACACATACTTCCCCGGTCCCATTCCGGTAACCTTTTCAATTATCTTTGCCTTTTTCATTATTTTCATAATATTGGTTGCCTTGGATTTTGAACAGTTTAGCCATTCCATAACGTTCGATTGCCCAAACGCAGTTCCTAAACCGCAACAATGAAATACCTGCTCAATATTATTCACAAAGATTTCCGTTGCCCCTGCCTTCTCCAATAAGACGATATATTTTTCAAATGCATTGCTTACTTTTTCAGGGGCATTGCTTACTTTTTCAGGGGCATTGCTTACTTTTTCAGAGGCATTGCTTACTTTTTCAGGAGCATTGCTTATTTTTTCGAGGGCATTGCTTACTTTTTCGGGGGCATTGCTTACTTTTCTAAAAATTGTCACCTTGAAGCCATCACCAAATTCTTCAAACAACGGTTCCGGCAAACCGTACTCTTTGCACCGAATAATAATTCTTGGCAGACCGGTTCCCCACGCCTCCACAATATGCATATAATGAAACGCTTCTGCAATCGCCTCATTCCTGCATGTCGATTTTCCTAATTTGGCGGTTTCCAAATCCAAGCCGCCATAAAGCATTCCCGGTGACAAAACCTCTATTCTGTTATCAAAAAGACACACTTGCACACAGGATTTGTCCAAATAGCTTCTGTGCAAAACGGCGTTCGCTATCATCTCTCTTATGGCAGATATCGGAAGCTCATATAAATCCTTCCTGTATTCTCCCTCAATTTCCGCTCCCATATCTATGTGCCTCAAAACAAAGTGATAGGCATTATCTACCTGCTCATAAATCGGTCCATTAAACTCTTTTTTATCAATAAATATATCCCTTGTTTTTCCTTTAAATAAACCGCATTGTACCTTTGACGCTTTATTCTTATTATCCGTCAGCAAATCAAACGCATGTGTCGGATAGGGATTTCGTCCCACTCTGCAAAGAACGCCAAAATCGTGAAGCTTTTCAATTGTCATATCTTTTACGGCAAGCTTTTCTTCCTCTGTTTCACATGAAGCAACTGCAATCTGTTTCATCTTTTTGCATAAATCCAGCGCTTTCTGCTCGTCATACTCACAACCAATTTCCTGAAGCGTATCATATGAAATATTTTGCCCTTCCAATTCCAGCTCCTGCAATTTTCTTGTATCTGCCGGTCTGCTTGTCCCATTTATCCTGATATAAGCACTACACTCCTTACCCTTATTGGCAAGATAATATGGTCGGAATTTGCCCGGAGCAATATCAACTGCAAGAACTGTTTTACCTTCCAGTGTCCGGATAGAGATGTCCGGTTCTATCTGTGGCGTACATGCGTCGGAAACCATATTGGAAATTGAATCTGATAATTTAAACGGGCTTTGTTCACCAATGCCATATACAATACCTGTTTCATCTTCAATTCCTATAATCACCTGTCCTCCGGTACTATTGGAAAATGCAATAATATCCTTTAAAAATTTCTCGTGATTCATCGGGAGTTCTCTTTTAAACTCAATATTTTTTCCTTCTCCAAAATATTCTTTACTGACCATAGTGTCACCTGCTTTCCACGAATCATTCCCGCCTATCTTTTTCTTCGCGCTATGGTATCATTATATACCATTTAATTCATTTGCCGCAAGGCGTACAAAAAGAATGCGTAAGAAAACACCTCCTTACCCATTCTTTATAACAGATATTCCTTATGGAATATACATATTCAAATACTGCCGCAGTTACAAAACACTCCGAAACGGATAGTGATAAATCCCCGCGTACATATTCCCCGTAGATGGTCTGTTGTTCATCTGTTCCGCGAGCAGTCCCATGTTGTTTGCAAAGCCGCTGTCTGTGACAGTAAAGCTGCCGTTTTCAAATTCAAATGACGCCGTAAAGCGCGGAATGCCGGCATCACCGTACGTCCTCTTATAACTGATAATATCCCGCAGCATGGTACGGACTTCTTCAATTTTGGCATTGTTTTTCGTTTGGTTTATCAGACCGGATACCTTGTCAGGCAGTCCGCCGATGGTTCCATCGGAGTTGAAATATAAATTCTCCAACGAAACGCTCCCGCCCGCTGCTTTTTTTAGAAACCGCTCCGTTTCCTGCACACTCACTGCGTATTGATACGCATTCGGCGGCAAATTCCCTACGCTATTGGCAATGCCAATATAAGAACGGTACAGTTGCTCGCCGTATTTATCCGTTATTAGCTTTTCCGCCTGTTTTTGGACGTTTTTATCGGCAATGCCGTTGGTGATGACCGTTCCGTCGCTTTTGATTTGGATTTGCAGGCGCTCCAATTCCTGCGACGAGACGCCCAGACACGCTAAATCCTCTGCAAGCATTTTCGCGGTCTCTTCCTTGAAGTCGCGCTGCTGCTTTGCCTTTTCAATGTCTTTTAAATTCGCATAAATCCTGACGTATTCCAACTCCGCGTCGGTCAGCGGCTCTCCCGCCGCCATTTGACGCAGCAGTTCGTCCACTGATTTCGTTCCTGTATACTGCTTTTCTTTTGGCAGTTTATCGAACTGTTGTTTGTGTAACTGTTCAACCTCTTTTCCGTAATTTTGCTCCGCTTCCTGCAAAAGGGCATTGTACTGCTGTTGATAAATTTTCCGGTTTTCATCTTTTCTATCATAGGCAGTGTGCATTGCGCCAAATGCCTCCCTAATGGCGTCGGTTCTCTGTGTCTGCGCATTCTCCGTGACGCGGAAGCTGATTTGGTAGAAATCATTTGGACGAACGGGTTCGCCTGCAGCGTTTTCGATTTTGATACAGTATTTTGACGTTGCAGTGTCCCAGTTTGGAATTTGCAGCGTTTTTTGGTTTTTGCCGCTCCACTGTGCCGTTCCAACCTGATTACCGTATTTGTCGTACAAAGCGAGGTTGTAGTCGCAGCCTTCGGGTAATTCCATACGAACCTCCACACCGAAGCAGTTTTGAATGGTGCGGTTAAAGGGAATGGAAAAATTGTAGAAATCAACGTCCTGCCCGCTATTGAGCGTACCTTTTAAGCTGCTTGTTTCGTCCCGTATTAAAAAGCCAAAATCAAGAAAAGTCTTTTCACTGTCATTGCCTGCGACTTCGTAGCTTGTACGGTTCCGGTAAGAATTGTTGGTGGAAAGCGTACAGCTATCCTCGCGCAGAACCATGTTTTTACGCATTTTCCCTTCCAAAAATGCGCGCACCTGTGCATGCGTTTGAAGCATCACAGGCTTTTTCCGGAATGCCGCGCCGTATGCGGAATTTTGTGTGTTTGTTGCGTCTAACCCTATATTCATTTTAGTCCCCCTTTGTGTGCTTTTGCACGCATATTCGTAGAGCATTTATTGAAAAGCTTCCTTGGTTCCATATTGCGTACTCTTTTGGCTGTCCGTTATCTGAAAGTGCTGTTCATAAGTATTGACGGCTTTTGTCATCTGCCATTCTTGATATTCCAATTGCGACAATCTGTCCTTCTCCATTTCCTGTTTTCTGCATTTGTCGTCAAAAAATTTTTGCTGTGCCTTCTTTGCCTGCGCACGTTTTTCCATGTATTCCTTGAACCGCTGTTTCTGCGCGTTTTTCTTTGTCGTTGTCTTTTTGTAAAAGCTGTTTTGGGAACGGATATCAAATTCCGCGTCATTGTTCACCGACCATGAATCGCCCCTGTAATCCTTCAGGGTTGCCCCCACGGTAAGCAGCAGCGAGCAGTCCGGCGCAGGTGCCACGGAAGAGGTCAAATCACGTCTGATTAAAGACATAATCTGCTCCTTGTATTTTGAATCCTTTTTCATATTTTGGAAAGCTTCCTCCGAGATGTGAATGGAAACATTTGCGATGGTTCGGTCTCTTGGGATTTTGTCAATTTCTGCATAAATTTCTTTTTTGAATGCAGCCAGTTCTTCCGCCTCTGACAGCTTTTGTGCACGCTCTGTTTTTCCTGTCCCGTCTGTCTTATTTGTCACCGACAGATTGTTTTGATAATTCTTTTGTTCAATTGCACGAATACTCATAATCCAGTCTTACCCCTTTCTTCACCTGCATGTCCAGCCTTATGTTCCAAGTATTTCCCTACCGCAGCGCCGTCGCGCTTAATTTAAATATCGGCGCCTTTTCCCGAACCCTAACGGCGATTGCACCAAAAGACGGTATGATGGCACAACAGGACGGTACATTGCTCTCTATTGGTCAGCGAGCAGCCGCAATGCAATCTCCTTCGCCTTTGCACTGGTAACGTCTTTTTCCTTTGTTTCTCCTAAATAAACGCAGAAGTAGACGCGCTCCTGCGCAATGTCAGCAAATCCCGTAAACCATGCATCAACTGTAACACCGTCTATTTTTCCCATTCCTGTTTTTCCGTAAATTACAAGCTCCGGTTGCTCCTGCTGTGTGATTCGCATTACCTGCTTTAGCTGTTCCTGTGTTTTTTGCGAATAGGCTGACTGGCTTCCAAAAATCCGTTCCATGACCTCGACCTGTTCTTTTGGGGATATTTTGAGGGAGGATTCCAGCCAAAATCCCGTCAATGCACGGTTATGATTATTTGTGTTTAATCTGCCCTCCCAGTCGGAGCTGTCGCAGTTCCCGTAGCGGAGCTTTTTCAATTCCGCCTGCATGGCGTCCTGCCCGATTTCATTGATTACCTCCCGGAAATACCATACGCATGAAGTACGGAATGCCTCATCAAAATCAATGTCCTTATTCCAGTCGTCATTCCAAAAGCATTCCCCGCTCCAAGCTTTTGTGGACGCGTCCGGTATGATGATACCCTGCTCCAAGCCAATCAGGGAAGAAATGATTTTAAAAGTAGAGCAGGGGGAGCGTCGGGTGTTTGCCAGCTCCTCTTGGTATATTTGGTAGGTATTTTCATTTGGGTTATAGAGAACTGCTGTTCCGTTTATTCCGTCAAAATAATCAGACCAGTCAGCTTCGGTAATGACTGCTGTCGTGTCCTCCAAGGAACTGCTCTGCGGGGATATTGTCGCCTCTTCGGTAATTGGTTCGCTGCTGATTTCTTTTTCAGGCAGTGCTCCCCCTTTGCTCCCTGCATTCTGTTCCTTCGCACAGCCGGCAAAAAACAATATGAGCAATAAAATAATCCATATCCATTGTTTCTTCATTGACCAGTCACCTCTCGTTTCTTTTGAATGTGTACGCTTTGTTTTGCTCTTATACTGCAAATTGTACCATAGAACAGCCATATTGCAAAAGGGCATAAATGAAACCATTTTTGAAACCATTTTTCAAGAAATCCGTTTGCCTGAATGCTGTTTTCGTACTATAATAAAGGCAATATCTTATATCCATTATCAAATTTTGGTACATGCGCGTATGGAATCGGATTTGAACCGTATGGGATTTGAGCCATGGAATTTTGGAATGAAATGAGGAGCGAAACAAGGTTGAAAAAAATACAGAAGCGAAACATTTTTTTAATCATGGTGCTTATCAGTATAGCCCTTTTAAGCGCCTGCGCAAAAGTGGAACAGGACAAAAATATCATGTCAGAACAGATTGCTTCCGAAGACACCGAACCCGAAAATACAGAACCTGACACATTGCCCCAAGAGCAAACGCGGTGGCGTGTAAACAAGTGCCCTGATCTGCCCAAGCCTTATATCGAAGTGCTGGAGCATTATGAGGAGTTTATGAATGCCGACAACCGGAACATCAATGACGAGAGCGTACAGACGAAGCTTTGGGGCGGCGAGTGGAAGGATTTGTATGATGAACTGTGCGCGTCACTGTTATCGTGGGAATCCGAAACGGAAGATTTTTTTTTCTATGCCCTCAAGGATTTGACAGACGACGGGTTTCCGGAAATGGTGATCGCTTACAAGGACATTCCTTATATAATTTATACTTACAACGAAGACGGCGGCATTGGAATGGAGCACGCTTCTTCGTATTTTAAGATGACAATTTATGATAACAAAGTCATCGAATATGTCAGCGGCGGAATGTACTCTTCAACGACTTACCTGCAATTTCAGGAAGACACTTGCGGTTGGGTTGTGGTGGATACCATTGCGTACTCGGGCACGTGGGACTCTGCCACGCAAAGCATGACTGACACGGAATTTTACGGCGGAGAATGGGACGGGAGCGGACGGCTTGACACGCAAATCTCCGAAGAGGAATATCAGCAAATCCGGCAGAAATATGTCACAAAGCCGATGACGTTTGAATGGATACCGTTGGTTTATCATGCGCCCTCGGCAGATTCATAAACACGCAGGTTTTTGTTGGTAGGTTCAAAGTGCATTCTGCCTTTCTTCCACTGTCTGTTCCGGTCTTTCCCGTTCCCGAATTTTATCACTGTCGGATGCGGCAATAATCGTTGCATACTCTGTTTTTGTCCCGGTAAACCGTATCACGTATTCCCTGTCTTTTTCGAGGTTCTTTAACTGCGCTGTTGTTGTAGTCGTGTCAACGGTTCCATGCCATTCGCTGCTCCATAAAACAGCGTCCGTCCTGTTATCTGCGATTTCCAAAATGCCTTCTTCGCCTTTCATTTGATACAGGATATTCAATTCCAATGTGTCTATATCCTGTGTAACGTAAAACAGCCTTTCATCAATGAAGGGATCTGCATCGTCGTAATGCGCTGTCAGTTCCATTGCAATCTCAAACCTTGGGGGCATGGAATTTGTGCTGTTGTCGGTATGGGAATAGTAGTAGCGCACATCGTCGGAATTGCCAAATCCGATGTCAAACATGGCAGCCGCACAATCGCCCGTGAAATAAACCTCCCCTGTTCCGGCAGAAAGGTCGAGTGTCTGATTGATAAAGATGATGTGATTATCTGTTATGCTGCGGCTGTCTGCCAAAGTCGTGACGGTTCCGTCAGAAGCTTGGTATAAAAGCGAAAGTTTACCCTCAACTGGTTCAAGGCTTCCTGTAACGGTTATCTGTGCATTATCCGATACTTCCAGCATTGTCAGCGTCTTTTTGTCCTTTACGTGAACGTTGCCGCTTGTCATATATGTCTCGTCTTTTTGCCAGCTTGCAAAAGATGAGAAGTAGTTATCCTCATGTGCCGTTGTGTCATACGTCGTCACGACTGTATCTGTGACGGCAATATCCGTATATGGAGCCATTTCGGGAACTGCCGTTTCGTTTTCGGACAGCTTTCCGCAGCCCGATAAGAAACAGATTGCACTTACTCCTAATAAGCACACTTGATTTTTTATATAGTATCTGTTCTTCTTCATAAAACCTCCCATTTTGAAATGATTTTTGTTATATCAATTGTAGCATTATTCATTTAAGAAATCCTTTGGAAAATGCTTAAGGTTTCCTTAAGGATTGAAATTATTTGATTTTGTCAATAAATTGCGCAAACCCTTGTGAATGCTGAATTTTCATAAAGATTTTAATATTATAATGTTACTAATTTGTTGCTAACCGTAAATTATTGCTTCTTATTTTTATGTTCCATTTTCATCATTTTCACCTGGCGCCGTTTCGATTTCCCTTTTTATTTTTCCTCTTCATTTCCGTTCGTTTCAATGTTTGCTACATCAGTCATACCCTCACCGATTATGTAGGCAATCAAGGTGCCTCCCGCCATGATGATGGCTGTCACCTGCACAGCCGTATTGTCGGGTACCTGCGCAATAGTCATGATTGGCGTAACAAATCCTACCACTGCTGCCCAAAATTTCCTGCTTGTTAATTTTCTTGCCCAGTTAATATTTTTCATATTGTTCAGTCTCCTTCCTTATAAGAGCATCAGTGCCGCCGTAACAACGGCACCGACAACCGTTCCCACTATGGATGTTATTACGGTCTGTCTTATCTGCTTGTTTGTTTCCGCGGGCTCCCGCTCGAGTTTTCCGAGACGCTCGCCCTGCTTTTTCTGCTCTTCCAGCATGTTTCCCATGTTGACCGCCATTTCCCGCACGGACACTGTAAGGTTATTTATCTGCCGGACGTTTTCCTCCAGCAGACCAATCCTTTTGTTTTGGCGTTCATTTTCGGCGTCAATCCGTCGTGCAAATTCTTCATGTTCACGTTTTGTTATAAAGTCTTCCATATGGTTCCCCCCTTAGCATATCTTTTTCCATGTGGCGCGCGTGATTTTGCCGACAATTCTATCATCAGTAAGTCCCAGCCTGCGCTGTGCTTCTCCTATGCCGGCAGCAGACCTTATATCAATAACGCCGTCAATTTCCTCTTTCTGCAGCAGACCGAACCGCCACAGGTACCATTGTACCCAGCGCGCGTCGTTTCCCGTTGTTCCTTCCCTTACGTTCGCCACAGGTTCCGTAAACGGATTGTATTCAATCGGGATTTCCCTTTGGATGTTTTCAAACAGTTCTTCGTACCACACATTAAGATCCACGTATCCTTGTATTCCGGAAATGACTCCCTTGCTGCTGTACTGCCACCCTGCAAGCTCCATGCCTGACGGCAGGTATTTGCTGTCGGGAACATCCGCCGTTATAGTACGCTCTTTTGTATATGGGTACCTCGCCCACCAAATGGGAATGTCCGCGATTTCCTTCGCGTATGGTTTCAGGTGCGGGTTGTAATACTGTGCGCCCGTGTAAATGCCAAATCCCATGCCTGCGGACTTTGCAAACATTCTGTAGATATTTATAATATCTATAATACTGCTTCCAAGTCCTTTGACGGCATTGTCCTCCAAGTCCAGCCACATTACATTAATGTTTTTCGGTTTTGCAGTCTCCACGAACGCATCCGCCGCCTTCTTAGCCTTTTCCGGCGTGTTGGCGTAAGAATATGTATATCCGCCCGTTATCGGAATGCCGGCGCTGCTTAAGCCGCTTACGTGTTCGTGGAAACGACTGTCAGGTTTATTGCTGCTGTTAATTACCTTTACAATGGCGAACTGCACGCCTGCGTTCCTGACTGCCCTGTAGTCGGTTATTTTGTTCCATTTTGCGATGTCTATTCCCTTTTTACCCATTCTCTGCATCCTCCAAACATCATTGCTGCTATGGCTTCGTCCTGCTCTGCCTGTGATACCTGCAACTCTTTAATCTGCTTCTCCGTCTTAGTCAGGATATGCATGGTTATTGTTACGCTCCCGTCTGCGGCTGTTGTAAGGGATTCATATTCGACATCCGGATACTGGCCGTAGACATTTTTCTGACCGTCCCCCACTGTCAGGCTCTTCACTTCCCGGAACGCTGCTTCCGGATTTTCCACCGGATTGGCCAGCGTGAAAGATATTGAGTTAATTTCTGTGGTTACATTCTTGGCGGTGTAACTTACACCGTTGGCTGTTATTGTTTCATTCATTTTTTTTCAGATCCTTCCTTTTATTTTATGCCGGTTTACGGGTTACGTTTTTACCATCCAAAATAGCAATTTAGGCTGGAAAGAAGTGGCTTTGGATAAAAGTTTTACTAATGTTGGAGACGAACTTACAATCAATGTGGATGATATTTTTAATCCCGACTTTTACAACGACGTATGCGTAATAATAGGGATTATGGATATATCCAAAACAAATGTTATGATTAATGTAAGCGTGCCTATAACTCCGGTAGGCATCCTGTACAATGGCGATATTTGCTTTGAAGGCGAAGCATACAGGTATGGGACACAAATTAAAATCATTATAAGGAATATATCCGGCGCAGAGATAGATGCCCTAAAGGTCAAGGAAATACTATATAAATAGTGCTTTGGAGTGAAATAAGATAATTTAAAAATTTCCCACTTGACAGTTAAGCAATGTGTACGTGCAAATAGCTGGATAGTCATCTGCAAGTGTCATCGTGAAAGTTTGTTGCCCATATTCACAGTTAAAAGACAATTCATCATTCAATGAACTAAACACCTGCAAAACCCGTGTGCTTTCGTATCCATCTCCGACTATATATAGAGCGCCTGAATTGCTAAATCCGTCAATAATAATCAGCAGCGAGCATTGATTCCTCCAAATGTCTATACCTACGCTGCTCCCCGGATGCAATAACCCGCTTGTTTTAAACATGTCAGTTAAAATTGCTATTTTGTCTGCTGAATTAAGTTTGCAAGCGTCCCCTGCACCGAGGCATTTTTCTCCACCGCATCAAGCGCATATTCCCCGGGGGTGGTTATTGCCGCACTGTTGGACAGCTTCACGTGCCCGAGGATGCTTTGTGTAGCTTTCTGTGTACAGTGTGCTTCGGCATCTGTTTTTCTAGCAAATACATTCGAAATCCTTTCCGCAAAGCTACTAAGTTGTGTCTGAATCCATGCCCTTGTAAGAAATTTCATAAAATCACCCCGCAAAATATGTTGAAAAATCAATGTTCTCCGTTTCCTTATCCGTGTTTCTCAAATAATCGGTAAGCTTGGTCGTTAACTGGGCATCAGTAACGTATCCGTCGAGACTGACTTTTTCCGTTTCCAGTGGCTGCAGCCCTGTACCATCCCACCAGTAGTCAGGCGTGTCCGCTGCCTTTATGTAAATATTCTGTCCGGCTTTTAAATTCGTGACATTGTTCTGTTCTTCCAGCCACACATCAAGGGCAGCTTTTGTTTCGAAGACAAGTGCATTTGTACCGCTGCCTGCTGCCAGTGCGTCAACTTCCGTTTTCGTATAATAATTGGTCAGGTTATTAACCGAACCGGTTACAAATCCCTCATCATTCGTAAGGTCACTCACTTTCGTGGGCAGCTCTTCTTTCTTCGCAAAAACAAGTGCTATCCTTGTGGCAAAGTTGTCAAACTATGTTTTTACCCATTCCGATGTTGCAAATTTCATAAAATTATTTCCTCCTTCTTTCTAATCAAAATACTTTGAAAAATCTATGTCAGTGCTTTCCGTCTCGACCGGATTATCCTTCAGGTAATTGTTTACCGCATCCTGTATGTCTTCCGGGTTGCTGCCCCCGAGTCTTATTTTCCGGAGGAGAACCGCAAATACCTCATCTGCCTGCATTCTACACACTTCCTTCCCTTATATCCAGTTCCATGTGCCGTCAGACCTCATGAATGCAAAGTCTGCATCCGCCGTCATTACAGTGCTTCCCATGCCTATTGTGTAGCCGTCCAGCATTCCCTCGATTTCCATGTCAGCAGTAACATCACTTTTTTTATCCGCAAAGAGTGATACCTTTGTTTCCCTGTTTATGGGATTCGCTGATATTTCCGTTACCTTCACCATATGGCTCCTCCTTCCCTGCATTTATACCGGTGTTATCTGCAAGTTACCATCTGCTACCGTAAGCATGCATTCCTGCCCCGTGACCGTGTCTGCCAGTATCAGCCCCGCCGATTTTACCGTGCCTTCATATTCTGCGTTGCCTTGCCAGTCGAGGGTATGGATGTTTTTACGGATGTAGTCCGATGTGCCGCCGCCCACGATATGGGCGTATTTGTTCGTTGTGTCCTCAACATTGTATTTCCCCTGAACGTGCTGATGGCTGGACATTGCCTTCGTGCCGTACCCCTCGGCATGAGAGCTGCCTCCCCGTGCCACCGAGGCATATCCCTCGGCATGGGAATAATATCCCGTCGCCATTGTCCCATGTCCCTCGGCATGGGAACATTTTTCCGATGCCGTCGTGTTGTTCCCCTCGGCATGGGATGACTCCCCTGTCGCTTTTGTCCCGTGCCCACCGGCATGGGAATAAAGCCCCGATGCTGCCGTACCGTACCCCTCGGCATGAGAGCTGCCTCCCGATGCCGTCGTGGTACTCCCTTCGGCATGGGAATAATATCCCGTCGCTGTTGTGTCGTATCCCTCGGCAACGCTTTGCTTCCCCACGTTTGTACCCGTTTTCCGTCCCATCGAAATACTATTGGTCACGATCAAATCATCCAAATCCGCATCCGTACCGCTACCTCCCGTTGGAAGCTCGACAGACTTTTCGGAAACCACGTCCCCGCTGCCATCCTTCAGCTGCACGGTCAGCGTAAGACCCGATACGGATACATCCACAGCAGATATGTCACTCGCCGTTTCCGGCTGCCTGATTGGGTTGTCCCTGAGATAGCCCTCGATGTTTTCCACTGCAATGTCGTACGCATCCAAAATCTCCGCCGTGACAGGCGTCTCTTCGGGCGGGGCATTCACCCAGCCGTTTTCGTATGGTCTTGTATATATCGGCGCGTATTCCGCCATAATGCATTCCCCCTTCTATTTCTTAATGCCGATGTAATATTCCGTAAGTTCGGCTTTGTTTTGCATGGTGTCGATCCTGATGTAATGCTTATTCACATAGCCGCTTCCGTCCCTTGTCCCGACATACAGGATATTACCAGTTTCCGCAATGCATGTAATTTCTCCATTGTAATACCTGCTCATTTCGCCTGCCTGCATTCCTGAAATTTCAGATAAACCAATGTAGCTGTCGTCCATGTCCGAAACCCTGCCATAACTCAGGTAATAATTTCCCGAGGCCCCTCCGCCCTTCCGCCTGAAAGTAAACTGCACCCTCCAGTTTTTGCCAAAGCCCTGCGCCGTATATAGCGCTGTTTCCTCAACTTTTGTATAGCCTGTAATTTCAAATCTAGTAAAATCAATGATGGCTTTATAAATTTCATCATACCTGAAAACTTTTCCCCATAATTTATTCCCATTTTCAGCAATAAGATGCAAATATACTGCCCCTTTGGTGCTGTTAACCACACTCACACTTCCCGAATGGTTTGTCTCATACGGGACTGTATATTTATACGACCATTCGTCTTTTGTGCCTGATGGGTTTTTTTCATTGTAAGCCCTCAGCGCCCTTAATTTAAATTCCCCTGTAAGGCTGACAGGAAGACGTACTTCCCTTGAAACAAGTCCGGTTCCTGAATCGTCCAGTTCGAAAAACCGCAACGGGACATTCATGTCTATGCCGTCATTTGGAAGCACCGAATCTGCAAAAAGCTTTCCTGCCAGTCCGAAAATGCCAGCGCTTCCATTGAGTTCCGGACTGTCATAGTTTACTGCCCTGCCATCAATTATAATTCCGGGGGCTGATGCCACGGATGTACTTGGGGAATAAAGGGATGCTTCGTATATATTGCAGTTGTTTCCAACCAGTGAGCGGCTTGTGTTCCAATAATACCCATCCAGTCTGTCTGACACGGCATTGTCCGTATCCAGTTTCCCATCCGAAACCGGTATGGAATAAGACCTCACGGAATAAGGGAGTTTAAGGATGGCTTCGAGTTTGTCCCCAAGACCGAACATGCTCTGTACCCTTCTGTCCTCCCTGCGTATGTCCCTGACATTGCAGGGATTCATTCCGTATCTGTCGTTTCCGCTATAGAATGTGATGTCTTTTGCGTATACATTTGAGATTATGGCAATATAAAGCCCATCCATGTAAGTCAGGAAAAAAGTTTTTGTGTCTAAAATTCCTTTTATCTTTTCCCACACAAGTGTTGCATTCCCTTCGCCATCCGTCAGGTACACCGCGTCATGGTAATGCCCGTTAAAATATATGTCCTTGTGGTCTTTCCCCTGAAAATAAAGCCGTGCGCTCTGTTTTCCCATTATTCCACCGTCACTTCCCCCTGTATCAGGTAAATCGTATTGGCAGCTATCGTTACCGGAAGGACAGGCACTGACTGGACATCCCATTTACCGCCGCCTGCGGCAATCATGTTGTCAATTTCTTCCTTATTATAGGTGTAATCCCCGACCTTTTCCTCAATCTCCTGTTTGGTACTTTTCTTTAATGTGTCAATCTGCGTCTGCAGATCCGTTATAAACTCCGTTTGGTATTCCTCGCCCTGCGCCTGGTACGTGTCCTTTAGTGCCTGTATTCCCGAAAGTTCACGGCTTAGGACGTAAAAATCCTTCTGCCCATAAACGACGATATTCTCCTTATTTTCAGTTGCTGCCTCCCTCGCTTTTTCGGTTGCCTCCCAGTCAATCATTGTAAATGACACCGCATCCAACCCGCATTCCACCCACGGAAGACCATTGTTTTCTGATGCAAACGGATAATATGAAAAACCTTTTACATTCTCATATATCCTTTCCGCAATCCGAATCAGTACATCTTTATCCAGCTTATATGTGAACATGTTTCCCTGAATAATGTAGTTGTTTTCGCCTTCCCCAAACGTAATACCCTCTTCATCCTCGCTCTGCCGGATCGTCAGCTTATCAACCGGCTTGACTACATATTCCTCATAGTCCACGTTTTTATAGAAGGAAAACGCCTCCGCCTGTACCCCGTTGGAATATAGTGCTTGTGTTTCGGGATAAAATGGCGGGAAAAGCACTGCAGAAGGATATGAACCATTATTTCCCGCAATATTTGTCAAAATACGGTACTCAAACCTGTTGTTACGGTTTATAATACCAAACGCGCCATTAATCTGACAGACAGCCTTAATCACCGATAACGCCTGTAAACTGCTCGGGTTATACCTTTTCGTAATCTGTACATCATCATTTGGAAGGATAGTCTCTACCTGCACAATTCCTATATAGGTAAACAGACTGTCTCGCAGGGATTTCAACGTAACAGGAAATGGCAGGGATTTATACCACCCTGCCACTTCCGTATTTCCTTTTATGTACAGTTCATCATATGCCACAATTTCCTTTGTCTTTTTATTTGCCTGCTTTACTGCTGAATCTACAATTCCGTGAAAAAGCGGTATCGGTTCCGGCTCATCATCCGTGTATATTGCAACTTCTATCTTTTTTCCCTTGACATCCACATCCAAGTTTTCTACTGCAACCTGATAAATACTTGCGATACATCCTACAAACTCCATGCTTTCTTTGTCAAGTATGGATTCCTTTAATCTCACACTGTCCTGATGTATGTCCCTGTGCATGATCTGCAAGTCCAGCTCTGGAAACCTTAGAATCAGGTTTTTATGTATGCTGTTGTTTTTATATTGTCCCTTAACTGCGTCTGATACATTCATTATCATTACTCCTAATATTCCACAAATGAAAACTTGCATGGTTTGTAAATCATTTCTCCGCCTGCAGTTCCACCCGGAACCCATGTCATGTTTGAATCCAAATAAAAATGTCCCGTTTTGTAACACCTGTGTTCCGTATCATAATAGGTGCATATTGCGTCGCGCTCCAACGGATTTTTGTAATTTCGTACAATTCCGTCCATAATTTCCTCCATTTCGCTTTCATACAAAATCCCCGTCGAAAATTCCAACGTGGTACGCGTATGCTTTAGTGCATTCCTCTGTGTCACACCGTCCCCGTCTGCATAGGAATTCATGTCCAGTCTCCTATTCGCTGCTATGCTTACTCCATCAGCGTCTATGTATTTATCCGGAAAAACAAAATTCCCGAATTTAAACAAATATCCTGCATATGCCATATCAAATCACCGTCCGCCCTTTAGGCTTGTTTTCAATCTTGTACTCTTTCATTACACCCTTGTACGCTTCCCTTGAGCTCATAACAGCTTTTATTTCCATCTGACTTATCAATTGCGCAAACATATTTACTGCCTCCATCATGATGCTTCTCACCTCTGCTGCCGTCAACCCGCCGCCAAAACCGCCCTGCGCGCCCATTTTTTCAATAATCTTGTCTACAATCGCATCACGCCATTCCAAATTCCTGTCAAGTGGTACCACGGCTTCCTTTTTGCTGTTTTCACCCATCATTGCCAATGTCGGCGTCCTAACAATACCGCCTTTTGCAAGGCGCGGAATAGAAACACCTTTCATTTCACCAATGTTTAATCTAAATGATTTCCCTCCCATGCCCGGAATCCATTCAGGAATATCAAATTTAAGCCCGTTCAGGGTACGAATGACCCCATTGATTCCTTTCACAACTCCGTTCACCATTTTTTCTATACCGCCAAGTATGGAATTAATAATGCTTTTGAGCGTAATCCACATGGTTCTGAAAATATAAACCACAATATTTTTCAGACCTTCCAAAGTATTTTTGATTGCTTCCGCTGAATTTAAAAAGTTTTCCCGTATTTTCTTCCATTGGACATCTGCATTTTCTACCATTGAACCTATAAGGCTTGAAACCGCGCGCGGTACCGCTCCGACAATTTCGATTATCTGTTCGGACATGCCTGCCAACATGTCTTTGGCGCCATTCACTACGGAAACGAAGCCTTCCCAGCACTTATCCCAATCCCCTGTGAAAACTCCCGTAATAAAATCCAGGATACCGCCTAAAATATCCATGAAGCCGCCAACAGTATCGGCAATTGCACCGAATACGCGTAAAACCGTTTTTCCCAACGCTTCAAATACCGGTGCCAGTACTGGAACAATTGTTGAGGTTATCCAGTTTGAAAACGGAACCAATACATTCTGCCAAACAACAGAAATACAATCTGCAAACTTTCCAAATAGTTCTACTGCTTTATCAATTACCGGTTGGATATGTTCCTGCCATACTTCGGTAAAATTTATTGCAAGTTCATCAAGCACCGGAGCTATATACTGATTATACGTATCAAGAATAACTGCCAGTAATGCACTTAATCCTTCCGCAATCCCTTCAAATGCCGGTCTTATCTTTTCGTCATAAACCTGAAATATTTTTTCAAAAGTTTCCCCGATGGATGTATTCAGGACAGACAGAACCCTGCCAATCGGCTTTAGAGTATTTGTAAGGGCTTCCTTGATTTTGTCCTGATTGTCAATAAAAGGCTTCACAATACAGTTTAAGACATCCCTGCCAACCTCAAGACCAAGCTGATAGATACCTAGAAATGCATTGCTGAATATCCCGATAATGTCTGCCGTGCACTGTTTTGCAGTATCACTGCGGAAAACTTCGAAAACACCTGCAAAAGCTTCGGCAAAGTCCCCCGTAAGCGCTGCTATCTCTCCTGTAGCGTCAAAAATTCCAATCAGACGTTCTTTAATATATCCGCTGTTCTGTTTCAGGTATTTATCAATCCCGCCCGTTATATTTTCTGTTATGGTCTGGCCGACGCTTAAAGCCGCACCTGCTGTCTGTCCTAGAGCATAGGCAATTTTTGATGCACACTTTTTAGCGGAATCCGTTACTTTTTTATCCGTGAATATATCAATTAAGCTGTCTTTTATGCTTTTCAGGTGCCCTTTTGTCCTTTTCAGGCTTAACTCAAAATCCCTGCCAAGTCCTGCCTTAAACCCACTTTTGAGTAAATTTCCAAGCTCTTTTAACTGCCTGGTGGTTTTCTCCAAAAGCGGGTTTACTTTTCTTTCTGCATCCGCCGCTTCGTCAGCATCTTTTGCCAGCGCACCAAAGTCAATATTGCTTCCGCCTGCTGCTCCTCCGGAACCCGAATCGTCGCTCTGTATATTGTTGAGCTTATCAAACCCCATAAGCCCCTTGAGCTTTTTTGCGGCTTTTTCGGCGGCGCTTCCTACGCCCCCTGCTGCCGTTTCCAGTCCTTCGGCTGCTTCCGCTGTTTCCTCAATTCCCTGCCCCGGGGAGGATTTATTCCCCGTTAACAGCTCCGTAAATGCCCTGAATGCATTGGCAAGTGTTGCAATCCTTCCGATTGTAGTGTTGATAAGCTTAATGACCGGAGTTAACAGGTTTATAAGCCCCTGCCCTATGCTTGCCATAATGGAATCGACCTGAAGCTTCAGTATCCTTACCTGATTTGCCCATCCGCCTGATGTCCTTGCAAAATCGCCCTGCGCCGCGGATAACTGTTTCTGTACAAATGCATACCGCAGTGCAACCTTTTCCGCCTCCGACATGGACTGTGTCGTCTTTCCCCATCCGTTGGCAAGCGCATATGAGTCAAGCGCCGTCTGCGTCATTACAACGCCCAAATCCTTTAAAGATTCCGTTTCGCCCGTAAAAACGGACTTTAATTTCGTGTACGCCTCATCCTGCGTCAGATTGTAGAAAGAAGCTACGTCACCTGCAAGCCCCGTCAGAGTGGTACCCATGTCGTAAGCCTGTTTTTCGGTAAACCCGAAGGCTTTTGCCATTGCGCCGAACGTTCCCGTATACTGCTTTGCCATTGTCTCCGACAGTCCGAAGGAAGTGGCAGCGCTTTTTGCAAATTCGTCCACTTTTTCCGTCATTTTCGGGAAAGTGACATCAACGACGTTTTGTACCTCCGACAAATCTGAACCAAGCTCAATGCACTTTTTACCAAAATCCGCTAACTTTTTGACTGAAAACGCAGCTGCCAGTGCGGTTCCTGCTTTTTTTGCAATCTGCCCGACATTCTGCATCTGACTGTCAAAACCGTCCCTGTTTACGACTAAGTCAAGTCCGATTGTACCAACGCTTGTAGCCGACATAATTTTCACCTACCTTTTTTCAAAGACAGGCACATCGGCACAACGTCTTACAGCTTTAATTCAAAAATCTTACCGCATTCTTTATTTTTACATTTCAAAAAAACGCCGTGGCATACGGCGTCTTTTGACCTGAATACATTTATGTAGTGCCCGCAATATACGCACTGCACTTTTTCTTTCCTTTTGTTTCTTATTTTTTCAATTTGAAATCCCTCCCGCCATAGAAATGAATGCCTTTTTAAACTGTTCAAGCATCCATTCCTGATCCGCATCTGATACGTCCTCTTTTTTGCGTCTGTTTCTCCATTCATTCCTGATTCTGTTCTGATCCGTTGTAAAATATCTCAGGATATCCTCATCATCCTCCGAACGGATTGACACGATTCTTCCAAGCGGCGTATCCGGTCCTATACCTACAAGCAATGCCCTGAACTCATCCCATTTCATGGTATCCAGTTCTTTTGATAAGCGAATCCCGTACTGTGCCTGAAAGGAGGCTACAATCAGGTCAAAATCTTCCATTAAGTCATAGTACGGGACTCTGCTTCCCCCTGTTCTTCTTCCCCCATGATTAATGACATCGAAATTTCAATAATCCGCATGAAATCCTTGAAAGGAAGCTTTAATTTCTCAATTGTTTTTCTGTCTTTTTCATTGAACAACATTTTATATGCTTCCGTAGACGCTTCCGCTTCATTTTTTGTTGAGAATAACCCCATGATTTCCAGCATGGTTTTTGCATCCGAATTTACTTCAAATTCATGTCCCTTTATTTTAATTTTAGGGTTTTCATCAAAACTAAGCTTTTCCGTTATATCCACTACCTTCGCCATTATCCGTTTCCTCCATATTTTAAATACGGACGCAGTTTATGCCTGCATCCTGATTGTTTATGCTGCCGGTGTAACTTTCGGTTTTCCATTGCTTAATGCTTCGAACTCAAGCGGACCCACATTCGTAGAATCACCTGCTCCAATGTTTGTGACATTGAATACACATCCCTCAAATTCCACAAGCGTCCCGTCAGGAAATGTCCAGCCCAAGTAGCCTTCTGCATCCCGCCCGTTCAAAAATGCCAGTCCGGCAATGTAATCATTTCCCGGATCGCCAATATTGCGCTTTCCGTTGATGGTAATTGTTATCGCTTTTGCTGTCAGCAGCCTTCTTGACCACCCTTCCTGATCAAAAGGCTTCCATTCCTCAATCCCGTTGTCAAATGACACGCTGAATGTCTCCATATCGGCAATTCCCGTAGCGTTTTCCTTGTCTGCGCCGACCGTAAACTGATTTTCATATACCGGATACACCCCGGTTCTTGTTTTTGACATCCTTAGCTCCTTTCATAATAGACAAGGCATTCTATCACGTATTCATAAATTCCGTTTTCATCCGTATCGACCGGAATCGGCTCGTCATACGCCACAAATATGAACTTGATTGTCTGCCCGTTGATTGTTTCATCCCTGCAGGATATCAGAGCCTCCTGCAGGGCTTCTGCTGCCTTCTCGGATTCCGTTGGGGAACGGTTCCAGTGCACCAAAAGGGAAACCGCCTTCACGCCGTAGGAGCTGTTTTTTGTCCCCCCAAGCGGTATGCCGCTGTTCGGACTGTTTTTCAATGGATAAACGCCTATGGATTTCTCTTTTTTGTCCGTCATTTTCCCGCAATAACAGTTTCCGTCATTGGCTATCCCCAGTGTTGCAACATAATCCCTGATATCCCTAAGATGTATCATACACCTGTTAACCTCCTGTAATGCTTCTCAAACACTTCCCTGCAAAAGTCTTTCTTTTTTCCATTGGGAAGCCAATCCTCATACCATTTGCCCCTTGCGTGCGGATTCTCGCCTTTGTAAAAATGATATTCAGGATGAAAATACAGCCTTCGTGCGTATGGCGTCGAAGACACGATGACAGCCCTGCCCGAACGAACGTCGGTATATTCCACGAATGTACTCTCATTTTGCAGGTTTCCCGTATCTCTTGGCATAACCTGCGCCTGCACGACATCCGTATGCAGTGCCTCCGCCGTCATCTCCAATGCCGTTATCTGCGCCTGTGTCAACTGTCTGATTTTCTTAAAATCCATTGTTACCGTAGAAGAAACCTTCACTATACCACCTCCAACCTGCAGTAATTAACACTTCCGTCCGGATTGCGCGCCTTTGTTCCCTGTTCAATCCTTCTCTGCATTCCGAAAACGGTTACGGTTCCCCCGCAGATGGACGGCAGCGTCGGTGCAATGTCTCCGGGGAACAGCGCGGTTCCTGTTACCTGCACCGCCTTTTTTTCGGCGGTATAAATTGTTTTTGCTTTATCCTGAAAGTTACACTGCAAATCCAAAACAACCTTCGGGAGCTCTTCCCCGTATTTATCCAAGCCTTCCGGAGTAAGCTCCACATGGATATCCGTTTTGCAGAGTTTTTTCGGTACGAGACACGGATACTTCATCTTGCCACCGCCAATCTGCAGCATAATCCTGTCTGCTGCAACATCTGATATGTATCTTTTTTCATTGCAATGCCGTTGTTTACCACGACATTCCACGTATTCCCAAACTGAACCGATGCACCGTTGAGGCTGTACGCGGATATGACTGTGTCTATCATGTCTGCATTTTCATGCTCAAAATCAGCCTGCAGGCAGCAGACTTCTTTTATGATATCCTGCTGAAATTCCGTCAGGCGAGAAAAGCCCCGACCTGTAATCCTGTTATAGGTCAGGGCATCAATATGCCTGCTTGCGGTTCGCAGCATTTTTGCAAGCGCATCATCCGCCAACACGGTACCGTTATATTCCTGATGGTAATATTCCGCATCAACGTAAGGTACATATGCCATATGATCACCCTTTCTTACCGTTTTCCCCACTGTCTGAACTGCTGCCTTTTTTCGGCTTTTCCATCGCATCAAGCGCTTCCTGTAGCTCTTTCACCTGTCCTTCCAGTTCATTATTGCGCGTTTTCATTTTCTCGTATTCATCATAAGACACCGTTTTACCGCGTCCGTATGCAATCACTGTGCCTTCGTCGTTCTTAATGTCAAAACCCCTGTCCTGATAGAGCTTCTTTTGGCTTTCATCAATGAAATATTCCCTGTTTCCTTTTTCCGCCTTCATTCAAACACCTCCTATGCGCCTGCCTCAACATTCATTGCGCAACCTTCCACCTTTCTTTCCAAAAGGAACAAATCGGAATAGTAACGGTTCTGATACAAATATCCGTCTGCCGTGCGTGAATCCGTTCCCGGTGTAAACAGCTTGATGTAACTGTATTTGTCACGGCATACAACGCAGGACGGATGAATCAGAATCCAGTTAATCTGTTTTGCGTCAGATGCGGCAACGGCACCGTCCGTAAAATCATATTTTGTCTTCATTCTTGCAGATGGCACCGATTTAATTGTTACATCATCAAGACTGTGCACCTTGCGGTTTATCGTGGCAGGCGTCGAAACGCTGATCACACGCTGCAGTCCTTCCGCTTCTTTTACAATCTTGCGCATTGCAGGCGTAACATAAATGATTCTTCCCTCCTCCGGCACACTTGCTTCATCCATGACCGCCATCTCCTCATCAAACGCCTCCAAAAAATTGGCAGCAGTTATTGCCGTAGTGACAATCCTTCCGCCATATGATACGAGTTCCGCATGGAGCTTTGAATAACGGTAGGAATCCTTCTCCGGGATTGCCTGCTCCGTTTCAAAGGTATTTTGGATATTTGCCACGGATAACGCAAGGTCTGTTTCGTCAATGTCCATAGGATCAACCCAAAATTCAATGTCCCTGTCGTGTTCCAGTTTCTTTGGCTCCCAGTCATTGCTTAACGTTCCCGAATTAAACCCCGGTGTCCGTGTATGGTCTTTGTAGCCTGATACCGCTATTCTTGGAAGCTTGATTGTCTGTGCATTGATAAATTTTACCTGCTGATTGCTTTTTGTCAGCGCATCGGAACATAACTCCTTTGCGTATTTCTGTTGAAGAAAGCCTTCAAAACTTTCCGCATAATCATATACTGCCATGTTTGTCCTCCTCTTTTAAGATAGCCCGAACGCCCGTTTCAATTTTTCATCGTCCGTCTGATTCTGTCCACTTCCGCCGCCTGCCCCGCCGACCTGTCTGAATCCGGCTCCGTTTTGAGGCTGTGGCTTTAGCTGCGGTACATCCTCAATCACCTTATTTAAGGCGCTCCTGATTGTTTCATTGTTGATTTTTCCGTCCTGCCCTGCTGCCGTGCTCAAATCCGCCATTTTCAACACGTACGGTATTGTCTTGGCGTCCAGTCCCATACCGACCGCCTCCAATATTGCCGCATTTTCCACTTTGGATTTCTGCATCTGCGCCTGTGTCTGCGCAAGCTGCGTCTGCATTGCATTCACATCCGGCTGATTTTTTGCTTTTTCCGCCTTAAATGCGGACATTGCCTGTTCTGCCTCCTCCTGACTAAGCCCCTGCTGCTTGAAATATGCCTTCAATGCCGTGTCTTCCTTTGCCGCAAGCGTCCCGTCAAGCATCTGCTGGATTTTGGCATAGTCAATAGACTGCTGCGTCGACTGATTGCTCTGTTGTTGTGCCGGTTGGTTTGCCGGAGGCTGTTGTGGCTGCTGTCCTGTACTGCCTCCCTGTCCGTCAGGACTGAAAAATACTCTTGCAATTTTTAATTTCATGTAAATTTCCTCCATTTTAAGGGTGTCACCCTGTTTTCCATTGTTATCAGTGTCACTGCCCACGCACCTTTTACCCTCATGTCGTGTTTGGAGTAAAAAAATAACAGCTTATCCTACTGTTGCTTTTCTGTCTTCCTTATCAGGCTCCTTTGTTTCCTCTGCCAGTCGAAGCGAAATAAGCTGCTTTCCCCGTTCCGCGCTTACATTCATGACCTCGCCTTTCTTTACCAAACGCAAATCATTTTCTTTGTCAAAGAAATCATGTCTCACCTTTATATACATCCTCATCACCCCCTCACTTTGCTTTGTTGCGACATCGCAATTAAATTTAGGACGCAAAAATACCACCGCGCCATTGTATTGGCTGGTGGTATCAATATTGCATTATAACCGTCTTAAGACTTTACAACCTTTCCGTTTTCAATTCTTTCATCAGGTTTAAGGACGCCGAGTTTTCTCATGATACGTTCCATATCCCTTTCATTTTGCCTTTTTTCTTCGGGTGTATACTCCTTGCGTGCCGCCCCTTCAATTGTCTTGGGCATTGGGATTTCGGTCCAACGCTTAGCCGTATAAGGTTTATATTTTCCCCCATCCATTTATCTTTCCTCCACTAGAATCCAATATTTACCCTCGTATTCCAAAATATCATTTGCAACAAACTCCGAACCCCTTTCATACAAAATTTCCTGTTCTTCTCCGTTCAGTGCTAAAAGGTTTCTTCCTTTCGTCGAATTTTTAATGATTATCTGAACCTCACCGGAAGGATTATACAGTTCGTCCGAACTAGTTGTGCTGATATATTCTGTGAAAACAACAGGTTTTCCGGTTTCAAATTTTTTTACATATTCTTCTGCCGCCTGCTCATTTCCAAAATATAAAGACCTTGATAAATCACCTTCATAATGTGGCATCTTTTTTAATGCACTATCAAGATTCCTTACCATTTTCTTTTCCTTTGCATTAAGCTCCAACTCTTTTCGGAGTTTTTCGTTAATGCCATATGCCTCAAAACTGAAATATTGGTTTAAGGCGTACTGCTCTTCGTCCGTTAATTTGATTATATCAGTTTCGCCGTATTTTTCAACATTCGCCTGCCATTCTTTTTGTTTCCGTTCGTAGTTTTTTCTGTTTTCTGTGTCAAGCGAGTTCTCTGCCAGTCTTTCAAATTTTTCCTGCTGCCGTTTGGCATATTGTTCCTGTGCTTCTTTTTTGCTTTCCTGTATAATGTCCTGAATTTCCTTTTGCGTAAATTTGCTGTCAGGCGGTGCGCTGATTCCCTCAAAATATGTAGTATGCCCGTCCTTGCAGCGTGGATGATAAAGACCTGACGCCACTGCCTTGCTCATAAGCGGATATGACCCGTCTCTGCTGCTGCCTCCCGACCATACGTCATCTATCAATATCTTTCCTACCCACGGGAGACACTTCGGGCATGGATTTCCGCGCTTGTTCATGATTACCGTGGTAATGCCCCACTCTTTTCTTTTTTCACCTTCTCCGGTTAAATATGCACGCTTGCTTGCAGTCCTGATTGCCATATCCGCGTAATCCTTTAATGTGTGCCTTGTACCGTTTTTGTATTCCACACAGGCAAGCCCCGCTGACAGCATATCCTTTGACGCCATGTCTACCGCTTTCTCATAGGTTCCTGCGCCTGTATTTGCATATACCTGCGCATTGAATATTATCTGTCTGTATTTGTCGTTCGCCATACGCAGAATTGCCGTTTCGGCTTTTTTCATGTCATCAACCGTCGCTTTTATCAGGGCATCAAGCTTTCTGTCATTCATACGGAAAAACTGCGCCGTCATTGCGCCGCCAGCCTTCTTATACCCTTTAAAGCCGTTCTTTATCGCCCGCAGTATCTCTATTTCCTGTTCCATTCCCCCGCTCTCGCGTGCTTCCTTAATCAGCGCTTCAATCTGCCCGTTTATGTTCCGAAACTGCGTTTCGTATTTTTTCTGATTTCTGACTTTATACTGCTCCAACGCTTTCAATTGTTCTGTCTGCCACTGCGTCCATTCGATTCCCCTGTCGGTTTCCTCTGCCTTGTGTCTGTCCATGTTCCGGAGCATGGAGGCTATCAGCTCATGTTCGATAACGTCAAAAGCCTTTGCGATATTATATTCATCCATTTTCACGCCCCGTTTTTATAAACCTTAAAGCCCTGCTGCCGGAACTGTCTTGTAAGCTCCTTTAGTTTTGTGACGCTTTGACAGTGATCACACCGCAGTTCGGCATAATCATTCTTTTCAACTGCATATATCCCGAAAGGTACCTGCTCACTTGCGACTTTCAAAAGCCCCTGATATTCCCTTTGGCTCATCCTGTATGTTTTTTTCATTACCTTTACCTTCATCCTGCATTTCCCCCTGTTGGATTTCCTCAAGGCTGACAGACGGTTCTTCGACTACGGCAATTCCCTGCTCCGCTTTCAGCCGTGCTATTTCTTCGTGCTTCCAGTCATCCTCCTTGCTGTCACCGTACAGCTCTTCGACGCAGGCTTCTATGGACATAATGCCCTGCGTCTTTCCCTTTCCCACCGTCTCAACCTGACTTTCAAAGCTTGGGTTTGCATATTCGCCGAACGGTATCGTAACGTCAACTTTTTCAATTGCCCTGTTTTGGTTTGTGTTATATGCATTGATGCAGGTTTCCACAAGCTTCGGGATAACCTCCTGCACAGCCTCTATCACGGCGTTCCTCGTGTACAGCGTTGCCTTCTCCTTTTCCCTCTGTGCCTCCGCATTGTCCAGTTTTTTTACGTCAATGCCCAGCGTGCTTGGCGAAATGATTCCCTGCAGGCACAAGTCAAGCGCCGTCACGTAAGAGGCGAGATAGCTTTCATGCGGTATGTCAGGCTGCTCCACATCTATTTTGTTTGTTCCATTTTCAGACATATCATTGTCTGTTTTGATATATCTGTTGTCGAAATGGTTGGGTTTCAGGATTTCCCCCGTCATGCTGTTTCGCGGAAGGAAGCATTCTGGGATATATTCCTTTGCCCTGCCCGCCCTCAATGCGTCCATCCACTGACTCCACACTTCGTCAAAGGCGTCAAAGCTGTCCAATTTCCCGTCAAACACGGAACCGCCGCGCCCTTCATACTTGTTGCTTTCAAACACGCCAAACGGTACCGCAAGCATAAGTTTTTTATCAAATTCCCAATCGGATAAATTCCTTGTCGCATCTATTGTTTTGAAATCAACTAAGCTGTCGCCTTTGTATAATTCATTTTTGATGTATCCATACCCGTAGCGCTCATGTAGAACATATTTTTGCTGATTATCCGTGTACGGCGTCTTGAAGATAACCTCCTTCACCCTGTCCCTGTATCTGATGATTTCAATGCGTTCCCCGGAATACCATTCAATAATCGGATATTCGCTTGCCTGTGTATCAATCGTTACCTTGAATGCCCCGTCTCCGATATACAACGTTTCCTGCAGGCATTTTTCCAGCTTTTTCCGGAATCTGTTGTCTTCCTCTATCAGCTTCCACAATTCCCTGTGCTTTTCCTCCTTGAACTCATAGACATTCATGTCGGCAAGGATAATTGATGTGAGGACTTTTACTATCAGTCCCGGAAGTCCCGTATGGATTTTTCGCATTTCCATTCCCGGCGTGCATCTGCTTGCCCAAAACTTATATTTATCCGTGTATTCCGTCATGCTTTGGTATAATTGTTCCAGTTCGTTCCCGTCCCCCCTGAACCAAATTCTGTTTCTGATGGCGTTTGCCTCAAAATCAAGCACTTCATTGATTTGTATGCTGTACGGATTAGCCGGAACGATGTTCAGCCATGTCCTGATGCCCTTCTTGATTTTTTCGCCCATGTCATGTATCAGCCTCACTTTCCTTTGCCTCCTCCTCAAATCCAATCATGTTGCGGTATGGTATCCAGCCGTATTGGTTTGCATTGATTGTATGGTCGTTTTTGTCCTCCGGTCTGTCTTTTTCCTCATCCCAACTGTAGGTATCCATTTCGTGCAGATGGTTTGTGCATTGTTCATTGACCAAATAACAGCCCTGCTGTATCCAGCCCAACTGCAGGTTAATTCTGTCGAGTATTTCAATCTTTTTGTAGGAATTGAGGAAATTATACAGGCAGCCATGCAAACGTTTGTATTTTTTTAATTCCGTTATCGTCGCCTGATCCGCATTGTCGATAAACACATCTTTTGCAAAACCCCATTTGCTGCGGCACATATCAAGAAAACCGATAAATCTGACCGCCGTATCCGAAGGCGCAAGCGGCGTTTCCAAATCCGCATTGTTGTACACTTTCTCTTCAAGCGTTATCAGCTTTCTATCTTGCGTTATTCCCTGAAAGATCATTGCGATTGTATCAGGTGATTTACTCGAATAGGACGTGTCTAGCCCTGCCGTGAATTTTTTAAAACAGATTTTTCCTGTTTTTATCTGTGTTTTAAGCCACTGCTCCGATACGACATTTTTCTTTCTGTCAAAATTGGGAAAGATTAATCCTGCTGCCTTTCCCCTTAATCCCTCTATCTTGTTTTTCCATATCTTGGTGCCTTTGGGCGTGTTGGTGATGATCTGTTCACGCTTTTCTTTGGATAGTCCCATATTATGGACAAAAGAAAAGAACCAGTGCACCCAACCGGGCTTTGGTTCTTCCTTTAGCTCTTCCCTGATTTCAATCGGCGTTTCATCCTCCCACTCGGGAAGCGGTCTTGCGTGATTGACGTATTCTGAATATACGGGCAGGTTCGGATCGTCCGGATTGAGCGTCGCCATGATGTAATCGCTCCGCATGACTGCCTCACGGACAAATTCTATGTCCGCCGTATTGATTTCATCAATATACAGACATCCGTACTGACCGCCAAGTGCATCCTTCCACTTCTTTTTGTTTCCGTATCCAACCACGAATATAATCTTGTCACCGTCCGTTGTGTGGAAAACGATATGCGGCATTTTGTACGACTTGCTACCGTTTCCGTTATAATCCGTCAAGATTCCAAAATCATCTATAATTCCAAGGTCTTTGTTAATAATGTTTTTCTCTGCCGCGCCGGTATCATCCGCTGCTATAATATGCAGTTTTTTGGGTGACTGCGCAACTTTCAGCATGAACTTAAACAAGCCTACTGTTGTCTTCCCTGCTGCCGTGGTTAAGTTCCTTCAAGAAACTCAGCTGCTGCATTACATCGGATAAATGCCTTGTATTTTTCCGACAGCAGCAGGCTTTCGTTACTCAAAGGAACGTCACCTCCTTAGATAAACCGGAAACTGTTTTCCATCTTATCATCTGTCACTGCACATCTGTTTGATAATTCCGTCAAGCTTTGTCTGCTCAACGGTTAAATCACCGGAAATATTTGTGTCGGTCTTTGTTGTGTATCCGTATTTTGACATCCACAATCCGGCGAGTTGTGGCGGAATTATGCTTAATTCGAACTTTTTCCTTGCGTCTACCTCACATTCTTCCTTCATGCGCGTAACGATGTCAGCAAATTTTTCATTATTGCCATACCTTTCGTAAAATGCCGCACGGGAAATTCCTGCAAACACGCAGAATCCCTCGATCGTGTATGTCACGCTACGCCTAAGTTCTTTACTGATAAATTCAGAGTTTTTGGAACTGAAATCATGGGTAAGCACCATTTGATTGTCACAATATTTCTTATATTCTTCCCATTTATCCTCTAATGCCTTTACACTGCTAAATTTTCTTGATCTTCCCATGAAATTCACCTACCTTCTAATTTTTTTATAATCAACGACAAAAGAGACGTTATGACTGCTGCCATATTGTCCCTTTTGTTCGAAAATGTATGCAGTTTTGTTTTTCGCCTTCCACTGCTTGATACCATATTATCATAAAAAAACGGGCATTGTGGGCAATTTACCATTTTAGGCTTATTTTTTGTCCCTTTTTAAATACCTGCTCACAATTCTTTCGCATGTTCTGCGGTCAAAATGCATGATACAGCCGATTTTTTCCCATGAATATCCATCAATATATCTGTATTGCATTATTCGTCTTACGCGACTTTCGTTTATATTGTTTATGTATTGCGTTAGTTTCTGTTCTTCTTTGATTGCTTTTTCCTTCCTTTCATCAAGCAGAGCTCTTTTTTTGTACAAAAGTCGATCCCGTTTGTTTGCTGATGCAGGATCGTAACCTTTAACGGATACCCTGCCCTGAATGTATGGAAAATCCTGATATGAAGCGTTTACCTTAGTCGGCGCTTCTTTTATATCCATTTGTTCAATTTTTAAAATACTCTGCTCAATTTCCTCTACTTCTTTCCTTAAATCAATAAGCTGCTCCAGTTCTTTTTTTGTCAATTCTGTCCTCTCCTTCCCTGTTTTATACCGATTCCACGTAATTACGGAATATCTGCTCGACATGCCTGTCACCCTTGTATGTGTAGTGCCTGCCTGTCACGTTCCTTGGCGCATGCCCAAGGTATTCCCCTGCCGCGTCAACACTCCCGCCACGTTTACAGATGTTTGTCGCTGTCGTTTTGCGGAAAAGGTGCGGATAGATACGCCTGTCCATTCCTGCCCTTCTTGCGATGTCCCTTATGCTTGCATATACGCCGTCTACATCAAGCGCTTTTGTTTTATCTCCCCGCAGGTGTGTAAACAGCGGTTCCCTGCTGCCTTCGGGCACCTTCCGTTCCCTTAAGTATTCCTGTATGTAATGTATTGCGACATCATCAAGGAAAACCGTCCTGTATTTCTGTGTTTTCTCCGCGAATATTACCAGCTTTCCGCTCCTGAAATCTATGTCGCAGACCCTTATGGGCGGTACCTCTCCCCTCCTTGCCGCCGTTGAACGCATGAACTCTATCAATGCCCTGTCGCGTCTGTGTTTACATCCGAGCTTTAATTTTTCCACGTCCGTTGCTTCCATGTGGTCAATCGGCTTTTCAACTGCCACATACGGCTCTATCCCGTCGCATGGGTTTTCACTGATGAATTTTTCTTTCCGCATCCAGTTGAAGAACGCCGAGAGGTTGCGCCGGAGGTTGTTGAGTGATGCATTTGTATTGGTCGGTTTCTTGGTTAGCAGGTAATACTCGACATCCGACTCACTGATTTTATCCAGTGGTTTGTTTATGAGCGCCATGAACTCATTTAAGGTGCTTTTGTAATATTCCACCGTTTTCGGGCTTAGCTTTGGCGCCCTTTTTGTGTCGAACAGGTTTATTATGTACTGGTTTGTGTTGTCTGTCGTGGCCGGGAGTGTGGCTGTCTCCGTTATCTCCACATTCTGCACTGCCTTTACTATAACCGCGTCCAGTATCGCCATCGTGCATGTGTCAAGATGTAGTTTCATCCCGACAAGTATTTCATTTTTTACCCTTTCCTTCGTGTTCATGATTTTTTTTCCTCCTGCTGCCGTAAAAAATTCTACTTGTCTAAGAAACATGGAAGTGCTATACTGTTCTTAGATGTTTTGGTTATAAGTGACAGGTACTTTGGTCGGTGCTGTCACTTATTTTTTTATTCCTTATTCAGTTTTCAGTGGTGTATCCCCGTTGTTTTTCAATCTACCGTATATTCCCTGATTAAATCCAATGGAATATGTCTGTTTCCTGTTTTTTCCATCCCAAATCTTACATACGTATACAGGCATCCGTCCTTGGTTCCGTAATCGTCAATGTAATATTCCTCTTTTGTGCCATCCCGGTATATTATCTGTATTTTACGTGTGTTCATTTATTTCGTCATCCTTTCTGTTTCTGACAAACTCTGCTGCCAGTATCTCAAAGGATACGGTGTCGTGCAGCTTCCCGTCCTGCAGCCTTGCCCTCTGCCTGTAATGCCCGCATTCACGTCCGCCGTGCTTCCTGATGAAATTGCGGTATCCCCTTACTGCCGGATTATCCGCGTAGGCAGTCCATGATACCCTGTTCATGTGGTAGACCTCGAAAAGGTCACATATCACTTTGTATAAGTCTTTGGCAAATTCCATGCTGCCTTTCCTGAAACTGATTATCGCGAACCTGTCGGCGGACATTGCAGTCCAGTCAACGGCGTAACTTATGTACCCGATTATGTTGTCGTCCTTATCGACGGATACAAAATCGTGGCTGTCATGGTTATTGTCGGACAGCTCCGGGATATTGTCCCCTGCGCCGCCGTTCCAGTATATGTTTTCCTGACAGTACCTATTATTCTTTAGATTATCTACATCCCAAATCACCGTTTTTACCCAGATTAGTT
>CANOMQ010000009.1 GCA_947567595.1 uncultured Lachnospiraceae bacterium | reverse complement strand
CGCTGAAAAGCAGCCCCTTCTTCCGCCACTGGCTGAACACCGGATTTTATCAGGCAAGAGACCCGGAATCCGGTCGCGGTCTGTTGGAGTACCTCAATCAGGAGCTTCCGTATTTGCCGGAGTGGAGCAGGGAATTTTTGGAGGTAACGGACGAAACCATTTTTCCAAAGTCGTTTACCGATACGCTTGGAGCGGATACCGTTGAAGTTCGTTTTCATCTGCGTTATATGGAATTTTTCGTCAACCAAAATCCGGTGTACCGTGCGTGTTTGGAATGGGAACAAATATTCGAATTAGTAGACACCGACGTATTTTTCTTTGTCCTGCCAATTACTGCCACTACATATGACGCATTTCAAACGGTAAAAGCGGAAATTCTGCGCCGTTTGGAGGACACTGCCGCGCCAAAGGACAGCCGGTCTTTGATTGCCGCCTGCCTTGCCGGACAGGTGTGCAGCCTGCCCTTGCCGGGCGAAGCGGGGCTTGCGTGGGATATAGATGAAGAGGAGTCATCGGAAATTACTTCCCTGCCGCCGGAGAGTGTACTGCCCTTTGCGGTGTTTGCCGAGGATACGGAACACCTTTATGGCTGCGAATGGGTTGAGCGCAGCCATGCACTGTTCTTGTTTGAACAGCTCCCTATCGGGCGGCAGATGCTGCGAAACGGGCTGTATGACGACGTGGCGGACGCCGAGAGCGCAGTCGCTTTGTCACGGCGGATATTGCAGGAAAAGCTGTCGCCGCCTCCGTTCCCGATGGAATTGCTGGTAAATTTGCCAAATGCGGTTTATGCCGAGCCGGATTTTAACGTTGTCTGCAAGGACAAGGAGAAACCGCCGCTTTGGTATGCTCCGGTGGAACTGCTAGGGGAGGCTGTCACCTGTGAAAAGCTGGAGGAGCTGCTCGTGCAGTTTGTCGATAACAGGCTGGAACGGCTGGAGCTGTCATGGAATATCGCAGCGCCAATCGGGGAGGAGCTGGATTATGACACGCGGCGTTCGTTGGTGTTCATCAAGGGCGGCGGCGGATATGCCTGCCTGTATTTTGATGATTTCCGTGCAAAATCGTATGCCCTTTTGGAAAAGCCGGAGCTGTATGGTAAGATGAAGGACAACGTTTCACTGGTAACGTTTCGTCAAAGCAAGCTGTTTCACGATGTAATCCACCGGGGCTTTTCGAGTATACGGCGGCATTTGGGCGTTATTTTCCGGCAGGTTCGTTATCCGAATAATGTGGATTTCATGGCGGGCGGTATTTGGGTTTATGCGATTAACGTTTTTTGCGGCAGATCCAAGTACCATTTGGATAAACAGCTTTTGGGCGGTTTCCCTATGGAGCGCGCTCATAACCGCTTGGACGCCCCGTTCTACTTCTCCTTTTACCCGTCATCTGCTGCGTGTGTAGACGAACAGGGCGGCGTGGAAATGATGGAGATTGAAATGACAAACAAAAGTAAGCTGCAACAAACGCTGTTTCGTTTTTTGAAGGGGGATTTTTGCAAGCTGCGTCTGACTTGGGAGACGGATGCGGGGGGCAGGGAGCATATTGTCCTGCTTCAGGACAGCGGGCGTTTTCTGATGGCATGGGTGCAGGAAGAGAAGCGGACGGTTCAGTACCATGTGGCAGATGTCAGCACGTATTTAGATGTGGAGGGGAAGAAGTATCCCAAGGACACATTTCAGGGACGGGTTACTCCTGCGTATTTGATTCATGACGGCGCGACGCCGCTGCGCAATGCGTTGGAGCTTTTGCTGTTAGAGTTGGACGAGTCTGACCGGGTTACGGGAAGGTTTGCGGAGTATGCGGGCGAAAATCCGGTAAAGGAACGCCCTTACGAGGTGCTTTGGGCGGAGCTGGTGGGTGATACACTGGAGAATGGGTGAAATTGGATAAAATTGGTTAAATCATGAAGGGAAAGGAATGGATTTTAAGATGAAAATTGGTTTTATTGGTTTAGGGAATATGGCGACGGCGATGATTGGCGGGATTATCGGGAAAGGGCTTTACCAGCGTGATGAGCTTATCGGCTCTGCAAAGACTGCCGAGACAGCAAAACGCGTGGCGGGGCAGTTTGGGATAGAGACCTGCACGGATAACCAAAGGGTGGCGGCGTGCGCGGACGTGCTTGTGCTTGCGGTGAAGCCTGTTTTTCTGCCGGAGGTTATCGCGCAGATTAAGGACAGTGTGGGTGACAAGACGCTTGTGGTTTCGATTGCGGCGGGAAAGACGATTGCATGGCTTGAGGATCAGTTTGGGAAGGCTGTGCGGCTGGTGCGCTGTATGCCAAACACCCCTGCGCTTGTCGGGGAGGCGTGTACGTGTGTGTGCTTAAAGGACGGCACGTCGGACGCGGACAGGGAGCTTGTGCTTCGCATGATGGAAAGCTTCGGAACAGCGAGCGTGCTGCCGGAGCGGCTGATTAACGCGTTTACGGGCGTGGCAGGCAGTTCTCCGGCGTATGTGTTCCTGTTCCTTGAGGCGCTTGCGGACGCGGCGGTATGCGCGGGGATACCACGGGCGCAGGCGTATACGTTTGCGGCGCAGTCCGTGCTTGGCAGCGCGAAGCTGATGCTGGAAACGGGAATGCACCCCGGGCAGTTGAAGGACATGGTCTGCTCCCCGGGCGGAACGACGATTGCGGCGGTGAAGGTCTTGGAGGAAAAAGGACTGCGCGCGGCAGTGATGGACGCGGTGGAGGCTTGCGTGGAGAAGGCGGAAGGCATGGCGTAACGGACGTAAAAAATGGCGGTAAATCTTTGATAGGTTTACCGCTGTTATTTCAGCCTGATAACAAGAACGTCTTCCAACGGCTCATAGAATGTTGCCTTTCCCCACGGTACAATAACGTGAAACTGGCAGTCCTTGAGTTCGTCAAGCATAAACGGACCAATATCCGTTTCTTCCTCTTCCCAATCATCAGAAGGGTAAACATGAATGGTATGCCTGCTCAGCTCATGTGTTTCAAGGTTCAATAAATTGAACTCGCCAAATTCATAGTAGACATCGTTGTTTTCATCAATTTTCGCATTTTCTTCATACCAAAATTCGGTACGAAAAGTCTGAACCAAAAGCTTCTCATCATTCACGAAGCTATAGTGGGCGTCTTCACCATATAAATACCCGCAATGATATAATGGCTTTAACCGCTCGTTTTCAATTTCAAACAGTGAAAATGCTTCCTCGCTTTCACCGGAAAAGTAGGAAAAAATGAAATATCTTTCAGATGGAGAAAGCTGCAATGCTCCTCCGCCATAGCCGCCGGAAGGATATGGTACCTGACAAGTATCCTCTTTCTGGTTGCCTGAAACCAAAGATAAAATAAGCTCATCATCATCGTCTAAAACAATTTTTCTTCCATCTGCTAAAAATATCATTTTCGTTTCTTCCATATAAATCTCCATTCCTGCCAATGCCCGCGAATTTTTGACAGCGCAAGCTATCCCCCGGATAAATCCCAACTTGCCCCTGTCAGCACCATTAGAATTATAACACATAACAACCTGTATCACAATGCCATTTCTCTATACTTCCACTCCCGACTTGACAACACGCTCCCCCCTAATACAAACGCTATATCACCCCCATGAAAAATATGCAAATCTTATGCAAAAATGTATCTTGTTTGCTGCGAAATAGTATGCAAATTTGATGGACATCCATTGTATTGTATCAGTAACGGAAGGCTTTGGCGCGGAAAAGCAACGCCAAAACGCTCCGGTCATAATAATAGGAAAGGACTGGGTACAATATGATGAAAAAATACGAAAAACTGTTTTGTTTCATAAGCTTCATAGGGGCGGCGCTTGTCTTAATCAGCTCCCTTAGCCTGACGGCATATGCCGAGGAGGAGGGGCAGGATACGGACAAGACGGGCGCGCCTTATTTTTACGTGGAAACACAAGACCCGTCGCTTGACAGCTTCCCGCTAAAGGAGACAAGCGTAACGGTTGACATCAACGGCATGATTGCGGACATACACGTACTACAGACCTACGCGAACGAAGGAACTGCCCCGCTCAACGCAAGCTACATGTTTCCGGCGTCCGACAAGGTCACGGTTCACGGAATGCAGATGCGCATTGGAAACCAGCTTGTGACGGCGCAGATTAAGGAAAAGGAAGAAGCAGAGGAAGAATTTGAGGAGGCGAAGGAGGAGGGTAAAAGCGCGTCCCTTTTGGAGGAGGAACGACCGAATGTATTTTCGATGAACGTGGCAAACATTATGCCGAACGACGTGGTGTCGATTGACCTCCATTACACGGAGCTGATTACGCCTGCGGACGGGATTTATCAGTTTGTATATCCGACCGTTGTCGGGCCGCGCTATGTCAGCCCCGTTTTAGATGAAAGCGGTGTGCGCGAGGAATGGGCGTCTACGCCGTACCTGCATGAGGGCGTTTTGCCAAAGGACAAATATGACATTCGTGTCAGTATTTCGGCGGCAGTGCCGATTACGGAGCTAACAAGCAGCTCCCATCAAGTCAATGTCGTGTGGGAGAACGAGACAAAGGCGGCTGTCTCGCTTGCGGACGCGTCCGATTATGCCGGAAACAGGGACTTTATTTTGGACTACAAGCTGACAGGCAAGGAAATTTCGACAGGACTTTTGCTCAACAAGGGCGAAAATGAGAATTTCTTTATGCTGATGGTGCAGCCGCCAAACCGCTTCGAGACAGCCGACATTCCGGCGCGCGAATACATTTTTGTGCTGGATATTTCCGGCTCTATGTACGGCTATCCGCTGGACACGGCGAAAAAGCTGATTAAAAACCTTGTGACAGATTTGCGCGAGACCGATATGTTCAACCTGATTTTGTTTTCAGACGAGGCGTACCAACTATCGGACATGTCACTTGCTGCCACAGAGGAGAACGCCAAACGCGCCATACGAATGATTGACGCACAGGAGGGCGGCGGCGGTACGGAGCTTTTGCCCGCGCTTAAAAAGGCAGTTGCAATTCCGGCAAAGGAGAACGTGTCGCGCAGCGTTGTTGTGATTACGGACGGTTATATTTTTGACGAGGCGGATATTTTCCGTCTGATTGGGGAAAACGCGGGGACATCTGACTTTTTTTCATTTGGAATTGGCAGCTCGGTCAACCGCTATCTCATCAACGGGATTGCAAGAACCGGACAGGGAGAGCCGTTTGTCGTCACTGACGGGAAGGAGGCTGACAAGACAGCGAAGCAGTTCCAAACATACATTCAGTCGCCCGTGATGACAGACATTGATGTGTCGTTTGAGGGCTTTGACGTTTACGACGTAGAGCCTGCCGTACTTCCGACCTTGTACGCGCAAAAGCCCATTATCCTGCTTGGAAAGTGGCGCGGCGAGCCTGCGGGAAGCGTTCGGATTACGGGAAAGACGGGTAGTGGAGCGTATGAACAGAGCGTTTCCGTCGCCCAAATCCTGCCAAATGCCGAACAGGTTCGCACTGAAACTGCGGACGACGCAACTGCGCAATCCCCTTCTGCGGTTACGCTGGAGAGCAACACATTGAGTTATTTGTGGGCGCAGAAAAAGGTGGAACGGCTTACCGACTACGGAATGACGAACGACAATCCTGATGTAAAGGACGAGATAACGCAGCTTGGTCTGACCTACAATATGCTCACGCCCTACACCTCATTTATCGCGGTGGTGGAGACCATACGCAATCCTGATGGAAACGCGCTCGATACCGACCAGCCGCTCCCGCTTCCTTTGGAGGTTTCGGACTTTGCAATCGGCGGCTATATGATGGGCAGCGAGCCCGGGGAGCTGTTTTTGGCGGCAATGGTTTTGGGGCTTGCGGTATTGCAGTTTGTGCGTATGAGGAAAAAGAAATGCTTTGGAAAGCGTGGAGAATTACAATGAAAAAAAGCGGGCTGACTTCTCTTTCTGTTTACCTGTCTGCCGTATTTGCCGCGGTTTTGCTCCGGCAGTTTTACAATACGGCGGACAGCGACGCCCTTATATGGATTTTAGCCCCCGTCGCATGGTGGGTGAAAATTCTTGGGGGTATTTCGTTTGAATACGTTGCAAAAATCGGGTATGTCAGTGGCAAGTATCGGTTTATCATTGCCGCCTCGTGCGCGGGCGTGCGGTTTCTTGTGCTGACATTCCTGATGGCAGTGTTCTCATTTACCCATCGGCTGGCGACGGGCAGGAAAAAAGCGCTTTGGCTTTTGTTCAGCGCGGGATTTGCCTATATGACAACTATTATCGTAAACGGGATACGGATAACGGCAGCAGTTTATCTTCCGCTTCTGCTTGCAGAAAACAGGTTTACGTCAAAGCTGCTGACACAACAGGGAATTACGGCGCAGCGGCTGCACACGATGATTGGGACGGCGGTATACTTTTCGTCTTTGTTCGTTTTATATTGGATTGCGGAAAAAGCCTGTACGGGTTTGTTTGGCGCGCGGCGGCTTGAAAACGCGGGGAAATGCAGGAAAAAGATAGCAGTGCCGAGTGTCTGGTATGCTGCGGTTGTCCTTGTCATTCCGTTTTTGGGCAGGGCTTACCATCAGGAATGGGACGGGTTTTTGGAGTATGCAGTGCTTGTGGCAGGCGTGTGCGTTGTTGTCGGGGCTGGGGTTTTGGTGGTTGTGGTTCTTTCTTCTGTTTCGATGAAAGGGAAAAACAATACCTGAAAATAAGTGAAGGAACAAGGGGCAGTTGAGACCGGTTTTGAAAGATATTAGGGGAATGAGAGGATTAGATTGTATTTGCTCCAAATACATATTATAATGGAAAAAATAGTTGCAATAGAAAACAGATACAAAATTCATTGAAAGGAGTACACAACGTGAGCAATAATAAATGGTGGAAAAGCGCTGTGATTTATCAGATTTATCCCCGCAGCTTCGCGGACAGCAACAATGACGGAATAGGCGATTTGCAGGGAATGATATCCAAATTGGACTATTTAGAGAACTTGGGAATCAATGCAATCTGGCTTTCTCCGGTATATAAATCCCCACAGGATGACAACGGATATGATATTTCGGATTACCGGGATATTGATCCGATGTTTGGCACGCTTGGGGATATGGAACGGCTGATTGCGGAGGCAGGGAAACATAATATCCGTATTATCATGGATTTGGTATTAAACCATTCTTCGGACGAACATCACTGGTTTCAGGAGGCCAAAAAGAGCAGGGAAAATCCTTATCATGACTATTACGTGTGGAGGGATGGCAAAGAAGGCGTACCGCCGAATGAAATGAGGGCGGCGTTTGGCGGTTCGGCATGGGAATGGGTTCCCGAAATACAGCAGTATTATTTTCATCAGTTTTCCGTAAAGCAGCCGGATTTGAACTGGGAAAATCCAAAGGTCCGTCAGGAGATTTACGATATGATTAACTGGTGGATTGCCAAAGGAGTAGGAGGGTTCCGGCTGGATGTGATTGACTTGGTTGCAAAGGAGCCGGACAGGCAGATTACGACGAATGGTACAAGGCTTCATGAATTTATAAGGGAGCTGAGCAGGGAGACCTTCCAAAAAGCGGATTTGGTAACTGTCGGGGAAGCATGGGGTGCAACAACACAGCTTGCAAAATTGTACAGCAATCCCGATAACAGTGAGCTGTCCATGGTATTCCAGTTTGAACATATCTGCTTAGACCAAGTGGAAGGAAAAGAGAAGTGGGATTTGTCGCCTCTGCCGTTTCTGAAGCTGAAGGAGGTATTTGCACGCTGGCAGAAGGAGCTGTATGGAAAAGGCTGGAACAGTCTTTTTTGGGATAACCATGACCTTCCAAGAATTGTTTCACGATGGGGAGATGACGGAAAAAACCGGACAAAATCAGCCAAAATGCTGGCAATCCTTTTGCATGGAATGCAGGGCACGCCCTATATCTATCAGGGCGAAGAGCTTGGAATGACCAATGTGGCATATGGCATAGAGGAATATCGGGACATTGAGACCCTGAATATGTATAAGGAGCGTTTGGAGAACGGTTACAAGGAAGAGGACATTATGAAGTCCATTCACGCAAAGAGCCGGGATAACGCAAGGACGCCAATGCAGTGGAACGATGGGAAAAATGCAGGCTTTACGGACGCGGTGCCTTGGATAAAAGTCAATCCGAATTATAAAGAAATAAATGCGTCGCAGCAGGTAGAAGATGAAAATTCCATTTTCAATTGTTATAAAAAACTGATTCGTCTGCGCAAAGACTATCCTGTATTTGTCGAAGGGGATTTTAAGCTGCTGCTTGCGGAGGACGAGAATATATTTGCATATATCAGGGAAGATGAGGAAGCGCAGCTTTTAGTTATCTGCAATTTTTACGGTCAGACGCCAGAGTGCCCGCTGGAGGATATGGCGTCCTCTATGGAGCTTCTTATTTGCAATTATGAAGACATTGAGCAGCCAGCGACTTTGCGTCCTTATGAGGCTAGGATGTATTGGAAGGCAAAGAAATGATAGCAATAGAATGACACACAAGGGAGTATTCCGAAAAGTCGGGGTACTCCTGATTTTTATACACGGATTTCCCTTGACATAAAATTAACTTATTGTATAATATTAGATAAAAGAACAACAACCCGATTATCATTTTTGAAAGGACGAATAAATCATGAAAAAATTATCCGACTCCGAATTTGAAATTATGAAAGCGTTATGGCGTAAAAATGAGGCACTGACTTCCAATCAGATTTTGGACGAAGTGCGGGGAAAGCTTGACTGGAAGCTGGCAAGCCTGATGACGGCACTGGCGCGTATGGTTGAGAAGGGCTATGTATCCTGTGACAGAAGCACGCGCACAAATTACTATACTGCCATTGTATCGGAGGAGCAGTATAAAATGGAAGAGAGCGACTCCTTCTTGGAGAAGTTGTATGATAAGTCCGCCGCAAAGCTGGTGGCAAGCTTATATCATGGCAGCAGGCTTTCGGGGAAGGAAGTAAAGGAACTGCGGGAATTTCTTGATTCCTTGGAAAAGGAAAACGGAAAGGAACGCGCACACAAAAATGAAAAAGAAACATAACAAAAAGGCAGGCATCGTTGCGCAACAGTTTTCGAAAGCATATTTTTCAGGCGATATTGACGGGGTGAAGGCGCTGCTGGCAAAATCCTATACGGGTGAGCCTGAGTGCTATCAGCCAAACCGAGGAGAATTTGACGAAGTGGAGATTGTAAGGGTTAAAGGGATTGAGAACATCAATCTGTTTAACATGGGAAAAACCTGCCATTTTTCAGTAGAATGTGTTTTGGTGAATGACGATTCCCTATCGTACTTGGAAACGGATATTGTCAGGGAAAAGTCCGGGTGGAGGATAGAAAGTTACGGGTTGGAAAAGTAAAATTGGGGGTTGATATAAGCATTTTCCAAATTAAAAGTTATTTTGCTAGTAAATTGTGCTATAATACAAGTAACGAAAAAGTAATGAACAAAAGATACAAAGCACGATAATTTTCTCTGAAAGCCACTGTTTGCCCAGAGAAATAAAGTGGAACAGAAAGGAGGGGCTTTATGGCAGTGGATAAGAACCAGTATATAGGAAAAAATCTGACATGGGATGAGGCAGTGGAATTTTTCCCCGATTTATGGGTATCATTCAAGGACTGCGTATATCATGGCGTGGATTTTCAAAGCGGGACGCTTGTAGCGGTAATTGAAGATGATGATATTGGGAAGTATATATGCAGCCATATTGAGGAAAACCCATATTTCGCGAGAACAACAGAAAATCAATTTGGAGGATATGTACATGGGGTACTTGCTGAAAAATATTAAGCGGATTTGGAAAAGGAAGATGACTACATTCAGTTTCATGATCTTTATATCGCTTCCTGCTTCAGACCTGCGATAGCATATCCTTTTATTTTAAGTGCAACGATGTTCAGCCATATGAATTATACGGTAATAAATGATGGCAAAGAGGCGAAGTGCATGGAAATTCAACATTCTAAGCAGGTGTATCACATCGGGATAGTAAATAGTAGGTTGGATAATACGAAATTGGTTAAAATATATAGCTTTGTTGAGAATGGACAATAACGACTCTTTTATCCATAATCCCAACACCTCCATGAAAAATAAAATCAAAAATCCCCCCAAGCGAGGAACCCGGCGATGAACACAGAATTAAAAAACAAGCTAAAATCCTTCTTTCACCATGAAAATAGTGAAGCAGACTGCTACGGCGCGCTTCCATATCTAAAAAAACATATATTACAAATCCATTTTGATGACGACAGCGATATGTGCGACCTGACAGACATCATTCTGCAAGCCCTGCAATTCAACAAAACCAACATAACCCTCGTAGAATACCTGATTTCTAACGGCTTCGACATCAACTATAACCTTGCAGGCAATGACTGCCTTTTGCTGCGGTACATAGACGACGCACTCGAGCACAACGCACTAAAGCCCAAGGTCATAACGCAGCTTATTGCACTTGGGGCAAACATATATTCGGAAACGCTCGACGGCGATAACATCTTATCTCTTTTGGCAGGACGCGACGAACTGACAGCAGTCCACATGGTCGGACTTTACGACCTCCTGCCGCTCGACAAGACAGACAAATACGGAGCAACCCCCCTGATGTACGCCGCAATGCAGGGCTACATCCGCCTTGCCAAAATACTGCTTGAACAGGGCTTTGACATAAACGCAGCCGGAAGCGCCCCCGTTACGGACAAGGAATTGCCAGTGGAAACGGACGGCGTTACGCCCCTTGCGCTTGCAATCCAGTTTGGCAATGTGGAAATGGTCAAAATCCTGCTTGATGCAGGGGCAGACGAGACAGCTTACGATGCAGAAGGCAATTCCCCAGTCTTTTCACTGGTACGCTATCCGTCAGACTTTTTCCGGGAATTTTGCGGCAGAACCGTTAAAGAAAACGATCCCATGTTTACAAAGAAACAGAAAATCATTTCCCTGCTGACACAGCTAGACCTCACAGATACCGACGGATATACCGTACTGATGAAGTCCCTGTTTCCCATGAAATTTTGGTTCACCGGATTTGGAGAGGGCATTTCCCCGACGAAAAACCGCCTCATTGCTCTGGAGCTTATCAAAAAAGGCGCGGACGTGAATGCAGCCGGAAATGACGGCAGGCGCCCGCTGCATCAGGCAGTCGTGGTCATGGAGGAGGTGGCAAGGGCACTTGTGGACGCCGGGGCAGACATCAATGCACAGGACAACGACGGCAACACGCCCTTAATCTATGCCTGTATGAAAGCAAGGGAGGAAACCGTGCTTTGGCTTTTAAAGGCGGGTGCGGATTATAAGCTGCAAAATAACGAAGGCATGACTGCCGAGAGCATTGCGGCACAGAAAGGCTATTCGCGCGCACTGGAGCTGATGGGGGCAGACACATTGCTGCAGGCGTGCAAAAACAATCAGAAGCGCTCCGTGCAGGTCATTTTACAACGCGGGGACATCGACATCAATGAGCGCGACGAGGAGTGCAACACGCCCTTGATTTACGCCTGCAAAAACAATGCGCTTGATATTGTGAAAATGCTGCTTGACAACGGCGCTGACCCGAATATCGGGGACAGGAAAAATGACATGCCGCTGCACTTTTCGGCGGCGCTGGGCACCCTGCCAATCATCAATTTACTTGTAAAAGCCGGAGCTGACGTAAACTGCGCCGATAATAATGGCTATACGCCGTTAATGTTCATGGCAAAAAACGCAAGGACAGCCGCCGTGCTCAGCTTTTTGAAAAATCCGGCAGTCGATGTTTGCATGAAGGATAACACCGGAAGGACAGCCGTCGTGTATGCCATTGCCGCAAAACAGCAACAGCTTGTAAAGGAGCTTCTTTCGCGTATGGGAACGGACACAGACGACACCGACATGGAAGGCTTTACAATGCTCCATTATGCCTGCCAGTTCGGGCAGATTGAAATTGTCAGGCTCTTATTGGAACGAAGCAGGAAACAAAACCGGGACAGTATCAACAAAGCCAGTGACACTGGCGATACCCCGCTTATGATGGCGGTAAGGAATGCCAATCTGGTGCTTGCAAAGGTGCTGCTTTCGGCAGGCGCGGCGGCAGACTGCGCGAACGGGGACGGTGTCACGGCGTTACATCTGGCAGCCGCAAAAGGAAATCCGTATCTAGGGAAAACACTGCTTTCGGCAGGCGCGGACATCAACGCAAAAACATCGGACGGACATACCCCCCTGATGTATGCGGTCGCCGAAGGAAAAACCGAGTTCGCCCAAATGCTGGTCTTGGAGGGCGCGGACGTGGATGCCGTTGACAATGAACAAAACAGCGTCATTTCCTATGCAATCGAGGCAGAGCTGCCGCAGCTTGTGGAGCTGTTGCTTTCAGCAGGTGCAAAAGATGTCTGAAAGGAGAAAATAGAACATGCAGCTTGATAATATGCTGCTACAGTGGAGCAATTGCTTGTGGCGGGAGCAGGGAATTAGTAGGAATTGTAGAAAAAAATAGATCGGAGAGAATGGATTATGGAGAACAATCAGTCAGATTTGTTTATGCAAGAGGAGGAAACTGATGTTTCAGCCGACAAAGCCGCCGCACTGGACGAGCTGGGAAACTGTTACAAGTATGTCTATTGGTGGACGGAAGCCGCCGAGCAGGGCAGTATCAACGCGCAGGCTGGTCTTGGCGTCTGTTATGAAAATGGCGAGGGCGTGGAGCAGGACGACGCAAACGCGGCTTACTGGTACCGCAAAGCCGCCGAACAGGGACATGCGGACGCACAATTCAATCTGGGTGTCTGCTATGCCAACGGTAGGGGTGTGGAGCAGGACTGGGGCAAGGCAGTCCTTTGGTATGCAAAAGCCGCCGAACAGGGCGAGATGTCCGCACAGATTAATTTAGGCAACTGCTATTGCAGCGGCAGGGGCGTGAAGAAAGATATGGGCATGGCGGCGAAATGGTGGAAAAAAGCCGCCGAACAGGGAAATGCCCGCGCGCAGTATAATATGGGGCTTTGTTACGAAAAAGGTCAGGGCGTGGAGGAAGACATGGATATGGCGGAGTCTTGGTACACGCAGGCCGCCGGACAAGGAAATGAGAAAGCGGCTGCGGCGTTGGAGCGGATGGGGATTTGAATATGCGTGTATGAATTTGGGACGAAAAAAAAGACTCCGGCGGGGAACCGAAGCCTTAAAAAAAGGGGAAGGGTATGTTTCGTGTTAACAATCTTTATCTTACACGATAAATGTGTCCAAAGAACGTATATTTTGTGAAAAAAGTGTGAAATTCATTGGACTAAATGTCCAAAATTGTTTTGCAGAAATCTATTTACTTTCACGCAAGCATGCATTATAATTGATATAGAAAATATGTTCGATAAAAAGGAGATTTCACATATGAGCGAACCACAACAAAAATACACTTCAATGGACATGGTTATGACCGGGCATCTGATAAAAAGGCTTGTGAGCGAAGCCGGATTTTCCGTTACCGATGTGCAGGAAAAGCTCGGGCTGTCCTGTCCGCAGCCCATCTACCGCTGGTATAAGGGGCGGAACCTGCCGTCCGTGGACAATCTGTACATCTTAAGCGGTATGCTTGGGCTGCATATGGAGGATTTATTAATCCAAAGGGACGAGAACGTATGGCTTCTTGAACCGAAGGAAAATAAATTCATGTTCCGGCGTTTTTTGGCGTATACGAAGATACGCAGGCTAGTGCGCTATGATTCCGCTCTTGTCAATCACTTCAATCATCTCGCGGAGCGTTTCAACAGGGAGCACAAGCGCGAAGCGCACATATCCTTCGCCCATGCTGCCGAACGCGTCGCCGGGGGTGCAGATAACGCCTGTCCGCTCCATTAATTCCATGCAGAATTCCTGTGAGGAGCCAAAATTGGGAGGAATTTTCGCCCATGCAAACATGGTGCCTTCGCTTTTGCGCACGTCCCAGCCGATTGCGCGAAGCCCGTTGTAGAGCACGTCGCGGCGCTCCTGATATTTGCGGCATTGCGCTTTTACGCCGTCAAGAGGACCTGTGAGCGCGGCGATGGCGGCATACTGTGTGGGAAGAAACATTCCAAAATCATACTGTGAGCGCAGCAGCTTTACCGCGTCGATTACGTCCTTGTTTCCGACCACAAAGGAAACCCTTGCGCCTGTCAGGTTGAAGGATTTTGAGAGGGAGAACAACTCCACGCCGAGCTCTTTTGCCTCGGGAAATTCCAAAAACGAACCGCCGTACACGTCGTCATAGATAATGTCGGAGTAGGCGTTGTCGTGGACGATGATGATGTTATATTTTTTTGCAAACGCAATCAATTCCTCATAAAATGCGCGCGGTGCGACTGCGCAGACCGGATTGTACGGATAGGATACCATGATGTATTTTGCGCGCCTTGCAATCTCTTCGGGAATTTCGTCAAACTGCGGGATAAAGTGATGCTCTTCCTTTAAATCATAAAAATACTGCTCGGCATATCCAAAATATGCGCCGACTTCAAAGACGGGATAGCCGGGATTGGGGAGAAGCACCACATCGCCTTCGTTGCAGAGCGCCATGCCGATATGGGCAATGCCTTCCTGCGAACCGTTTACCGAGGTGATTTCGTCTGCGGAAAGCGTCACGCCAAACCGTTTTTGATAATAACCTTGAACGGCGGCAGTCAGCTCCGGCAAATCTTTTAATGCATAATGGAAATTGTCGGGGTTTTTGGCAGCATTGATTAAAGCCTCCTGAATATGCGGGAACACGGGAAAATCGGGCGTTCCTACGGAGAGATTGTAAACTTTTTTTCCGGTCTTTATCAGTGCGTCTTTCTTTGCGTCCAAAGCCGCGAATATTCCGGTTTGAAAATGGTTGAGGCGTTTTGATGGTTCTACATTCATGGGGTATGTTCCTTTCTTCCTTATTAAATAGTGAAAAACTACGAAACACCCATTTTGGACAGTATGGGTGTTTCAATGAAATGTGTTATAAAGCTAACTGTATTTTCGGATTTTGAGATAAATCCCGCGTTCGTCCGCAAGCCTTTGGCACTGCGCAATCTCGTCCTTGGGAAGGACATCTACGATAGAGAGCTGCGTGTGCGAAAACGCTTCCTGTGCAAGCGAGGCAAATTCCAGCAGTGCGGGAAATGCGTTCTCAAACTGCGGTCTTGTAACCGCATTGTATTTTTCCGCGGTCGGGGCATTCAGACTAATGGAAACGCTGTCAATCACGGCGGCAAGCTCGGGTACGATATTGCGCCCGTGATAGAGATTGCAAAGTCCGTTCGTGTTCAAACGTATGTTTAGCCCAAACTGCTTTTTTGCGTAGCCTGCGCTTTCGAGTAAGATGTCAAGCGCACAGGTCGGTTCGCCGTAACCGCAGAATACAAGTTCATTATATCCCGTAAAGTCGAAATTGTCCATAGCTGTCTTGATTTCTTCTAAGGTCGGATCCTTTTGGTGCCAAAGGGTTTCGGCGTCCCCCACCCCGTCTTTTAAGGAACGTATGCAGAAGGTGCAGCTGCAGTCACACTTGTTTGTGATGTTTGCGTACACTTGTTTTTTGTATGTATAGAGAATATCTGCCATTGTTACCCTGCCTTTCTAATGCGTTTTTTAGCGAAATTCTATCGCAATTACAACAAATTGTTCAGCCTGTTTTTGATATGTACCTTATCGAGTGCAATGCCAAATATGATAAAGCAGACTGCGCTTCCGCCGGACTGAATGAGGCTGCCGGACATCGACGCAAGCAGCGCCGTGCTAAATGCGCCGAAAATAATGTATTCCGCAAAGAAGTAGCTGATGCCTGATATGAAATAGGCGATAACGGTTGCGATGATGTTTCGCGGTGTGATGATTTTTGCGGATTTATTCGTAAACGGAATGGTTATCAGCATTTTAATGATAATCGTTGCGGGTGCCCATATGGGCGCTGTCATCAAATCCGCAAGCCCGCCGCCGATTGCCGCCGCCGCAAGCGCATATGGCGTGGGAAGCAGTGTGGCTGCAAGATAAATCAGCGAGTCGCCAAAATGGATATAGCCGCCGTTCACTCCGGTCGGAATGTGGCAGATATAGGCTGTCATCAGCGCAATCATTGCCGCCATCAGCCCTGTGAGCGTGATGTAACGCATCTTTGCGGACTGTGTTACTTTTGTGTTGGTTGTTGCTTTCATAATAAAACTCCTCCTGTAATGTTTTTCATTTTATATTTGGTACAATCAGCCGTCCGAGATATTTCTCAAAATCAACGCCATGATTGCTCTCAATCTGCTCTGCAACCGCGTCCTCAATGGCAGGTTTTAGAAAATAAGCGGCTTTTTTTGCGGCGTCCTCTACGCTAAGACCGTTTACCAAAGAGGCGCAGACAATCGCGGAAAACAGGTCGCCCGTGCCGGAAAAGCTTTTCGGAATGTAGGGCGTTTCGTGGTAAAAGGAATGGTCTGCGGTGACTGCCATGTTTCCCATAAAGGTTTCCCTGCCGCAGTGCCGGATAATCCCTGTTACAAGCACGCAGGCATTTGCAGGCATTGTGCGTAGCAGCTTGTGTGCAACGGTCTCAATGTGCGCGAGATAATCGCTCTCGTTGGAAAATGCCGTAAGTGCTTTGTAGTCCGTTTCTGTCAGAAGGCAGAGCTCCGTGAGGTTTGGCGTCGTGATTTGAGCGCGTGTGCAAAGCTGCTTCATTCCGTCCAAAAGCGCTTGGGTGAACACTTTGAAGTGCCTGCCGTCATCGCCCAACACCGGGTCGGCGAGGTAAATCGTGTCATTTTTTTGAAACGCATCTAACAGATGCAGTACCTTCTGTATCTGATTTGGCCCCGCAAGATAGCCGGAATGGATACCGTCAAAATGCACATTCATGTTCTTCCATTCATCTATGATAAAGTCCATTCGGTCTGTATAGTCGTCACAGTAAAAGCTTGGGAAACCGGTCTGTGCGGATAAAACAGCCGTCGGCAGCGGCACGGCATGAATGCCCATGACGGACACGACGGAGATTGCCGCGGTGAGCGAGCATTTTCCAAAGCCGGACAAATCGTTTACAAGTGCTATTTTTTTCATGTTCAACTCCTAACTCCAATCTATTCGCTAGGTATAACTATATAATATGAATGTCATTTAAAAAATACACAATTTTTAGTTTTTTTAAGGGGACAGTTCAAAAAGAGTTGAGAAATATAATGTAAGGTTTTATAATGATGGAAAGGAGTGTGTAATGACCGCATTCCGGCTGTGAAAGCTGCAACTTGGTGGTATTGCTGTAAGGAAAGGAATAGGGATACGATGATTACAGATATTTACATTGATAAGCTCTACAAATACGAGAGAAAAGAAGAGCCTTGCTTTATCGGCATTCCGGTAAAGAAGGGAACGCTGAATGATTTGGATCATGTTGTGGTCTATCAGAACGAGCGCATGCTTCCGCTGCAAAAGAAGGTGACGGCGCGGCATGACGACGGAAGCGTGCGGTTCCTGTTTTTGCGGTTTCTTGCGGATTTGCCTGCAAATAAGGGCGTTGTGTTAAAATGCGATATGGACGCGCACACGGACAAGGTGGAGGACGCGTTTGAAATAGAAGTGCGGCAGAATGACAGGGGCATAAAAGTTGACACGGGTGTCATTTCTTTTGCGGTGGAGCATGAAAGTGACAGTATTTTCCAATATGTTGAGGCAAATGGAAGACGCTACGAAAAGCGGCAGTTTACAGGCCCTGTGCTCTGCGGCGGCAGGCAAGACAATTGTTATCAGATGGAAATTGGTCGGTGGGATATTGTGGAGACCGGGGCGGTCTGTACAATATTAAAGGCAAAGGGAAGGAATGTCTGCGCAGAAACGGAAGGGGAGCAGATTGACTTCGAGGTAAAACTGACCGCATACGCGAAAAAGCCGTGGATTGAGGTATCGTACCGGATTATCAACACGACGCCGGAGCAGCTCCCAATCACGTCGCTTGTGTTTGATGTAAAATTGAATGACAGGGCAGACGAAGGCGAAAATATGACACAAGTGTCAGAAACGAGGACATGCGCGGCGTCCTCGAATTATAAAACAGACTTTATTATCAGCGACTGCGGCGAGGCAGTTTCGATGTGCGTGGACGCAAAAAGCCTTGTGTACGAGTCAAACGAGCACTTTGCGGAGGTCTTTTACGGCACGTTTTTTGCCGACTGCACGGACGCAAGGGGCGGCGTTTGCGCGACGATTTTTCAGGCGCAGCAGAACTTCCCGAAGGCGGTGCGCGCCGACAGTGAGGGTGTGTCAGTAATGCTTGTGCCCCAAGATGTGGACAAGGTGGTGATGGAGTCCGGCATGTCGCGGGAGCAGCGGTTTTTGCTGCATTTCCATGACGCGGAGGAGACCTTGGAGGCGCTTGACAACAGGAGCCTGATTTACCAGATGCCGGACAGACCATATGTCCTGCCGGAGGTTCACAGGCATTCGGGCTGTTATTTAGATGTGTTTACGGAGCAGTTTGTGCCCGAGGTGGAGCAGGCGCTGATTGCAAGCGCGGACGGTCATGCGCGGGCATATGGAATGCTGAATTTCGGCGACACGCCGGATATGAATTACACGACGCAGGGCAGGGGCGGCGGAGACTTGGTGTGGAGCAACAACGAGTACGATTTTCCGCACGCGTGCGCGTTGTTATATGTCAGGAACGGAATGCGGCGGTTTTTGGATTACAATATCGCGGCGGCAAGCCACTGGATGGACGTCGATGTATGCCATTTCAGCGAAAATCCGCTGTTTTTAGGCGGTCAGTGGGAGCACACGAACGGGCACTGCCGTGGCAATGTCCGAAAGCACGAGGATTTGATGGTCTGCTCGCACCAGTGGGTGGAGGGGCTTTTGGACTATTATCATTTTACGGGTGATGAGCGGGGGCTGGAAACGGCGCTTGGCATTGGCGAGAATGTGCTGCGGCTTTTGGATACGCCCAAGTATGCGAAGGTGGGCGAGGTGAATGCGCGCGAGACAGGCTGGGCGCTGCGCTCGCTGACGGCGCTTTATGTGGAGACGAACGACAAGAAGTGGCTTGCGAAGGCGGACAAAATCGTTGCGGATTTCAGGGTGTGGGGCGAGCAGTACGGCGGCGACTGGCTGGCACCGTATACGGATAATACGGTGGTGCGCGTGGGCTTTATGATTTCGGTGGCTGTGGGTAGCTTAATGCGCTATTACCGTGTTTTCCCGAATGAGGAACTGAAGCGCATGATGATTAACGCGGTGGAGGATTTGATTGAAAACTGCTATATGGAGCGCACGGGGCTGTTTTATTATAAGGAGCTGCCGAGCTTAAACCGGCTTGGAACGAACACGCTTTTGTTAGAGTCGCTTGTGATTGCGTATGAGCTGACGGGCGACGCGGAGTATCTAAAGTATGGCAAGCAGACGTTCAAGAAGGCGATCTATACGCCTGCGGGCAGCGCGCTTGGGAAAAAGACCATCTATGGTGACGCGGTCGTGGCGGGCAGCGGCAGTCCGAAGAATTTCGGGCAGTGTTTCATTCCGCTTGCGACGTATTATAAGGCGGTTTTGGAAAGCGGCGTTTATGAATTATAAGGGATAAGAAATGATTGGGGGACAAAATGAAAAAGCGAATAAAACGATACGTGAAGGTTTTTGCGGCTTTGCTGTTTGCCGTGCTTTTGGGCGCGGCAGGGCAGGCAGCGCGGGCGGCGGAGATAGCTCCGGTTTATATTGAGGCGCAGGTGCTTCCTTCGGACGAGCCGACGTATGATGTGCAGGTGACGGTTCGAAATCTGAGCACGGACTGGGAGGGAACGGTGCGTGTAAAGGCGGAGACGGGGCTTGTCTACGGAAGCAGTACGGACTGCGTTTATGACACGGTACTCTCTTTGCCGGAGGGCAGCACGAAGCAGTTTGTGGTCAGACTGCCGAAGGAAAGCATTAACCGCACGGATGGGCTTGTGCGGGTGACGCTGTTTGACAGGAAAATGAAAAAAACTGCGGAAAAGATATTCCCACGGATTTTGCAGGACGGCAGAGAGGCGCTTTCGATGGGCATATTAAGCGATTCGTACGCGTCGCTCACGTATTTGGACATGGGCGGAAATGAAATTTCTTTTGGGGACAGGACATATCCGGTTAAGCTTGTGGAGCTGCAGCAGGGAGGTCTTGTTTCATCATTAAATGGATTGGCTTTTTTGGTCATTGACAGCTTCCATACGCAGGTGCTTACCGAGGAGGAGTGCGCGGCGATTGAGACGTGGGTGGACAAGGGCGGCGTGCTGCTTGTCGGCACGGGAAGCCATGCGAAGGAAACGCTGGACGGTCTGACGTTTTTGGATATTTCGTATAGCGAGGCGGACAGCACCGATGAGAGCGTAATACACTGGTCGGATTATGTGGATACGTCGGGGCTTACGATGGTGGAATTTTCCGACTCCAACAATACGTTTCATCCGTATTTGCAATACGGCGCGTCATGGGGCGACGGTTCAGTGAGCCTTCTGCCCTGTGCGCTGACGCAGCTTGGCGCGGTTCGTGCGGACGCGTATTTGAACGGTGAAACGCAGGAGGCTGTGGTGGAGCAGGTTTTGAACAATGCGCTTGATATGGCAAATGTCACTTACCAGTCGGCGGATATGCAGTACGATTCGGACTACAATTTGGAGCGGATTTTTACGATTTTGGGGCGCGGCAGCAGCCGTCTGCAATTTGGCGGTTTAAAAATCCTTGTCATCGGATACGTGATTTTTGTGGGACCGGTTCTGTATCTGATTTTGCGCACGATAAAGAAGCGGGATTTGTACTGGCTTGCGGTGCCGCTTGCATCGCTTGTCGGCATTGTTTTGGTATACTGGGCTGGCAGAGGCTTTGAGGTTGCAAGTACAAACGTATATTCGGTAAACATAGAAGACCTTTCAGGTAAAAAGCCCGTTGCGACATATCTGCGCTGCTATGACGCGGGGCATAAGGAGTGGAGCCTGCCGATTGCGGACGGGTATGCGTATGTGGGACCGATGATGAGCAGCCGGTATATTTATGGCGATGAAGAGGAAGAAAGTTATTATCATCGCGTTCAGAAGGAAGGGGACCGTTTTGCGATTGGCATTCTCCCTGAGAAAGGCTTTGAGGACGCTTATTTTGTGGCAGGCAAGGACGCGCAGGAGCGTGCGGGGGCGTTTTTGTGGGACGATGACAAGAAAACGATTACGAATGGGACACAGTGGGATTTTCCGTATTTTGCACTGATTACGGATAACAGGATTTTGATTTTTAACAACCTTGAGGCAGGCGCAGGCTTTACGGTGGCAGGCAGTACGTGTGCGTATGAGGATACGATAACAAGGTCGCGGACAAATTCCAGCTCTTATTCTTACAGCAGCAGCACGTACACGCCTGCGGAGGCTTATTATTACGGCTATCTGCGGGATACGATGTGGGACGACGATGAAAAGGAAGCGCTCAGGGATATTGACATGAAGGCGGCGCTTGGTATGGGTGTTACGTACGCGTGCGCGCGGGCGCAGTCTGACGAGGTCATTATTGTGGGCGTGACGCCGGATTGGGAGCAGGCGGCGGACGGCAATTGCAGCGAGACTTCTTTTGGCTGTTTGTATACGATAGTGGAGGAATGATATGCTTTACATTAATAATCTGACGAAAAATTACGGTTCGTTTACGGCGGTCAACCATTTGACGCTACACATTCCCGAGGGCGATTTGTTTGGCTTTGTGGGGCCAAACGGCGCGGGAAAGACGACGACAATCCGCATTGTCTGCGGGCTGCTTCGGGCAAGCAGCGGTCTTGTCGTGATTGGCGATTCCGAGGCACCAGTCGGGAGCCGGGAGATGAAGCGCATGATTGGCTATGTGCCGGACTTCTTTGGGGTATATGACAATCTGAAAGTGAGGGAATACATGGATATGTACGGCTCGATGTATGGAATGTACTCACGGGATATTGCGAAGCTTTCCGATGATTTGCTGGAGCTTGTCAATCTTTCGGACAAAAAAGATGTCTATGTGGATACGCTTTCGCGCGGCATGAAGCAGCGCCTTTGCGTGGCGCGGGCATTGCTGCACAATCCGAAGCTTCTGATTTTGGACGAGCCAAGCTCGGGGCTTGACCCGCGTGCGCGGGTGGAGATGAAGGAATTGTTAAAAAATCTACATTCTATGGGTAAGACGATTGTGATTAGCTCGCATATTCTTTCAGAGCTTTCCGAGATGTGTACGAGTATCGGGATTATGAATCGCGGGCAGCTTGTCACAGCGGGACGCATTGAGGATATTATGCAGCAGCTTTCGGGCGGGAAGCGCATTCATGTGCAGGTCATTTCCGACATGGAGGCGGCGGTGCGGTTTTTGAAGGAGCAGGCGAATGTGCGCGTGGAGTCGGTGCGGGAGAATGAAATTATTATCTCGGGCGGCGGCACGGACGAGGAGGTCAGCGCGTTGATTGGCAGGCTGATACAAAACGAGGTGGTGCTGACGGGCTTTTACAAGGAAGAGGGTAATTTGGAGTCTTTATTTATGCAGCTTACGGGGGGAGGAGAAGAACAGTGAGAATACGGGTAAATCCGATTGTGAAAAAAGATTTGCAGGTGACGGCGCGTAGTATGCGGTTTAGCTGGGGGGTGTTTGCTTACGGGACGGTGCTTGTCTTGGCGTTTCTGCTTGCGATGGCGTTCATTCAGTCGCAGAGTGGCAGCATTTACAGCAGCAGCAATATTTACAGCTATTTTATCGTGCTGTTTCCTGTGCTTGCGATTGCACAGGTGTGCATTGTGGCGCTGACGGTGCCGATTATTACGGCGTCGTCGATTTCGGGCGAGCGGGAGCGTCAGACGTTTGACATTATGCTCACGACTTGCATGTCGCCGTTTTCGATTGTGGCTGGGAAGGTGATTTCGGCGGTTATCCGCATTCTGTTTTTTGTGGTGGCGGGTATGCCGATTATGGCGCTTTCGTTTATCGCGGGCGGTCTTGGGTGGAGCAGTCTGTTTTATTTTGTGCTGGTGATTATCCTGCTGTCGGTTTTGTCGGGGAGCATTGGGATTTTGTGTTCCGCAATCTGCCGCAAGTCGATTACGGCGGTGATTTTGTCGTTTGTGTTTTATTTCGGGATTTATTTTCTGACGTTTGTCCCGATGATTTTGAAATATGTGTGGACGCGGGGAAAGAGCGCGGGCGAGTCGTTTCTGTTTTTGCTGTTTAATCCGTTTGTGTTTTTTGAGGAATTTTTTATGCAGGTTATGCGGGGGGAGTCACTGTTTGGAATGGAAGGCTCGAACTTTTCCAAGAACGAGGTCGGGTACCTGACGTATCATTTGTCACAGGGGAAGACGTGGCTGTTTTTGTCGGCGGCGTGCCTGCTTGCGCTGTCGCTGGTGTTTATGTGCGCGGCGGCTTGGCGGATTAATCCGATGCATGGGACGGCTGGGAAGAGGCGGCGGAAGAAATAAATGGAGTGAAATAAACGCTCTTTGGCTGATTGTTGAGGTGGTTTTGTGGCAGATGTTTTGACAAAGGAGCAGCGGCATAAGAACATGAAAAATATCCGTGGAAAGGATACGAGCATAGAGGTGATACTGCGGAAGGCTTTGTGGAAAAAAGGGTACCGCTACCGCAAGAATTACAAAAAGCTTGCGGGCAGCCCGGATATTGTGCTGACAAAGTATAAGATTGCGATTTTTTGTGATGGGGAATTTTTTCACGGAAAGGACTGGGAGGTTCTGCGTCCAAGACTGGAGAAAGGAAATAACAGCGAATTTTGGATTGGCAAAATTTCCCGCAACCGGGAGCGGGACGATGCAATCAACAAGCGGCTGCTGTTTGAAGGCTGGACAGTAATCCGGTTTTGGGGGAATGATATTAAGAAGTGTACAGATGAATGCGTGAAGGTAATTGAGGAGACGATTTTTGACACGGTTGTGCTTGAGGAAAGTGAGATTTGAGACGTAATTAATGTGATTGGCTCTTTTTGTCATTTCATTGACTTTAGCGTGCAAAAGCGTATAATGGAAGTATCAATGTTAATGAAATGGAGGGCGGGTTACATGAACGAAAAAACAGCAAATGAGGAACATAAGACAAAAGGTTTTCGGAGTTTAACGGTAATGCTGATTTTAATTATTTGTATTATGGTTTCTATTCCGACAATTGGATTGGCATGTTTGGGAATTTATGATTTGCGCCAATCAATGGAGGAGTCTGTAGAATTGTATGAGACCTCCATGATGGACGGCTATCTGATGGAGATTAAATCCCAAGTTCAGGGAGCGATAGCAGTAATACAGAGCTATTATGACCGCAGCCAGAGCGGCGAACTGACGGAAGCGGAGGCGCAGGAGCTGGCAAAAAACGCCGTACGTGCCATGCGCTACAGGGACGACGCGTCGGGCTATATCTGGATAGACGGTAAGGATTATGTATTGGTTATGCACCCTATTTTGACAGAGCAGGAGGGTAACAACCGATATGACATGACCGACCAGAACGGTGTGACGGTGACGCAGAATGTGGTGGCGTCCGCGCAGGCAGGAGGCGGATACAATGAATTTTATTTCACAAAGTCGGACGGTGTGACAGTTGCACCTAAGATTGCTTATTCCCAAATGTTTGAGCCGTGGGGCTGGGCAGTTGCCACCGGAAATTATGTAGATGAAATGAATGCAAAGATAGAGGGTATGCAGGCGTCCATTGAGAAGCAGTTTTCAGGAATGCTATTGATTTATGGTGTTGCGGCGATTGTTATGCTGTTTGCAGCATTGGGAATCTCCGCAGCGAGCGGTGTCCGGCTTACGAAAGGCATTAAAATGGTGGAGAGCAATCTTCATCAGGCGTCAATGGGCGATTTAAGCTTTACGGTCAGCCCGGTGCTGATGAGCCGTGCTGATGAAATCGGGGCGATGGCACGTTCGCTGGAGAATGTCCGCCAGTCATTGGCAAACATGCTTGGCAGTGTCGTACATACCGGAGAGAGCCTGATGCAGAGCAGTGAGCGGTTTAGCGAGAAGTTTGAATATATTTCAAAGAGTATCAGAGACGCTAATCAGGCGATTGATGATTTGGCGCAGGGCGCAACCAATCAGGCAAATGAGACGGAAATTGTTAATGATAAGATTGTGGAGCTGGGCAGGGTTATCGAAGTGGAAAAGACCGGCGTTCACAAGCTCGAAGAGGCAGTTTCTGCCATGACACAGCACTCAACAGGCGCTTCCGAAAGCATTCAGGAACTGGATACTATTACCAAGGCAACGATTGAAGCGATTGATACGGTATCCGTGCAGACCAATAAAAACAATGATTCTGCTGCAAATATCAACAAGGCGATTGAAATTATCAAGGGCTTGGCAAATCAGACCAATCTGCTTTCGCTCAACGCAAGCATTGAGGCGGCGAGGGCAGGGGAATCCGGTAAAGGGTTTGCCGTTGTGGCGGAGGAAATCCGAAACCTTTCCGAGGAATCTTCAACCAATGCGAAGGAGATTGAGGAAATTGTCAAGGAGCTTATCCATAATGTGGAGAGCTCTGTCAACAAAATGGATGAGGTTATGCGCAATGTGCAAAAGCAGCAGACCTGTTTGGAAGAAACAAGAACCGCGTTTCATCATTTAAACAATGAAGTTTCGCTGGTAGAAGAGGTGACCGGGGAAATCGGAGGTCAGACGGAGATTTTGGACTCCTTAAAGCAGATTGTTACGGATTCTGTAAACAGTTTGGCAAGTGTGGTTGAGGAAAATGCGGCGTCCACGGAGGAAACAAGCGCGAGTGCGACACTTTTGTCTGAGACAATTGAGGAGTGTGCGGAAGATACGCATGGACTGGTAAAACTGAGCCATCTGCTGAATGAACAGGCAAGTAAGTTTCAGTTGTGATTTCATATTTTTTACAAACCGCTGTTTGATTATGACAGCGGTTTTTTGGTGAAGCAAATGGCGCCAATCAAAATTTAATGGTGTAAAAACCGTAAAAATCTGTTATAATCAGAATAAAATATCAACTGGTGTATTTTCATAAGAAAAAACATGCCAATCACCAACAACGGAAAGGAATCAAAAACTATGATGAAACAAGCAGATAAACGAAACCTCACAATGGTAATGGACTTATATGAGCTTACAATGGCAAACGGTTATTTCAACGACGGCGACATGGAATCACGCGTCGCATTTGATGTGTTTTACCGCAAAAACCCCGACCGGGGCGGCTTTGCAATCTTTGCGGGGCTTGAGCAAATCGTGGAATACGTCGAAAACCTCCACTTTTCGGAGGAAGACGTCGCATATCTGCGCTCCCTCAACACCTTTACGGACGCATTTTTGGATTATCTGAAAAATTTCAAATTCCACGGCGACATCTATTCCTTCCCGGAGGGCACCATCATGTACCCGAATGAGCCAATCATGACAATTGTGGCACCCCTGATTGACGCACAGATTGTTGAGACGGCAATTCTTGCGCAGGTCAATCACCAGTCGCTGGTGGCGACGAAAACGGCGCGTATCGTGAAGGCTGCGGCAGGCAAGCTGGTTTCGGACTTTGGCGCACGGCGCGCGCATAATATGGACGCTGCAGTATACGGCGCAAGGGCGTCCTACATAGGAGGCGCGGCGGGAACGGCGACCGTGCTCGCGGGGCAGATGTTCGGTATTCCGGTCAGCGGCACGATGGCGCATAGCTGGGTAATGTATTATCAGGACGAGTACGAGGCGTTCAAAAATTATGCCGTAAACTATCCCGATAACACCGTGCTATTGGTGGACACCTACGACACGATTCAGTCGGGCGTTCCCAATGCAATCCGCGTCGCGCATGAGATTTTGGAGCCGATGGGCAAACGGCTTAAGGGTATCCGTATCGACAGCGGCGACCTTGCGTACCAGTCGATTAAGGTGCGCAAAATGCTTGACGAGGAAGGGTTGGACGACTGCAAGATAATCGTGTCCAACAGCTTGGACGAGCACACCATTACTTCCTTAAATGCACAGAAAGCGTGCATTGACAGCTACGGCGTGGGCGAGCGCCTGATTACGGGCGCGACAAGCGACTATTCGGACGATACGCTTGCACTGCTTGGGGCAGTTTATAAAATTACGGCAGTTGAGGAGAACGGCACATTTATACCGCGTATTAAGATTTCAGGCACGGTGGAAAAAATCACCAATCCGGGACTGAAAAAGGTTTACCGGATTTACGACCAAAAGGGAAAGGCAAAGGCAGACCTGATTGCAAAGGCGGACGAGGTTATTGACATGAGCGGCGAGTTCCGTTTCGTGGACCCGCAAATGCCGTGGCGCAATCTTAAGTTTACCAATTGTACCGCAAAGTCCTTGCAGGTCAAGGTGTTTGAAAACGGCAAAAGGGTGTACGAGCTTCCCACGCTGGAGCAAATCCGTGATTATGTGAAGAAGCAGCTAAGCGAGGAAATATGGCAGGAGGAACAGCGCTTTATCAACCCGCATGTACACTATATGGACATGACGCCGGATTATTATGACCTTAAAATGAGTCTGCTCCATGAAAAGGGAATGACGGGGGAAAGATAACGATATAAACTAAATGAATAACAGGAATGCATTGTATAAGTGCAGAAATTGGAAGAATTGCAGAAAAATGAAATTTTAGTTCAAACAATCCTCAAAGTGGCAATATATGGAAAAGACAAGAAAATATCATGCGTTATTCTTTGAAAAGCAAAAAAATGACAAAACAGGATTGGAAAATGAAGGAAAAATTTCATTTACAAAAAGCAGACTACATAGAATTTACAAATGACATATTTTGTGAGAACCTGTTATGAAATAAATAATAAATGAAAACAATATGTCCGGCAGCTTTTACGATGGCTTGGTGACCGGGCCGGACGGAAGGGTGGTTTACGCGGACGGCTCGCCGATTGATTATGACGCACCGGGCAGCTTGGCGCGCTATGTGCAAAAAGACGGCAGCTTGGAGTATCTGATAACGCTTTATAATGGTAAGAAGGGGTATTTTTTAAATAAAGAAGTCTCTGTGGAGTTTGAAAATTTGGGAACGGTTTCCAAGGCAGCGTATGAACGGGAGCATGAGGTAACTGGAAAATGGAGCTTTCAATGGAATTTGCAGGGAACGGACAGCCGGAAGGAATACAGTCTGAATGAACCGCTTGGCGACACGGGCGCGACAGTGGTGCGGGCGGAGCTTTCGCCAATTTCCATGCATGTGGAGTACCATTTCCCATATCAGGAGTACACGGAAACAGGATATGACCAAGACGGCAATCCGATTGAAAGCACGCATTTTGTGGAGGCACCGCCGCTTGCGGGCGTGCAGCTAAAGGATGGCACGGTCTACCAATATCTATGTGACGGCGGCGCGGAGGGCTACTGTGCAGATGACAGGGAGACCTATGCCGCGACGTTTGCGAATGACAGGATTATTGATACGGACGCGGTGGCGTATCTGCTTTTCCGGAAAAAGGTTGACGGGCTGTATTCGGAAAGCGATTTTTACCGAGTCGCCGTAAACGAATAGCATATGAAAAAAGAGGACTGCTTTGTGAAGGGCAGTTCTTTTTGTGTGCAAAAACGATGCATGGGACGGTGGCAGGACGTGAAAAATTGCAAAAAAGATTTGCAAAAGAATGCAACCTGAAATTGACAAATAATTGAGCGTTTATTATACTGTAAAAAAGAGGAGTCTGTTGGTAATATGGACAAAATTACCAAATTAATACGGATTGATAAGGGGAAATTCATCATTTTTGCAGGCTGAAAAGGACAAGAGCCGTTACAAGGGAAAGGGGCAGCAGGATACAGATGAAAAAAGTGACAATACAGGACATTGCGGCACAGATGGGCTTGAGCCGCAACACGGTGGCAAAGGCGCTCAGCGGAGGGCTTGTGTCGCCGCAGACAAAGCAGGCGGTTATTCAGAAGGCATGGCAGATGGGCTATGCGAAGCTGGACGCAAGCCTGTTGGAGGAAGTAAAAAGCATTCATAGAAAGGTCAACACAGGCACGATTTTGGTACTTTTTAACCATATGCAGTCCATGTTTTGGACGCGGGCGCTCGCGGGGATTAGCAGCGCGGTCAATGACGAGGGCTATCGCATGCAGCTTCATGTGGTGGACGAAAACGATAAGGACGGCAGCGAGACACTGCGGCTGATTGCGGAAGATGTGAAGGGCATTATTTTTCTGTGCATTTTCCCGATTAAGTTTGTGAAAGGAGTTAGCCGTGCCAAACTTCCGATGACCTTTTTCAACACGCCCGTTAATGCGCAGGAATATATTGAGCTTGGCGATATTGTCAATATGGAAGGGTTTTATTCGATGAACCGCCTGACAAATTATATCATCAAGGAAAAGGAATGTGAGCGGTTTGCCTATATCGGTTACGCGGAGGGCTCGCGCATGATACAGGCGCGCTATCTTGGATTTTTGAACGCGTGCAACCAAAACAAAATTCAGCTCGACGCGCAAATCCAGTACACCAACCCGCGCGGTCAGGAAAGCTTCAGCTATGCGGTGGTGGAGGAGATTGTCAATCACATGCCCTACATACCAGACGCGATTGTCTGCGAGGATGATGATGTGGCAAAAAACGTATCGCTTGCGCTCTTGCAGCGTGACGCGCAGGCGGTGAAAACCACGGTAATCACAGGCTTTAACAATACGTTAGAGTCCGATTTTTTCAAAAATGACATTGTCACGGTCGACGTGCGCATTGAGGAGATGGGCAGGAGGCTTGTAAAGTCCGTTGTTGACAGGGTGAATAATCCCACGATTGACTTGGCATTCCACACGCTTGCCACGTACCCGCGCTTTTAAAATGCGGCTATGCTTTTGAAATGCAGCCGTGTCACAAACTGAAAAAAGGAATGGCACCCCTGACAATAATATGTTAGAATAGAGGCAAATGAAATTATATAGAAATACTTATATATAGAAAGAACGAGGTAAGGATACGAATATGTCAAGTGTAAGCATTGAACGTGTAATCGAAAAGCTTAAGCTCATCAACCTCACCCCCGAGATTGATGTTACAAGCATTAAAATCCACCAGCCCGACATCAACCGTCCCGCATTGCAGCTTTCGGGATATTTTGAACATTTTGAGGAAACACGGCCTCAGATTATCGGTTTTGTGGAATACTCTTATATGGAGCACATCAGCGACGAGAAAAAACGAGAGGTTTATCCGCGCGTTCTCTCGGAAAAAACACCATGTATTATCTTTTGCAGGAATTTAATGCCGGATCCCCTTTTTGTGGAGTTTGCAATGAAAAATAACGTGGCGCTCTTAAAAACGGCAAAACCGACCTCGGCGTTTATGGCGGAGATTATCCGGTGGCTGAATGTCGAGCTTGCACCGTGCATTTCCGTGCACGGCGTGCTCGTCGATGTATATGGCGAGGGCGTGCTGATTACGGGCGAGAGCGGTATCGGAAAAAGCGAGGCTGCGCTGGAGCTGATTAAGCGTGGACACCGTCTTGTATCGGACGACGTGGTGGAAATCAGGAAGGTCAGCGACGATACGCTGGTCGGCTCGGCGCCTGACATCACAAGGCATTTTATCGAGCTGCGCGGCATAGGTATCATAGACGTTAAGACGCTCTATGGTGTGCAGAGCGTAATGGACACCACGAACATCAACCTTGTAATCCGCTTGGAGGACTGGGACAAGGAGAAAAATTACGACCGTCTCGGACTGGAGGAAAATTACACGGAATATCTCGGCAATAAGGTAGTCTGCCACAACATTCCAATCAGACCGGGCAGAAACCTTGCGATTATCTGCGAGTCGGCGGCAGTCAACCACCGTCAGAAAAAGATGGGCTACAACGCGGCGCAGGAGCTGTATCAGCGTGTACAAAATTCGCTGTCAAAGCCAAGGGAAGAGGAACTGTAAAAAATAAAAATGGAGGAAGAGAAACCAATGAGCAAATATTGTTTTGGAGTAGATTTAGGCGGCACAACAGTAAAAATCGGGCTTTTTACCCCCGAAGGAGAAGTGGTTGAAAAGTGGGAAATTCCTACGAGGACACAGGAGAACGGAAGTAAAATCCTGCCGGACATTGCGGACGCGATACTTGCAAAAATGCAGGAGCGCGAAATTGCGAAGGAGGCGGTAATCGGCGTGGGCATCGGCGTTCCGGGACCGGTTGACGATGCGGGCATGGTTTATCGTGCGGTCAATCTTGGCTGGGACGTGTTCAACATCAATGAAACACTTAGCGGTCTGCTCGGCATTGATGTAAAAGCAGGAAATGACGCGAATGTGGCGGCGCTCGGCGAGATGTGGTGCGGCGGTGCAAAGGGCTATAAGGACATCGTGCTTGCCACGCTTGGAACGGGTATCGGCGGCGGCATTATCACGAATGGAAAGATTGTCACGGGTTCAAGGGGCGCAGGCGGCGAAATCGGGCATATGCACCTTGTGGACGATGAACCGGACGCATGCGGCTGCGGCAATCATGGGTGCTTTGAGCAGTATGGCTCCGCGACCGGAATTGTGCGTCTTGCAAAGCGCAGGCTTGCGGCGTCAGAAGAGGACAGCGTTCTGCGTACCGCGCAGGCGGAAGGAACGCTTAGTGCAAAGGCAGTGTTTGATGCGGTGAAAGATGGCGACAAGGTTGCCTGCGAAATCGCTGAGGAGTATGGGATGTATCTTGGAAAAGGTCTTGCGGCAGTTGCGGCGGTTGTCAATCCCGAGGTCTTTGTGCTTGGCGGCGGCGTGTCGAAGGCGGGCGAAATTCTGTTCCAGTTTATTGAAAAGAATTATCAGAAGTATACGTTCCATGCCTGCCAAAATGCAGTGTTTAAGCTTGCAACGCTTGGGAATGACGCGGGCATTTACGGGGCGGCAAAGCTTGTGCTTGGTTAAGGCTTGTGTCAGGAAATAAGGCTTGTATCAGAAAGCCTGTTGTATTTAGAATATGAAGTGATAGAGGTTATGTAATTGAAAAAAGAGTTGGTCAATGAGTTATCCTCGGTTATCAGGGGAGGGCGTGTTGTGGAAGGGGAACCGATGTCGGCGCACACGACGTTTCAGACGGGCGGCGCGGCGGCGGTTTTCGTGGAGCCCTCCGACCAGACAGAGCTTGAGGAAACGTTAAGGCTGCTAAAGAGAACGGGAGAACCCTTTTATTTACTTGGAAACGGGAGTAATCTGCTTGTCAGCGACAAGGGCTTTGAAGGCGTGGTAATCCACCTTGCCAAGGGGTTTGGCGATATTCGGGTGGAGGGAACGACGCTGATTTGCGGTGCGGCGGCGACGCTTGCGCAGATTGCAAGGACGGCGCTTGCGCATTCGCTGACGGGCTTTGAGTTTGCGGCAGGGATTCCGGGAAGCCTTGGCGGCGCGGTTGTGATGAACGCGGGCGCGTATGACGGCGAGATGAAGCAGGTTATAAAGAGCGTGACGCTGATGGATTACGCGGGCGAAACGGTCAAAAAGCGTGCGGACGAAATGCGGTTTGCATACCGTCACAGCCTGTTGAAGGAGGAGCGCTATATCGTGCTCGAAGCGGAAATTGCGCTGCAGGAGGGTGCTTCGGAGGAAATTCGGGAAAAAATGGACGATTTGGCGGCGCGGCGGCGCGACAAACAGCCGTTGGAATATCCAAGTGCCGGCTCGACCTTTAAGCGTCCCGAGGGGTATTTTGCGGCGAAGCTGATACAGGACGCGGGACTTCGCGGTTTTTGTGTGGGCGGCGCGCAGGTTTCCGAAAAGCACTGCGGTTTTGTGGTCAACAAGGGCGGTGCCACGTCTGCCGATATTTACGCGTTAATCCGGGAAGTGCAGAGACGCGTGAAGGAGAGCGCGGGCGTTGATATTGAGACGGAGGTAATTTGTTTAGGCGAATTTGACTGACATTGTTATTTGTTTGTCAATGTTTGGGATTGGAATGCTGTGATGTGGGATAGAAAGGCAGGTTTGGTGTCAGATGAGGTTTGTGATTGTTACGGGAATGAGCGGCGGCGGAAAATCGACGGCGATGAAAATGCTGGAGGACGCGGGATTTTACTGCGCCGACAATATGCCCGTACCCTTGATTGAAAAATTTATGGAGCTGCTCGCAATGCCGGACAACGGTATCCAAAAAGTCGCGCTGGGGCTTGACGTGCGGGCAGACCAGTCCTTTGAGGACATTACGAGGCTGATTACAAGGCTGCGCCAGACCTACACGTTTGAAATCCTTTTTTTGGAGGCATCGGACAATGTGCTGCTAAAGCGTTACAAGGAAACGCGCCGCATTCACCCGCTCTCGGTTGACGGGGATTTGATGAGCGGTATCCGGCGCGAGCGGGCGCTTTTGGAGAGCATTCGGGCGGTGGCGGAGTATGTGATTGACACGACAAACCTCTTGACGAGGGAGCTGAAAACGGAGCTTGACCGGATTTTTGTGAGCGGTCAGGCGTACAACAGCCTGATGGTGAATGTGATGTCGTTTGGCTTTAAGCACGGCATTCCGCAGGACGCGGACCTTGTGTTTGACGTGCGGTTTCTGCCCAATCCGTTTTACATTGATGAGCTGAAGCATAAAACCGGACTGGATAAGGCGGTTCAGGATTATGTGATGGGATTTTCGGAGGCACATCAGTTTATCGATAAGCTTACCGATATGATTACATTTTTAATCCCGAATTATATTAAGGAGGGCAAATATCAGCTTGTCATTGCTATTGGTTGTACGGGCGGGCAGCATCGGAGTGTGACGCTTGCAGGTGAGCTTTACAACAGGCTTAAGGATAAGGGCGACTATGGGCTTACGCTGCGCCACCGTGATACGATCGGTTAATACTGCCGAGTGCGGTTGAATGGAGTGAAGTTATGTCATTTTCAGGAGAAATCAAGAAGGAGCTGGAGAAAAAAAGCTTTTCCAAAAATCCTGCGCGGGCATTTCTGCGGGACGCTTTTTTGGAAACAGGTTCCATGAGCAATCCCGAAAAAGGGTATCATTTGGAGTTTGTCTGCGAGGAGGAAACGTATGCCGCGAAGATTATCGAAACGCTGCAAATGTTTGAGATTGCGGCAAAAACCGTGCATAGAAAACGCTATATCGTTGTCTATATCAAGGAAAGCGAGGACATTGTGCGGCTGTTAAACGTAATCGGGGCGCACAAGAGCCTGATGAACTTGGAAAATCTGCGCATTTTAAAGGATATGCGCAATTCGATTAACCGGAGGGTGAACTGCGAGACGGCAAACATCTCAAAGACGGTCAGCGCGGCAAACAAACAGATTGAGGATATTGAGTACATCAGGGAGCATTACGGATTTGATGATTTGAGCGAAAACCTGCGTGAGATGGCGCAAATCAGGCTCCAATATCCTGACGCCACGCTCAAGGAGCTTGGGGAGTATCTCGTTCCGCCTGTCGGGAAATCGGGCGTGAACCACAGGCTTAGAAAGCTTGGCGAATTGGCAGACAGTATAAGAGGTAAAGGTTGATATAAAATGGGTAAAAAGGCATTGTTTATATTAAATCCCCACTCGGGGAAGGGACTGATTAAAAATCATTTGTTGGAAATAATTGACATTCTTGTAAAGGCGGACTATGAAGTGACCGTATATCCCACGCAGAGCCGGGGGGACGCGGAGCGCGTCATGCGGGAGCGCGACAAGGATTATGCGCTGATTGTGTGCAGCGGCGGCGATGGCACGCTTGACGAGATTGTGACCGGTATGATACAGTCGGGCTTTAAGACGACAATCGGATACATTCCGTCAGGGAGTACCAACGATTTTGCAAAAAGCCTGAAAATTCCATCTACAATGAAAAAGGCTGCTGAGATGATTGCGGCGGGCAATGTGTTTGCGTGTGATGTCGGGCGCTTTAACAGGGACGTGTTTGTTTATATTGCGGCATTCGGGCTGTTTACGGAGGTTTCCTACGGAACGCCGCAGGAAATGAAAAATATGCTGGGGCATATGGCGTACATTTTGGAGGGCGTTAAGCAGCTTGCAAACATCAAATCCTATGCGCTGAAAGTGACATATGTGTCAGAAAGTGGCGAGGAAGTGATGATTGAGGGCGATTTTATTTATGGCATGGTCACGAACTCCCATTCAATAGGCGGGTTTAAGAGTATCGCGGGAAATGTGTTTAAGGGCGGGATTGATTTAAATGACGGATTGTTTGAGGTTACGCTGATAAAGGTTCCCAAAAATCCGATGGAGCTTAATTCCATTCTGGCGGCGCTCGCAATTGCGGATATTGATACAAAGTATATGTATAATCTTAAAACCGGAAGGATTGTGTTTGAGTCGGAGGACGAGGTCGCATGGACGCTTGACGGGGAGTTTGGCGGGAAACATACGAAAGTGGAGCTTGTTGACGATAAAGAGGCAATGGATATTATTGTGCGTTGATTTGTTTTTCAGAGCAAACCATTAAAGCTGCTTGCGAAAATGATATACAGACCATTTCGGTAACTGATTTTATCTGTTGGGGAAATAGTCTGCATATCATTTTTTTTGTATGGAGGTTAGCGGTGGCTTACCAATCCGATTTGTGCTTCAAAATATTCAACCGACTGCGCTTTTCTCGCAATTTTAAACCATTCCCGCAATGTCTGCATGTCGGTTTGCTCCATAATGATATTTTGAAGCGCTTCTGATGGTTCGCCAATGTCCTCGAGAAGCTCAATAATGGCTTCTGCCCGATCAGTCAGCCTGCCTTCCTCAATACCATCTTCCCTACCTTCTTCCCGAAGTCCCTGCTCATAAAGTTTCCTATCAAATAACAACATATGAAACACCTCACTTCTATGCTTACCAATAATATCAGCAAGAATATCATTATCCTCGCATTTATTCATAGCCAGTTCCACGGATTTCTCCAAGGAGTATCCTTTACTCATATTCCCATTTACTTCCCCGACAAAATACGCGTAATCATGAAGCCGCTTGCATTTGTTCAAAAGCTCCATGTTATGCCCATAATGGATATTCAGCATTGTAGCAACACATTCCAATGCAGGCTACACCCCTTATTACTCCAAATTCAACCGTTTCGTCATCATATGCAGATTCACAATATGCATAATCACGGAAACCGCCACCGCCCAAAGCAGTGAAAGAATCATCGTCGGCGAAATAATCTCAAACATCGGTATCGTCTCCGCCATCGCCTCCGCCCGAAGCATACGCGAATACGTTGGCAGCATTGCCAGATACGAAATAAACTGCTGCACACTCATCACTGCGAAATAAGCAATAATCGCGCCAATAATGCGGTGCTTCGTATAAAGCTGCCCAAGCGACACGCACCCAAGCACCGTCATAATCGCCGAAATGCAGGCAACCACCATAAAGATGGCATAAAATGCGACAAACCCGCCAAACGAAATCCCGTACTCCCTTCGGAACCCGTCAGACAGTTCCGCGAGCATTTCGCCAAGCTGCTGGTCAAAATAAACGCCTTCATAAGCCGAAATATTGCAGACATGCGTATAAATTGCACCGATAATAATAAACAGCGTTGCCACAACCCCCAAAAGCATAAGCAGATAACACAAAACGGCAGTAATCGTCTTTGCCGCAAGGAGCGTTTTCGTCTCCACGGGAAGCGTGTGCGTCAGATACCCCTCATCGGTATAAGTCGTCTTGTAAAACCGTATCGCAATAATCAACATCGTTCCCACGGAACAGCCGATAATGCCAAAATAATAAAGCAATATGGAAAGGACAAGCCCCATCACGGAAAACCCTGTGGCAACATTGTCAAACCTCGGATTAATCGTAAAAATCAAGAGACAGGTCAGCAGCGTTGATGCGCCCAAAATCCCAAGCATAATCAACAGCGGAAGACGAAGTCCCCTCCATTCGTATTTCATGAGTTTTCCTAACATGCATATACCTCCCTAAAATAAGCGTCCACAGATTTATTCTGCTGACTTCTGATTGCGTCCACCGAAGTGTAAAGCATTAACGAACCGTTCTTCATAAAAATCACATCGTCAAGCACACTCTCAATGTCGGAAATCAGATGTGTGGATAAAATAATGGTCGAGTTCGGATTGTAATTCGTAATAATCGTGCGCAGGATATAATCCCTCGCCGCAGGATCCACGCCCGCAATCGGCTCGTCAAGGATATAAAGCTCCGCGTTTCGGCTCATCACAAGAATGAGCTGCACCTTCTCCTTCGTGCCCTTTGAAAGTGTTTTGAGCCTTGCCTCCGGGCTGATACCAAGCGACTCGAGCATGGAATATGCCTTTTCCTTGGAAAAATCCTCGTAAAAATCGGCAAAATAGTCAATCATCTGACGCACCTTCATGCCGTTTTCAAGATAAGTACGCTCCGGCAGGTACGAAATCACGCGCTTGCTCTCCGCCCCCGGAAACAGTCCGTTGATGTACACCGCTCCGCTCGTCGGCGCAAGCAGTCCGTTAATCATTTTAATCAAAGTCGTCTTTCCGCACCCGTTTGGCCCAAGCAGACCGATAATCCGTCCGCGCGGAATGGTCAGGTTCATATGGAACACCGACATATAATTGCCCATATTGGGATAACGCTTGCATAAATCGTTAATCTGCAAAAGCGGCGCTGCGGTTGTGTATTGTTCGTTCATAAAAATTCCCCCTCTTACTCTTCATTAGAAACAACTGCATAACTTGCATGTTTGGTATCGCTTGTATAACTGTTTACCAGCGAGATAATCTCACTGTCAGAAAAACCAAGCTGTCGCATATTTGCAAAAAAGCTCTTGGTCTGCGTGACCGCCATCTGGCGCTTCACGGCTTCGATCATCTGCGTATCCTGCGTGACCACGCGCCCCATATTGCGCTGCGTTATCACAAGCCCGCTGCGCTCAAGCTCCGAAAAGGCGCGCTGCATGGTATTTGGATTGACGCTTGCCTCCGCCGCCAGCTCCCGCACACTCGGCAGCCACCCGCCCGGCGGATACACCCCGCACACAATCCGCACCTGAAGCTTTTCCAGTATCTGTGCATAGATTGGACGGTCAGAATTTAGTTCCCATGCCATATCTTCATCTCCTTACCACAGTGTATTAAAACAATAGTACACTAATACAATAATACATTATTGGAGCCTTGTCAATACAAAATCAGGAAAAATAAAAATTAAATAAAATTACTGACAATTTTTTGTATAGAATAGCCATTAAATAGGTAAGAACACAAAAAATGCATGGATAATATGCATATCACGCCACCGAAGCCGCATGAATATGCAGAAATTGTCAGTTTCTTCTATACGCGCTATATTGACAAATTTTTTTAATTCGTCTAATATAAAAAAGAATATCGCGTTTTTTAGCACGGTATTTTCACTTTACTGTGGCAAATCAGTAAAGAAAGTGTGCATTTGCAATACACAAGTGTACACCGCATGGAAACAGTCACGAAAAATCCTTGCGGAAAAAACAAAAAGATAGGAGTGAAACCGAATGTTCCGATACATCGTCAAACGAGTAATTCTTGCAGTCGCTACAGTGTTTATCATCGCCGCGATTACGTTCTTTACCATGAATGCAATCCCCGGCGGGCCGTTCGCCTCCGAGAAGGCGCCGAGTGAGGCGGTCAAAAAGGTTTTGGAGGCGCGATACAACCTCGATAAGCCTGTCGGCGAGCAGTTCATTATCTATATCAAAAATTTCCTTCATGGAGACTTGGGTGTTTCTTTAAAAACGGGCAGAAGCATTGCCACAGTCATTGGTGAGTCGTTCCCGATTTCCGCGAAGCTTGGCGGCATGGCGGCGCTTACGGCGGCGATTGTGGGCTTGATTTTAGGCAGTATCGCGGCGCTTAAAAGAAACACATTCATAGACCGTTTCATTGTCTTTATCACCACGCTTTTTACCGCAGTTCCAAGCTTTGTGCTTGCGACGCTGTTGCTTTATGTTTTCTGTATTCAATTAAAATGGGCGCCTGTGTTTGACCCCGAGAAGACGCATTATGTCCTTCCCGTGATTGCGCTTGCGCTTTATCCGATGGCGTACATCACGCGTCTGACAAAGACGAGTATGCTTGACGCGCTTGGTCAGGATTATGTCCGCACGGCGAACGCGAAGGGCGTGGCGGGCTGGAAGGTGATTTTCAAGCATGCGCTCAGAAACGCGGTCATTCCGGTTATTACATATTTTGGACCGATGCTTGCGTACATACTGACAGGCAGCCTTGTGGTTGAGAATATTTTCACAATCGGCGGACTTGGCACCAAATTTGTTTCCAGCATTACGAACCGCGATTACACGATGATTATGGGAACGACGATGTTCCTTGCGATTATCATGGTGACAATGAATTTGATTACGGACATTATTTACAGCATTGTTGATCCGAGAATTAAACTGGATTAAGTAGGAGAATAGAACATGGCAGAGCAGAACACATTAAAAAGAAATGTGCTGAGTGCACAGGTCGATTTATCGAAATTTAATTTTGACGACGCCGTTTTTGAGAAAGCGACGGACGAGGAGAAAAAACAGCAGGACGTGATGAGCGAGTCCACGACGTTTTTTAAGGACGGTATGAAAAAGCTGATGAAAAATCCGCTTGCCGTCGGCAGTATCATTGTGCTGATTATCATTATGAGTGTGATTATCGTCGCGCCGCATATCGTGCCGTACAGCTATTCGCAGATTATCAGCGTCAACGGAAAGCGTGACAAGACGGCGAAAAACCTAAAGCCGTTCGAGTATTCGGAGAAGGAGCTGGAATATATCGCGGAGGGCGGCGAGGTCTTTCCGCATATCATGGGAACGGACGCACAGTGCCGCGACTACTTTATCCGCGTGGTATACGGTACGCGGGTATCGCTTGCGGTCGGACTGTTTGCCAGTATTTTGGTCTTGATTATCGGCTTGCTCTATGGTAGTATTTCGGGGTACATGGGCGGCAAGGTCGATTTGATTATGCAGCGTATTGTGGATATTATCTATTCGCTGCCGGACATGCTTGTCATCATTCTTTTGTCGGTGGTTTTAAATGAAACGCTTGCCGAAAAGCTTGAGGGCACGGCGCTCCAAAGCCTTGGTGTCAACATGATTTCCCTGTTTATCGTGTATGGTCTTTTATATTGGGTAAGCATGTCGCGTCTGGTGCGCGGACAGATTTTGACGATTAAAAATAACGAATATGTGCTTGCGGCAAAGGCGACGGGTGCAAAGACCGGCAGGATTATCGCAAAGCATATTATTCCAAACTGTATCAGCGTTATCATTATTTCGACTGCGCTGCAAATTCCGTCGGCAATCTTTACGGAGAGTTATTTAAGCTTTATCGGTCTTGGTGTGGCGGCGCCGATGCCGTCACTTGGCAGCCTTGCAAATTCGGCGAGGGAGGGACTTCAGAGCTATCCGTACAAGCTGATATTCCCGTCGGTGGTGATTTGTCTGATTGTGCTTTCGCTCAACCTGCTTGGCGACGGCTTGCGCGACGCGTTTGATCCGAAACTCAAGAAATAAAGGAACGTATGTTTGAATAAATGGAGGCTGAAAATGAGCGAAGAATACATTTTACAGGTAAAGGATTTACATACATCATTTTTTACGGAGTCGGGTGAGGTCAAGGCGGTAAACGGTGTGAACTTTAATCTGGCGCCCGGAAAAATCCTCGGTATCGTGGGTGAGTCGGGCTCGGGAAAGAGCGTTACGGCGTACTCGATTATGCAGATTTTGGCGTCAACAGGGCGCATTGTGAGCGGCGAGGTGCTCTACCGCGGCGAGGATATTACGAAATTTGACAAAAAACAGATGAAAAATTTCAGGGGAAAGTGCTGCAGCATTATCTTCCAAGATCCGATGACCAGCCTGAACCCTGTATTTACGATAGGAAACCAGTTGATGGAGGCGATTTTGCTCCATACGGATAAAAACAAACAGCAGGCGAAGGAGCGTGCGGTGGAAATGCTGGAGCTTGTCGGCGTGAATGAGCCCGAAAAGCGTATCAAGCAGTATCCGCATGAGCTTTCGGGCGGTATGCGTCAGCGTGTGATGATTGCGATGGCGCTTGCGTGCGAGCCGGATATTCTGATTGCGGACGAGCCGACGACGGCGCTTGACGTGACCATTCAGGCGCAGATTTTGGAGCTGATGCAGTCTTTGCAGAAAAAGCTTGGCATGGCGATTATTATGGTAACGCACGATTTGGGCGTGATTGCGGATATGTGCGACGAGATTATTGTCATGTACGGCGGACGCGTGTGCGAGCGCGGAACGGCGGAGGATATTTTCTACCGTCCGGGACACGAGTACACGAAGGGATTGCTGCGTTCCGTTCCCAAGGCGGACGGCAGCAAGGAGCGGCTTGTCCCGATTGCGGGTACGCCGATTAACCTGTTGAATATGCCAAAGGGCTGCGCGTTTTGTACGCGGTGCGACGAGGCGATGAAAATCTGTCTGACGGAAATTCCGCCACAGGTGCAAATGCCCGACGGACATTTCGCGTCGTGCTGGCTTGCGTTTAAAAAGTTGAAAGATGGAACACTTGGCACAAGCACGCAGGAGGGGGGACAGTCATGAGCAGTGAATATTTGATTGAGGTGGAGGACTTAAAGCAGTACTTCCCGATTAAGACAGGATTTTTTAAAACCACGCCCCTCAAAGCGGTGGACGGTGTTACATTTCATATTAAGCCGGGCGAGACGTTAGGGCTTGTGGGCGAGTCGGGCTGCGGAAAGACGACGGTTGGACGTACGCTTTTGCGGCTTTATGAGCCGACATCAGGCACGGTGAAATTTAACGGTGAGGAGATTACCGCAAAAAATATGGCGGAGCACCGCAAAAATATGCAGATGGTGTTCCAAGACCCGTATTCTTCCCTAAATCCACGTATGACGGTGGAGGATATTATCGGGGAGCCTCTTGACGTACATAAGATGTATTCCAATAAGAACGAGCGGCGTGAGAAGATTTTAGGATTAATGGAGCTTGTGGGCTTGAACGCCGAGCACGCGACGCGTTATGCGCATGAGTTTTCGGGCGGTCAGAGACAGCGTATCGGAATTGCGCGTGCCTTGGCGGTAAAGCCGCAGTTTATCGTCTGTGATGAGGCGGTAAGTGCGCTTGACGTTTCCATTCAGGCGCAGGTTATCAATATGTTTGAGGATTTGCAGGCAAAGCTTGGCGTGGCGTATCTGTTTATCGCCCACGATTTGCTGGTGGTAAGACATATTTCCAACAGAATTGCGGTGATGTATCTTGGAAAGGTTGTGGAGATTGGCGATGCGGACGAGGTGTACGAGCATCCCATTCATCCGTACACGGAATCGCTTTTGAGCGCCGTGCCCATTCCTGACCCGATTCAGGCAAAGCAGAGTCAAAGAATTGTGCTTTCCGGCGATGTGCCGAGTCCGATGAATATGCCGACAGGCTGTGCGTTCCGTACGAGATGCCGTTTTGCGACAGACAAGTGCGCGGAGGTTTGCCCGACGCTTACCGATAAGGGCGGCGGACATATGGTGGCATGTCATAATCGGTAATCAATACAAGTTTGGTAACTTTTAATGAGGATATTGACATCTCCCCGACGGGTATTGTCCGAAAAGGGAGTGTGAATATAGATAAATCTGTTTTATTTAAGTTTTAAAATCAAAAAAGGAGGAAACACATTATTATGAAAAAGAAACAGGTATTGGCTCTTTGCCTTGCACTTGCGATGGCAATGGGGTCATTGACAGCATGCGGCTCAAATGATGCGCCCGCGGCTGACAATGCAGTGGATACGCCGGCAGAAACGCAGGCACAGGACGGAGCGGAACCAAGCGCGGACAATGCGGCGGGAGATGCAGATTCAACGGACGCGGCGGTAGACGCAGAGAACGCAGTAGACCCTGCAAACTGGGGTGAATATGACGAATTAATTAATGAAATCAGAACAACGACAGACTTTGTGGAGCGCGAGGCGCTGATGCACAAGGCTGAGGATATGATTATGGAGACAGGCGCAATCCTGCCGATTTATTACTACAATGTAATGTATTTACAGAAACCTTATGTGTCAGGAACGTATGCAAATGCTTACGGATTTAAGTATTGGATGTTTGCGGAGACAGAGGGTGATACGCTTCGGCTAAATCAGGCGTCAGAGCCGGATAAGCTTGATCCCGCGCTGAATACAACGGTTGACGGTGCGTGTCTTGCGGTAAACAGCTTTTCAGGTCTTTTCACCTATGATGAGGATGCGAATGTTGTTCCCGACCTTGCTGCGGATTATACGGTTAGCGACGACGGCTTGACATATACCTTTAATTTGCTCCCTGACTTAAAGTGGTCAGACGGTTCCGAATTAAATGCAAATGATTTTGTTTATGCATGGAACCGTGCTGTTGCGGAGGAAACGGCAGCAGATTATTTTTACATGTTTGACGCAATCAAGCACAACGATGACGGTACGCTTGCAGTAACGGCAAGCGAAGATGCGCAGTCTATCACGGTGGAACTGGTTGCTCCCTGTCCGTACTTCCTTGACCTTTGTGCATTCCCTGCTTACTATCCCGTAAAGCAGAGCGAGGTAGAGGCAGCGGCGGATTGGCAGACAAATCCCGGCGCATGGTGCCAGGAGGCAGGCTTTGTTTCAAACGGTGCGTATACTTTGGAATCTTGGACACATGACGAGTCTATGACATATGTAAAGAATCCGAACTATCACAGAGCGGACGAAGTGAAGACTGAAAAGCTTCAGTTCATGCTGAGCGCAGACGATACGGCAGTTTTTGCGGCATACAATGCAGGAGACCTTGACTTTGTAGCGGATACCATTCCGACAGACGAAATTCAGACACTTTTAGGCAATCCGGAATTCCATACGATTGACCAAATCGGAACATACTATGTAGGCTTTAACGTAAAGAGCGACCTCTTTGCAGATAAGACGCCTGCACAGGCAAATGCGATGAGACGTGCGTTTGCACTTTTGGTTGACCGTGACTACATTGCGGAGAATATCGGACAGACAGGACAGAAGCCGGCAAATACATTTGTTCCGGCAGGAATGGCTGACGGTAACGGCGGTATCTTCAAGGAGAACGACGACGCATATACGTATCCGAACGAGGCGACGGCAGGCTACTATGATCCTGAGGCGCTTGATGAGAACGTTGAGGAGGCAATCGAGCTCTTAAAGTTTGCAGGCTATGAGTTTACAGATGACGGCGTACTTTCTGATTCTACACCGATTTCGTTTGAGTATCTCACAAACGATACCACAACACACGTGGCAATCGCAGAGGCGCTGCAGCAGGATTTCGGCTTTATCGGAATTAACATGACAATCAAGACGGTAGACTGGAATGTATTTTTGAACGAGAGAAAAGTTGGCAATTATGACATTGCACGTAACGGCTGGCTTGCAGACTTTAATGATCCGATTAACATGCTTGAGATGTGGACAACAGCGTCAGGCAACAATGACTGCCAGTTTGGCAGATAATCAGGACCGGATGAAGTGATTCTATAAAGGACGCACACTGTGCATATGATAAATGCGCGGTGTGTGTTCTTTTTATTTTACATAAAATTCATTCTGAGATGTCAAAAAACACTATATTTATAATGACAACTTTACCTTGAATGTGCTAGACATAAGTCAGATAGAACTGGCAACCAACGAGGACAAAGCATATAAAATGGACTACTGGGCAAAACTTTTCAAGGCAAAAACATGGGAGTATAAATCACCGGAGGTGATTAAAAATGTTAGCACAGAATTGAGCATCATGCGTTTTTTTGATACTTAAAATTCTAAATTGGTATTTGGAATTTTGCACATTTTCGCATAATATTCCGTTTAAATTGACAAATGATGCAAAATAGCATACTATGGTTTTTAGTAACAAATATCAAGAAACGGTAAAGAGGGAAAGGAGAACGGTATGGTTCGCAGAGTGCTATCTATTTTACTATGCGGCTGTCTGCTTGCCACAAGTCTTCCGGTGACGGGGATTGCGGCAGAGGAACAGGCAGTAAGCGCAATGGAAGAAACTGTTAATGATGCGGGGGGGGGGTATAACGATTCGCCCGCGCAGATTGAGGAGGAGACAGGACGGTCAGATATTACGGAAACGGAAACTGCCGAAAGGCAGGAAACCGTTCAGGAGACCAAAACGGCGGAGGGAGAACCGGAAACAACGCAGGCAGCAGGAACGGACGAGACGCAGGAGCAGGAAACGGCGTCAGAGTCAAAAACAGTATCGCCAACGGAGGAAACAAAGACAGACGCGATAGCGGAACCGTCAGAAGAAGTGCAGGAAACGCAGCAGATGACGGAAACCGAGGCGCAGACGCAAGAGGCGTCTTCGGAACCGACACAGGTGCAGACGGAAAGCATGACGGAAGAAACAGACATGGACGAAACGGCTGTCAATCAGGAGGACAGCGAGATTGTGACTGCATCGTTTAAGAACGTGCAGGAGGGCGGTTATTATATTGTACTTGAACTTGAGAGTAGTACGTCCAAGTCCTATTATGTTTATTGGGGAGAAAAAGGAACACAGGAATATGAAAGAGGGTACGTAAGCAGTACCTCCGATAGAGTTGTGCTCTATGGCACAAAACCAAATACTACATATGAGCTGTTGTTAAAAGAAAGTAATAACGATGATGCAAAGATATATGATACGAAAGAGATTACAACAACAGATTATAAATTTGATACATCTGTATCTGTTGAAAATATTACGGCAAATTCAGCGGACATTAAGGTAAACTTTACCAATTATGCAGGACTATATACGAATGGAAGTTTAGAATCTTCTTTCGCATATTTGTATGCAGGGACAAAATATGAGGACATTTCGGGAAGTGTAAAAGAGATAATTTCTACTCCTGGTTCAATTAAACCTGCGTCTGAACCCAAGGAGTGTACTGTTACTATTTCATTATCCGATTTGAAAGCAGGGAAAGAATACTCTATGCCGATATGGGTTGCAGAAGGTAAACAATATAATAAAGATTTAAGGAAAAACCTTGAAAATATAACCTTTACGACAAAAGAATCAGAGATTGCCGAAAAACTACAATTTGAAGCGGTGCCTGATGAAACGGATAAAACGAAGATAAAGTATACCATAAGTTTGAGCGAAAGTGATGCGTTGTCAGATTCGTTCCAATATAAGTTGTATTACCGTGTGAAAGGTGCCTCTGCAAATGAATACAGGCAGTCGCAGGGAACCTTGATGAAAGGGAATAATTACACAGTTCAGGTAACAATTCAGGATTTATATGAAGGAACGGAATATGAATTGAAAGCCGTTGTTGACGGTGTGGAGAAGACAGTGGAGGTTTCTACAGGACAAGGCAGCATAACGCCTGTAATTACCTTATCTCCGCTCAGCTTTGGCGCAAAGATGAACGCGAAGCTAGAGTTTGCCGAAACACCTGAAGCTTCGGACAGCTACCGTGTAAACGTCTACGCTAAGGAAAACAGTGGTTCTTGGAGAGAACTTAAATGCAAACCTCAAACAGGTAGCACTTTATATAACGGTATTGAGCTTACGAATGAAAATCATTATCAGGGAGAATGGCTTGTATATGATGAGCATTATATGGGAGCAGGCGCTTCTTATGAGATAAAGGTTAAAATCAGTAAAAATAATACAACGGTTGGTGAAAAGTATTTTACATTAAATACATCTGCCATATCATTGGATATTAAAACAAAAGACATTGGCGGAAGTTCAGCGGCAATGACTGTCGCATTAAAGGATACAGACGAATTTTTTGATTGGAACACTTCCGGTTCTGTGTACGCTAAAGCATATTACAGGGTAAAAGGTTCTGAGTCAGAGTGGAAATCAAATGATGGCACTATTTACTTATATAAATCAGGCAGCAGTGACGTGGAATTAAAAAAACTTGCACCGAACACGGAATATGAAGTAAAAATAACTTCGTATTCTGATGAGAACACAATCTATGGCACAACGACATTTCGGACGACAGAGGGAACAGCACAGGGTGTTTTCAGTGGTATGAACGTAAAATTCAGCGGATTTCATACCAATGCTTCCGGTACCTATACACCGTCCGATTACGCGGAACAATTTGAAATTTACCTTGTGGAAAAAGACAACACAGGTAAAGTGCTTGCTGAATCAAAATTGGGCACATCCAAGAACTTTTATGACAGTAATTCATTGCTGATGGAAACATCCAAAGTGCAGTTCAAGGCGGTAGAGACACTGGAAGAAAAGGATGCGGAAGGAAAATTTGTCAAAAAGGAATATTTGTCTGAGGAATACACAAGGCTAAACATTCCGAATGTGACATTTTCTGTATCGAATGCAGCTACAGGTGTTTCGACATTTCATGCGGATTTGGCATATACAGGTGATATGTGCCTTGGAGACAGCAGCCAGACAATTAGGGCAAAGCTGTATTACAATACATCTGATGAAACAGAACAAAAAAACATCAGTACATACGTATATTATTATTCAAACGATAAAACAAAGGTAAAAACGCTGACGTTTAGCGGTCTGACAGAAAAAACCACATACAACAAAGTGAAGCTTGTTGTTTATGTTGAGGGACGTTCAAACAATGCCTCAAATATATATGAACAAACATTCGAAATGGACGATTTTACTACGAAGGAAAACGCGACCCATCCGCTCGAAGCGACATTCCCGGATGCACGTTTAAGAGAACTGATTGTAAAGGGGGCAAATCTTGGCAGTGATGCAACGACAGTAACAACGGCTCAGCTTGAGAAGATTACTTCGTTATATGCGAATCGCAGAGATTTTGATACAGCGGCGATAACAAACTTAACAGGTATTGAGCTTTTAACAGAGCTTACATCACTTAATCTAGAAAATAACGAAATTTCCGATACTCCAGTGGTAGATTGGTCAAAGCTCAAAGCATTGAGTTCATTGGAGCTTACCGGAAATGAACTGACAAAGATACCGGATTTGTCAAAAAATGCAAGTCTGCGTTCTGTATACTTAAAGGAAAACTTAATACCGGCAGCAGAATTTGAGACTGTCTCTACAAAGCTTCCGGAGGGTGTAACGCTTTCCAATGATACACAGTCTTCGCAGCGTGATAAAGGATTGCAGGTCATTGCGGAGGAAACCTATTATCAGAGAGCAGGAAAGAGCCCTCTGCTGGTGAAAGTGAAGGGCTATAAGACAGGACTTCCGTATACGTTCCGATATACGGTAGATGGGACTGCGGTATCTTTTAATGATACAGTATGGGGTTCCGGCGAAAAAATTCAGTGCAATAAAGACACCGGAATTGCGGTTGGAGACCATACGCTGACTGTCGAGATGTACGAAAAAGAGGAAAAGAAGGTTGATAAAACTTTAACATTTAAAATGGAAGAGGGCGGAACTTATCTTGAAAAAACGCCTTATCGGTTTAATGCGCGACAGGGCTCTTATTACTTAAGTGTATACAGTGATAAACCGGTATCCGCCGCATATATGCAGAAGGGCGATAGTATTATTGCGATGGATTTAGATATCAATTATTATCCATCAGGCAATGAATACCGATATAAAACGCTGAGCAACAGCAGTATTAATCTGGGCGGATTGGAGGTTAACCAAAATTCTGTCGGTCTTGAATGCATAAAGTACCAAAGCCCGGATGCCGGTACATATGATTTGCGCGTTGTCTACGATGACAAAACGGAAGAAGTGCTGCCGGGTGTTGTGGAGATTATTGATAAAGCGTTTGTTACAGGTGGAGATATTGGTTACGACTATGACAGCACGGGAGATTATTTCTATGTGTCGGTAAAGGGCACTGGATTTGACGCAGCAAAGCTTGATTATGCGTTTACCTATGAGGGAGTGCAGCAGACGGCGGAATATATCAATAGGAAGGAAACCTCGGAGGGTTATATTGTCAAGTTCCGGAAAGCGGATACATGGACGCCAAAAGAAGGAAACAGCGTTTCCGTGAAAGTGACGCCGAAGGACGGATATGAAGTCATTTTCGATAACGATACGTTTACTGCGTATGTTTCGCAGGGAATTTATTACTGCGCTTATAATGATGTGTCCAACAAGGTTGAAACCGGCGTTACCTCGAATTTGAAACGGGAGAACGTGGCATTTCGGTTTGCACGGTACAATTCGTGGGATGATGCAAGCTCCCAAAAGAATGTCGTTGAAACCATTGAAGTAAATCCGGAAACCGTGTCGGAAACGATTTCGTTCCTTGTTCCGATGAAGGAGGGGGCGGTTTATAAGCTGCCTGCAGGATATTACAGGCTTGATATGACATGCGGCGATTACAGTGACCATGAAACCTTTTCCGTAAATGCCGACAGAACGAACTATTGGTCAGGCTCCAAATATGTGGGAGCAGCTACGGGCGACAAGAGCTTTTACTTTTATTCCGAGGTTCCGTTTACCAATGCGGACAGTGCGAAAGATTTTCAGGCGGAGCTTACAGGAGAAGCACTTACATCACCATTGCAGGCGAAAAAAATATGGACATACAGCTATTATGGCGCTTCCCTCACAACGGTGGGAATGACTTTTGATGTATCATCATTGGCAGAGGGAAAATATACCATTACACTGAATTATCAGAATGAAAAACTGTCATCTTATACATTTATGGTACTTCCGACAGAAAAATTTGTGATGACGTATGACAACGAACCGTATGCGAGCTGGATTGATGACAACAGCTTCCGGGTATCGTTTGATACGATTAATGTGACGGAAAAGGATGCTTTTACGGTTGCACTGACAGATGTTTTAGGGAATACGGTCAGTGAACTTAAAACGGAGGTGTCGAACAGATATGCTGATTCCGTGGCATTAAAGGTAACAGGTTTAAAGAAGAGCGACGCGTATAAATATTATTATATTAAGGTGACGCACAATACGCTTGGAGAGGCGTATAAGGCAGACCAGACAACAAAATTCTTTGCGGATGAGCGGGGAAAATACAAGCCGATTTCCGACTCTAAATTTACATGGACGAGCGATAGCAACAGGATGGTCGGTATCGGTATGTACAATACGGTTGTATTTCCGGTGACGGTAACCATATACAAGCCGTATGATACGGAACAGGTTGCATCCATTACAATCAATAAAAGCGATTTGGAGAGTGGAACAAGCAATCCGGGATGGTATTATTTTAAACAGACTTTGATAGACGCCCTTCCCGATGCGGATGTGCTCTACACGGTTGTTACGGTTGATTCGAACGGATATACATACACAGTTGACGCGGAACCGCTTGGCATAAAAGGCGGTTTGCCGAGCGCATGGACGGTATCTCCGACGCAGTTAAGCTTAAGCCTTGACAGCGACACGGCAAAGGTTGGCACGATTACGGTTACGGGAAATAAGACTGCGCCGACATTCAAATCAGAAAATACGAAAGTTGCAACGGTCGCGGCGGATAAAAGCGATAAAAACAAGGCGGTTGTGACGGCGGTTGCAGAGGGTACAACAAATATCAGCGTCACGGCGGATAAAATAACGAAAACAGTTGCGGTGACCGTTACAAAAGAGCCGCTCAAACCGACCGGTATCAGTGTATCGGCTCCCGAGAGCGTGTCAGCGGGCAGCAAGGTGGAAATCAGTGCATCTGTGACGCCTTTGGGCGCATGGACACAGCAGAGCAGCATCACATGGACAAGTTCTGACACGAGTGTCATTTCCATTCCTGCGGGAAGCACAGGGCTTGTGCTTGAGGCAGATGCGTTAAAGGCAGGCACCGCAGTGATTACGGCGGCGCTAGACGGTACGGAATTTACGGCGTCTTGTTCAATAACGGTTGTGAACGAGATTTCCGATGACGAGCAGGACGAGATTGTCAAGGAGCTTGGCACATTATACTTCCTTGAGGGTGCGGACAGTACGCTTGCGGATATTAAGCTGCCCGAGGGCTGGAGCTGGGAAAATCCTGCGCAGAAGCTGACGGCGGACAATTCGCATCCGGTACAGGATTTTATGGCGGTTTATAATAAGGACGACGTATCCTTTGAACGGTACCTGGACGTGCACGTGTCAAAGCTTGACGCGGTTCGGATTGTCGGAAAGGGTATTGTAAACAGCGGAAAAGAAGCGCTTTATACCGGTGCATATACGTATGTTGGCGAAAATCCCGCAAATGGTTATACCATTGACTGGAAGTGGACGTCGGGTGCAAATCTTGCATTGTCATCTGAAACAAACCAAAAGGTAACGGCAAAGGTTTCAGGAAACGACAAGCTTTCTTTGCAGATGACGGTCACAAACACCAGTACGGGAAAGGGCATTTCCGGTGATACAGCACTGGACATTATAGTAGGCGAAATACCGGACAGTGAACCGGAGCTGGAAAACAAGAAGATTACGGTGTATAAGAACAGTACACAGCATACGCCGATTGGATTGGTTGCGGTAAACGGAAATAACATTACAGCCGTAGAGACGGATAATGCGGATTTCAAAACAGGGGCGGACGAGAACGGAGAATGGCTCATATGGCTTGCAAACGGCAGCAAATATGACAAAAAGACAAATGTAACGCTTGGACTTACAGTGATGACGGAAGCGGGAACGGAATATCCGAAAACGCTTGGCGTGACAATCGATGTGACTGAAATTACCGCTAAGAACGTGAAGTTTAAGCAGACCGTGAAACCAAACGCTGCCTATAGCAGTACGGATACCGTGCGCGCGGAGTTTAGCGTAAGCAGCAAATACATCATAGAGGGTATCACGGCGGCAAAGGGCAGTGAGAAATTTACGGTGAAGAGCTATGATAAAGCGGCTGGAACGCTTGTTTTCACAGCAAAAACGGCTGACCTTGATAAGGATGCAAAGAGCTATCCTGCAAAGGCAGAGGTGAAGGTACGCGATTACGGAACATGGATAATCGACATTAACGTAGCCGTCCAAAATAAGAAGCCGTCCTTAAAGCTTGGCGATGCTGTCCTTTTAAGCGGCGTGAACGCGGGTGCGTTGGTAGCGCTGTATGAGGGAAAGGCAGAAGCTTCTTGGAACGGTTATACGGTTACGAAAACGGAGGGCGACGGTGTGACGCTTACACAGGAGGCAGGTCTGCTCAGGCTGGCGTACACGGGCGAAAAAAATGGCGCTTATAAGGCGAAAATCAGAAAGAATACATGGGCGTCAGGCGTTGAGATGGAGCTGAAAGGAAAGGTTTCCGTATTAGACCTTTCCAAGGCAAAGCTTGGGGCGAATTTTTCAAAGGTGACGATTAATATCAGCGAGGGCTATGCCGCACCGGTTACCATCACGGCAGGAATTAAAGGCAGCAGCGTACCTGTGGAGCTTACTGCAAAACCGGCAAAGGACAAGGACGCACAGGCAGTCGAGGCGGAGGTTCTTGGTAACGGAAAAATCAGAATAACGCCAAAGAACGGTGCGGCAAAGGGCAGCTACAAGATTATGGTAGACGGCAGTGTCGGAACACAGGCAGTCAAAGGTATGACGATTTCTGTTACCCTCACGGACAAGGCGCCGGAGGTAAAGCTTTCCGCAAAGGGAAAAATTAACCTCGCAAACAGGGAAGGAACGTCGATTGTTTATACGCCGGCATTGAAAAATCTGCCCGAGACGCTTTCTATAAAGAATGTAAGACTGGATAAGACAGCGCCGGATAGCGGACTATTCCGTGTGAAGCTTGCGGACGACGGGAAGGTTGTCCTGACGGCAGTTACGGGGAAGGTAATGGATACCAAGACAAAATACAAGCCCGTTCTGCTTTTCACACTTAGCAATGGAAAGACCGTTAAAACAGACGCGAAATTTACGGTCAGCGTTACGAACAAGCTGCCCAAGGTAACCGTGATGACGCTTGGCGGTGCGCTCTGCACATCAAACGCAGGACACAGGGCATCTTATAAGCTGAACGCAGAAAACGGATATACCATCAGCAACGTGACGACGGCTGACACGAATTACAAAGTAACGTTTAACACGGAGAATGATACGGTATATGTATCGCTTTCGGATGGCGCAGCCGTTACGGCAGGCAAAAAATACACGGTTCCGTGCACCGTATATATTCAAGGCGCGGATAATACGACGAAACCGTTGGTTGTGAAATTGAAGGCAGTAGTGTATTAATAAATAGAAATGACTGTATTGTAAACAGGCAAAAACGCAAGCTTTCGGGTTTGCGTTTTTTGCTTGTTTGAACACGGTGAAAATGGTACACTATAATCAATCAACACAATGACAAGGGAGGTCACGAAATGGAGCAGGACAGACTGTTAAATCAGCTTATGGATGAAAAACTAAGGTATTTAAGATTACTGGCGGAGAAGTACCCGTCAATACCGTCAGTGTGTCGGGAAATCATTAACCTCAAGGCAATTTTAAACCTGCCAAAGGGCACGGAGCACTTTATGAGCGATATTCACGGCGAATACGAGGCGTTTTACCATATCTTAAACAACGCGGCAGGCGTTATCAAGGAAAAGGTTGACTTACTGTTTTCCGACCGCCTTTGCGCGCAGGAGCGGCAGGAAATCTGCACACTTGTGTATTATCCAGAGGAAAAAATCAAGCTGTTAAAACGGCAGAACATCGTGACGCCCCACTGGTATCAGACAAACCTCAGAAACCTGACAGAGCTTGCAAAACTGCTTTCTTCAAAGTACACACGTTCGAAGGTGCGTAAGGCAATCCCGGAGGAGTTCAGCTTTATTATTGACGAGCTGCTGCACGCGCAGCCGGACGAGGACAACAACCAGCTTGTCTACCACGAGAAGATTATCGAGACAATCATTGACATTGACAGCGCGGATGCGTTTATCGAGGCGCTGTGCCGTTTAATCAAGCGGCTTGCGGTTGACCGTCTGCATATTGTCGGGGATATTTACGACAGGGGGCCGAAGGCGGATAAGATTATGGACTTGCTAATCCGGCATCATTCCGTTGACATTGAGTGGGGAAACCATGATATTTTGTGGATGGGCGCGGCTTGCGGGAACGAGGCGTGTATTGCCAATATCCTGCGCAACAATATCCGTTATAACAGCATTGAAATCCTTGAAAATTCCTACGCAATCAGCCTGCGCGTGCTGGCGCTTTTTGCGGAGCATACGTATCCCGGGCTTGCGCCGATGGACGCGGCAACCAAGGCAATTTCCGTGATCCTGTTCAAGCTTGAGGGGCAGATTATCATGCGTCACCCCGAGTATGATATGAACGACAGGCTTCTGCTGGACAAGATGGATTTGGAGCGCGGCGTGGTACGCATCGGTGACAGGGACTATGAGCTGAATGACACGTATTTTCCGACGGTTGACAAAGAAAACCCGTATATACTTTCGCAGGAGGAGCAGGAGGTCATCGACGATTTGCGCACAGCGTTTACCAACAGCCATATGCTACGAAAACACGTTCGGTTTTTGTATGAAAAAGGAAATATTTATCTGTGCTACAACGGCAATCTGTTGTTCCACGGCTGTATCCCGATGGACGAACACGGCGATTTTGACGGTATGCGGATTGGTGACACGATGTATCACGGGAAAGAATATATGGATTATGCCTGTAAGATTGCAAGGCGTGCGTTTTTTGACACCTACGATCAGTCCAATAATGATTTTATGTGGTATCTGTGGTGCGGGAAAAAATCGCCGCTTTCGGGTAGGAATATGAAGACTTTTGAGCGGACATTCGTGGTGGACGAATCGACGTATGATGAACCGAAAAATCCGTATTACAGCTTTTACCAGCAGGAAAAATATTGCCGGAAAATCCTGCATGAGTTTGGCTTGGACAGCTCGATTTCCCACATTATCAACGGGCATACGCCGATTAAAGTGGCAAAGGGAGAATCGCCGCTCAAGGCAAACAACCGTTTGATTGTGATTGACGGCGGGTTCTGCCGCGCGTATCAGAAAACGACAGGGATTGCGGGGTATACGCTGATTTACAATTCGCACGGGATGCGTCTGAAGGCGCACCAGCCCTTTGAGAGCGTGGCAAAGGTGCTTGCAGAGAATAAGGATATTGAGTCAACCTCGAACTTTTTCGAGACGGAGAGCGACCGTGTGATGGTGAAGGATACGGATAACGGGAAAGTCATTCTTGATACCATCAATGACTTGGAATTATTGCTTTTGGCGTACCGGCGCGGGTTGATAAGTGTCGGGAAGGAATAGTGTCGGGAAATTGTAATGTGGTACGGTTTGAGCCGGAAAATTGATGTGCTGAATGTCGGAATGGTATTGAAGTAATGAAAAAGCGCGGCAGGATAGAAGAAATAATCCTGACTGCGCTTTTTTCATTTCGTATATTGAAAATGGTATTAGCCCTGTTCCTTGGCAAGCTTTATCTCCTGCTCCTTCTGAATATCTTCAAACGCGGAAATCATCGGCTTTTCCTTTGAACCCTTAAAAATACGTGCCACGTAATTATTCGTAATCTTAATCACCGTCCCCGAAAGCACAAGCACGCCGATTAAGTTGGGCAGTGCCATCAGCCCGTTGAACGTATCCGAAATATCCCATGCAAGGTCAAGGTTCATCGTTGCGCCAAACACGATAAACACCACGAAAACGACCTTGTAAATAATCGTCGCCTTCGTGCCGAACAGAAATTCCCACGCCTTTGTGCCATAGTAGCTCCAGCCAAGCACCGTCGAGAACGCGAAGAGCAGCACGGCGATTGCGATAAAGATGCCGCCGACATTGACACTGCCAAAGTTAAATACCGTCCCAAACGCCTCGCTGACAAGCGCGGTTTGTTCATTTGTGGAAAGCATTTCGCCTGTATGTAAATCAATTAATCCTGTTGAGAGGATTGAGAACGCCGTGAGCGTACAAACGACAATCGTGTCCGCAAAGACCTCAAAAATGCCCCACATTCCCTGCTTTACAGGCTCGACAACGTTCGATGCCGAGTGCACCATAACAGAGGAACCAAGTCCTGCCTCATTTGAGAACACGCCGCGCTTAAAGCCCCAAGTCACCGCATTTTTTACTGCAAGACCGATTGCCGCACCGCCAAGCGCGCGAAAACCAAACGCGAAGGAAAAGATGGACGCAAATACCTCACCGATCTTTCCGATATTGACAACAAAAATCACAAGCGCGCCAAGAATGTATGCGCACGCCATGAACGGAACGACTTTCTCCGTTACCTGTGCAATACGCTTAATGCCGCCGACCACGACAAGCCCGGCAAGCACCATCAGTACAAGCCCGACAATCAATGCGTATAGGTTAATTTTCGTAGAGCCAAGCACCAGTGTGCGGTCAAGCGCCTCGATTTTGAATACGGACGTAATGTTGCTTGAAATCGTGTTGACCTGACTCATGTTTCCGATACCAAATGACGCAAGCACGCAGAACAGCGAAAACAGCACGGCAAGCACCTTACCGATGGCGGAACAACCGTTCTTAGAGCCAAGACCGTCGCGCAGATAGTACATCGCACCGCCGCACCACTCGCCGTGGCTGTTTTTCCTTCTATAATAAATACCAAGCACGTTTTCCGAGTAGTTTGTCATCATTCCGAAAAATGCCGAAAGCCACATCCAGAAAATCGTTCCCGGCCCACCCGATGCGATTGCGGCAGCCACGCCCGCGATGTTGCCGACGCCGATGGTTGCGGCAAGCGCCGTACAGAGCGCCTGAAACTGTGAGATGGACGCCTTTTCACTGGAATTTTTGACGCTGTGCCCTTTTTGGAACACGCCGCCGATGGTGTTTGCGGTGACGTGGCGCGCGCGCGTCAGTTGGAAAAACTTCGTGCGCACCGTCAGATAAATTCCGGTGCCGATAATTAAGACAAGCATGGGAATACCCCACACGACACCGTTTATGGCGCCGTTTACGTTTGCTATTAAATCAAGCATAAATTTAATTCCTCCTTTTGCTGTTATATAGTCCCAAAAGACCTGTGTTTCACAAAAAAAGAATATTCCATAGGCGGCGCCGCGCTGCGTCTCATGTGGAATATTCTTTTCTTATATTTATACATGGTTTGCGGGGAATATGCAAGAAAAAAATGAAAATTTCGAGAAAATTTGTTAAATTATTATAAAATTTTTGCCGGACAAACCTTGTTTTTGTGGCATAAAAATTTTTGCTCCAAAAAGGGAGGATGCCAAGTAATCTGATGACTACTTGGCATTTATTATGAAAAAGTTATTAATTAAGTATTATTATCGTTTGTCAGTCAGGCGCTTTTGTGTCTCGCCTTATGATGTTAGTATATAGAATTAAAATGTCTAAACAATGTTTTTTTATTGAATAATTTTTCAAGAAAATATGAACGATTTGTGAACGTGAAAAAATTAACAGGGGGTGTTCTGTGTTTACATATGTTCCATGGAATGGTAAACTAATTTTGTAGATGGCGGTATAGACGGAGGAGAGGGAGGTTTGTGAATGAAACGAAGATTTAATATAACGGGTTCCTGTAATCCGCAGCGGCATTATATGGTTCGGATTGACGAACGGCTGAGGAAGATTAAGGATAAATATGTGGATTTTGGCAGTTATTTTGTGATAAACCGTGGGCGACAGTATGGGAAGACGACGACGCTTCGGGCTTTGGCGGAGTATCTGAAGGAGGAGTATATTGTTATATCGCTTGATTTCCAGATGATGGCAACAGAGGACTTCTCAGATGAAGAAACATTTTCCCACTCGTTCATGGTGGATATACGAAATGCCTTGCAGGACGCGGGAGTGGAAAACAGGGAACAACTGACGGCGTCATTGCAGAAAACGGCACAAGATGGTACGAACTATGGGCTGAAAGAACTGTTTTTGGATTTGAGCAGTATTTGCAAAAACAGTCTGGCTCCGATTGTGTTAATCATAGACGAGGTTGACAGCGCGAGCAATAATCAGGTATTTATTGATTTTTTGGCGCAGCTTAGGGGTTATTATTTAAAACGCGAGAAAACGCCGATTTTTCATTCCGTCATTCTTGCGGGCGTCTACGATATTAAAAATCTGAAATTAAAACTGCGCCCTGATGCGGAACATCAGTATAACAGTCCATGGAACATTGCGGCAAAGTTTAAAATCAATATGGATTTTACACCCGCCCAAATCGCGGAAATGCTGGAGGAATATGAGGCGGACTATCACACTGGCATGGACGTACCGGGAATTGCGGAGGAGATTTATCAGTACACCTCCGGCTACCCTGTCCTTGTCTCCTCGATTTGTAAGTGCATTGACGAGGATTTTATGGAAGATGAGGTGTATAACGATTTAAGTGCAGCATGGACGAAGGAGGGCGTTGCGAAGGCGGTGAATTGTATTTTAAAGGAGAGCACACTTTTATTTGAGAGCATGGTCAAACAGCTTAACCAATATCAAGACCTCTATCATATGATAGAGGACATCATATATCGCGGCAAACAGATTACGTACAGTCGTGAGCAGCGGTCTATTAATTTGGGCGTAATGTTTGGATTTTTAAAGGAAAAAAACGGGCATGTGGTAATTGCAAACCGTATGTTTGAAATGTGCCTATTGAATTTATTTATGGCGCAGGAGGCGGGAAGTGACGCATATTCAAGGGGCGATAGCGACCGGATACAGTTCGTGAAAAACAACCGTCTTGACATGGACTTGGTTTTGGAGAAATTTGTCGCCTATTTTCATGAAATCTACAGCGAAAAGGACATCAATTTCATTGAAGCATACGGACGAAAATTTTTCCTCCTCTACCTAAAACCCATCATCAACGGCACCGGAAACTACTACCTTGAAGCGCAGACAAGGGACGCAAGGCGCACGGATGTCATCGTGGACTATCTCGGTGAGCAGTTCATCGTCGAGCTGAAAATCTGGCATGGCAATGAATACAACGAGCGCGGCGAGGAGCAGCTTACCGATTATTTGGACTATTACCATAAGGACAAGGGCTATATGCTCAGCTTTAATTTCAACAAAAACAAAACCATCGGCGTAACACAAATCCAAATCGGAAACAAGACGATTGTGGAAGCAGTCGTATAACTACCATAAAAGCGCCCGCGCAGAGGCTGTTCCGATTTTTACAATTTTTCGAACCCAAGAACGCATACAATCTCAATAGTGATACACAGACAAAGGCGTCTGAACTGACGGGAGGAAAACCTGCGGTTTGGGCGCCTTTTCGAATGCGGAAGAAAGGGAGGAGACACAATGGGAGAGCGAATTGCCGAGCACCCGATTTTGGGTGTTTTGGAAAAAGGCGAAACGGTGACGTTTACATTTGACGGGAAAACGGTCGAGGGCTGTGCAGGAGAGCCGATTGCCGCCGCGCTAAAAGCGGCAGGGCTGATGGTACACCGCTATACGCAGAAGGAGCACAAGCCGCGCGGGATTTTCTGCGCGATTGGAAGGTGCACGGACTGTGTGATGGTGGTTGACGGCGTGCCGAATGTGCGAACCTGTATCACGCCGCTTAGGGCAGGCATGATCGTGCAGACGCAGTACGGTGTAAGCGCGGAGCCATTTAAATAGAAGGAAGAAATGGGGAAAAACAAATGAAACGATACGATTTAATCATTGTAGGCGCAGGCCCTGCGGGCTTGTCGGCGGCGGTTGAAGCGGCGCGGCGGGGGCTTGCGGTGGTTGTGTTTGATGAAAATGAAAAGCCGGGCGGACAGCTTTTTAAACAAATCCATAAATTTTTCGGCTCAAAGGAGCACAGGGCAAAAATCAGAGGCTTCAATATCGGCGCGCAGCTTCTCGACGAGGCGGACAAGGCGGGCGTGGAGGTGCGGCTGAACGCGACGGTTATCGGGCTTTATCAGGATAAGGAAATCGTTGTAAAGACAGGGGAGAAAATCTGTCACTATAAAGGTGACGCGGTTCTGATTGCGACGGGCGCGGCGGAAAACATGGTGACGTTTCCGGGCTGGACGCTGCCGGGCGTGATTGGTGCGGGTGCGGCGCAGACCATGATGAATTTGCACGGCGTACGCCCCGGCAAACGGGTGCTAATGCTTGGCTCGGGAAATGTCGGGCTTGTGGTTTCCTTCCAGCTTTTGCAATGCGGCTGTGAGGTCGTTGCGCTTGTGGACGCCGCGCCGCGTGTCGGCGGCTACGGCGTTCATGCGTCAAAGGTTGCAAGAACTGGTGTTCCGTTCTATCTGTCGCACACGATTGTCGCGGCGGAGGGCGAGGAGTGCGTGACGGGCGTCACCATCGCGGAGGTGGACAGCAATTTTGCGTTTATCACAGGCACGGAAAAACATTTTGACGTGGATACGATTTGTCTTGCGGTCGGACTTTCCCCCATGTCACAGCTTTTGAAAATGGCAGGCTGCCAAATGGAGGACAATCCAAAACGCGGCGGGCAGACACCTATCTGCGATGCGCTTGGCATGACTTCTGTCGCAGGGATTTTTGCGGCGGGCGATGTGTCGGGCATTGAGGAGGCAAGCTCGGCGATGATTGAAGGGCGCATGGCGGGCATTGCAGTCGCGCATTATTTGGGATATATGGATTTGCAGGAGCGCGACAGGGAGCTTTCCGCGCTAAACGGTGCGCTGGACGGATTGCGGCAGGGAATGTTCGCACCGAAAAACCGTGGACAGGTCATTGAAAAAACGGAAGAGGGGATTGCGGTTTCCGCAAGTCTGCTCAAAAAGGGGTTTGTCGCGGACGATGAAATTGAGCGCTTCCCCGGCGTGACACATAGAACGGGAGTTCACCCAGTCATTGAGTGTACGCAGAACATTCCATGCAATCCTTGTCAGGACACATGCCCGAAGAGGTGCATTTCAATCGGCTCGAATATCACGTCGCTGCCGATTGCGGTCGCAGATGCGGACTGCATTAACTGCGGAATGTGCGTCGCAAGCTGTTCAGGGCAGGCAATCTTTTTGGTGGACGAGGACTGCGGCGACGGCACGGCGACCGTGACGATTCCGTATGAATTTTTGCCGCTGCCTGCGGAAGGGACAATGGGCGTTGCGCTTGGACGCGACGGCAAACGGGTGTGCGAGGCGGCGGTCGTGTCGGTGAAAAGCGCGAAGGCGTATGACAAGACACACCTGCTCACCATGCGGGTACCGAAGGCATTTGCCATGAAGGCAAGGTTTTTCAGATGTGAGGAGGCGTGACAGAATGAATACAGTAAATGACAGATCAAGGGAACTTGCGCCGTTTGTTCCAAGCCCCGACGATGATATGCTGATATGCCGCTGCGAGGAGATTACAAAAGGTGAAATCCGAAAAGCGGTGCACGAGGGCATGTGGACAATGACGGAAATCAGGCGGTATCTGCGGACTGGCATGGGGCTTTGTCAGGGGCAGACCTGCGCGAAGCTGGTCAAAGCGATTGTGGCGCGCGAATTGGGCGTATCCCCTGCGGAACTGGAGCCTGCGACAAGCAGGGCGCCGATGCGTCCGATTGAGATGCGCATATTTGCAAACGAAGCAAACGAGGCAAAGGAGGGGCAGGACGATGAGTAAAACGGCGGAGGTCATTGTAATCGGCGGCGGGATTATCGGGTGTGCAGTCAGCTATTATTTGGCAAAAAAGGGTGTCAGCGTCCTCTGCCTTGAGGGCTCGGACCATATCGGAAACGGCGGCTCGTCAAGAAACGGCGGCGGTGTCAGACAGTCGGGGCGCGATCCGCGCGAATTGCCGCTCGTGATGTACGGCATCAGACATTTTTGGAAGACGCTTTCGGAGGAGCTGGAAACGGATTGTGAATATCATCAGGACGGCAACCTGCGTCTTGGAAAGACCGAGAAACATCGGGAGATTTTGACGGGACTGACAGAGCGCGCAGTCAAGGTCGGGCTGGACGTGCGCATGATTGACGGGGACGAGGTGCGCCGCATCAATCCGTATCTTTCCGAGGAAGTTACCTGTGCAAGCTGGTGCCCGACGGACGGTCACGCGAACCCGCTCACGACGACGCTTGGCTATTACAAGACGGCACGGAAGCTTGGCGCGCGGTTTATCACGGGGGAGCATGTCGTAGAACTGAAAAAAATAAAGGGCGTGCTGCGAAAGGTGGTTTGCGCGTCGGGCAATGTATATGAAGGCGAAACGGTTGTGCTTGCGGCAGGATATGCAAGCCGCAAAATCGCGGAAACGGTCGGAATTGACATTCCGATGCAGTCCGCAATGCTCGAGGCGCTCGTGACCGAGGCGCAGCCACAGATGTTTGACCAAATGCTTGGCACGGCGGAGGCGGATTTCTACGGGCATCAGACAAAGCATGGCTCGTTTGTGTTCGGCGGCTCGTCAGGACTTGAGGATTTTACAAAAGACAATGGAACGCCAGTTTGCTACGCAAAGACGGCACCCTGTATCTGTCGGGGCATTATCAAATATTTCCCGAACCTTGCGGACGCGAAGATTGTGCGGACTTGGGCGGGGTGGATGGACAAGTGCGCGGACGGCGTGCCCGTGCTTGGCAAGGTCGGCGAGGTTCCGGGACTTGTCTTGGCGTGTGGTTTTACGGGACACGGATTTGGCATTGCGCCCGCCGCGGCGCATCAGCTTGCCGAACTGATAACGACGGGGCGGACGGACGTGGATTTGCACGACTTGCGCTACGATAGGTTCCATGCTAAAATATAGCGAAAAGAGTTTCTAGGGCGCTAAAAGACACTGCCCAAGAAACTTTATATTTCGCTAAAAATACGGTAGCATAGAGGGTGCTATGATTTGGAAAAAAGATAAACTAAAACCGACACAGCCGTATTTGGTGTTTGACACGGAGGATTTTTTTCAGGAGGTGTATCTGCGGCAGGGCATTTCGCATTTTTATACATACCGCCGCGAAAAATCCGATAAAATCCGTCTGGTGCCCGACGGCTGCATTGACCTGTTTTTTGCATATGACAGTGGAAAAATGCAGGGCTTTGCGCGGGGAACGCCGACTGCCTATAAGGTGGAGCAGGGGCGGATAGCGCGGGAAGTCTTTGGCGTGCGGCTGATGCCGGGCGTGTCGCCTGCGCTGTTAAACGTGACCATGAAGGCGCTGTTTGACAGATGCGTTGCGTTGGAGCCGTTGGTAAAGGGCGATAAGGGCTGGCTTAGGCAGCTTGGCATGGAAACGGATTTTTATCAGCGGATTCGCGTCTTTTTGGACGCATACACGAAGGCGGAGCGCAAAAGCGAAAAGCCGTATGGAAAAACGGAGCTTGTGCTGACGGTCAAACAGATGGTTTACGATACGGACGGAAAAATCAAGGTGTCGGAACTAGGGGAGCGCACGGGATATTCCGAGCGGTATCTCAATAAGGTATTCCTCGAAAAAATGGGATTTTCGCCCAAAACCTTCTGCAAAATCATTCAGTTTCAGCGGGCGTTGGAGTTTTTAAATTACGGCGCCCCCGACAAGATGACGGATGCTGCGGTGGCGCTCGGGTATTATGACCAACCGCAGTTTATCCGCGATTTCAGGCGCTATGCGGGGATGACACCGAAAAACTACCTGCGCATGGCCGAGCGGCGGCAGTATCAGGAGCGGATAACGGATACGGCGCTTTTTCCGCACATGGGCGTTCAAGGGAATGATGTTGGCAGTAAATAAGATAAATTGTGCGTTTGTTGTGGGAACAGGCGTAGAAGGGACCTAGAAGGGATTGCTTTCAGCGGGGGAGGTGTGTTAGACTTAATTCACTGATTAATCGGGATTTGAGGAGGTATACAATGGAGAAGATATTTTCTAAATGTGGCATGCGATGTGATTTATGTTTGATATATCGTCCTAATGTCGAAAAAGAAGATAGACGTACTGAAATTTGTAATGTATGGAAAAAAATATGGAAAGGCTTTGAACCTGACCCAAACACAACTATATGTGATGGTTGTTGTTGTGAAAAAGAAGAGGCAGTTTTATTTAGTCCGTTGTGTGAAACCCGAAAGTGCGTAATAGAAAAAGGGATTATACATTGTGGATACTGTGAGCAATATCCGTGTAGTATTTTTCCGGCAGAGCCAACACAAGAAGAAACTATTCAAAAGATAGAAGTTGAAAAGCAATGGACTTGGGAAGATGAAAAACTAATGGAAGCATATACTTGTAAAAAGAATATGGATGAATTCAAAAGAAATAGATAAATTCCAGTTTATAGGGCTGTTAAGCAGGCATAAAATCAATAATGATGCAAAACGCTGCAGCATCGCCCAAATGCATACAGCAGGAACATTTTTCCGAAAAGGGAGCAATCAAAGAAACGGCAGTACCGATTTATACAATGAAACGGACGAAGAAAACAATACAATAGGGAAATAAAAACAAGGACGAAGGCGTCTGACAGAAATGTCGGGCGCTTTTTTCATTATGATGTGAAAACAATATGAGGAGGAGAATATTATGGGATTTTCAAAAATTGAAGTCATTACATCAATGAACAAGCTTGACGGATTAAAGGCGGCGCTCAGCAGGCATGGCGTGAGCGGAATGACGGTTGTGCAGGCAATCGGGTGCGGCGTGCAGAACGGCACGTTTGAGTATGAGGCGCAGCAAAACGACGAAATGGAACTGCTTCCGAAACAGATGATTATCATTGCGGTAGAGGACGAGGCGCTTGACAAGGTCATCGAGACCATCAAGCGGGAACTTTACACAGGGCATATCGGTGACGGGAAAATTTTCGTCACGCCGCTCTCCAACGTAATCCGCGTAAGGACAGGCGAGGAAGGGACAGAGGCGCTGCAATAAGTGTAGCATTTTTGTAGGAAACGAATGAGGAGGACATTATTATGGAAGAGAGAAAATTAGGACTGCCAAGCGTCATTTCGACGGGCGTCGGGTTGATTGTCGCGACAAGCTGCCTGATGTCACTGGGGCAGGGAACGGGCATTTTGGGAACAGGCTTTATCGTGTCAATGGCGCTCGCGTGTCTGATTAACATCTGCACGGCATTGTGCATGGCGGAGCTCAACGCGGTCATGCCAAACCTCACGGGCGGACTTGCGCAGTACACGCTTGCAGGGCTCGGACCGTTTGTCACAATTGTAACAATGGTAGGCGGATATATCGTGTGCCAGTCGATTGCGGGCTCAGTGGAATGCGCGATGTTCGGAAATGCGATAAACACAGTATTTGATACAGGCGTGCCCTCAAGCGTGTTCTGCCTGCTGCTGTTGGCAGTGCTTGTTACGGCAAACCTGCTCGGCGTGGATATGTTTGCGAAAATACAGAATTTTGTGGCGTACGGGCTGATTGTTTCCCTCGTTCTCATGGGACTGCTCGGGACATTCGGATTAGGAACGGGAGAACCAATCGAACAGGCGACAAACCGCGCGGGATCGTTTTCGGACTGCTTTGCGCTGCTTGGCTTGGCATTCTTTCTGTTTATCGGCAGCGAGTTTGTGATACCGATTTCAAAAAATGTGAAAAACGAGCGCAGGAACGTGCCGCTTGGTATGGTATTAAGCCTTTTGATTATATTGGGAATGCAGATTGTCGTCGTCAGCGGAATGGGGCGTTATGTAGCACTGGACGATTTGGCAAAAAGCCCGTCGCCGCATATTCTGTACGGCAATGCGCTGCTTGGAAGGGCAGGTTCGCTTTGGATGATTTTGGTTTCGGTTTTTGCCGTCATCAGCACCGTCAATTCGGCAATCAGCTTTCTTTCGTACATGTGTTCGGGCATGGCAAAAATCAACTTAATGCCGTCGGTTTTCCTGAAAAAGAATAAACGCGGCGCCTATTATGTGGGCGTGCTGATGATTGGCGCGGTGATGATGCTGATCAATGCGACAGGACTCTCAACAAGCGATTCGCTGTCGTTTCTGATTTTGGTTGCGATTGTCTTTTGGATGGTTTCGTACGTGATTGCGGACATCAACGTGCTGATTTTCCGAAAAAGGCTGCCCAAGGCGCCACGGACCTTTAAAGTGCCGCTCGGACCTGTGATCCCCTTGGTTGCGGTGGCAGGAAATGTCTTTATGATTTGGAATATCGACGGCAATCCCGCGACGCGGAACCTGATTTTTCTGATTGACGGTATCATCTTTTTGGCACTTGCAGTTTATGCGGCGTTGTGGTGCAAATTGAAATTAAAGCGCCCAATGTTTCAGGCAATTCCTGTGCATGAGGTGATGGCAATGGAAAACTCCCTGTATTTGGCAGCGCACCAAAAACCGCACAAACAGAGAGCGGCATCGAAAAAAGTTATTGCATAGAATGGAACAAATGTTTGAAATAAAATTAGAAGGATAAATGAACGCATTAGGAGGATAAGACAATGAGTTACCCAAGAATTGATTTTTTATATTTAAGTGAGGACGATATGATTGCCGCGGGCGTGAAGGACATGAAGGGCTGTGTGGAGGCGATGGAGGAGATGTTCAAGCTGATGAAAATCGGCGATTACCGCATGGGCGGACACAACGGCAACTCGCATGGCTGCATGGTGATGTTTCCCGAAAAATCTGAATTTCCGGAGATGCCCCTTGACGGACCAGACAGGCGGTTTATGGCAATGCCCGCGTATCTTGGCGGCAAGTTTGACATGGCAGGAATGAAGTGGTACGGCTCCAACGCCGAAAACCGGGAAAAGGGACTGCCGCGCTCGATTTTGATGCTGATTTTAAACGACAAGGACACAGGCGCACCACTTGCGTTTATGTCAGCGAATATTTTGTCGGCGTACAGGACAGGCGCCGTTCCGGGTGTCGGATTCAAATATTTCGCAAGAGAGGACGCGGATACGATTGGGATTGTCGGTCCGGGTGTCATGAGCAAAACCGCGCTCGCGGCGGCAATGGCAGTGCGTCCGTCGCTAAAAACCGTGAAGGTAAAGGGCAGAAGCGCCGACTCGCTCCACACGTTTATGGAGCATGTGAAGGAGGAATATGCGGGTGTGGAGGTGTATGCGGTGGACAGCATTGAGGAGGCAGTGCGCGGCTCGGATATCGTGTCCGTGTCAACGTCCTCGCCGACGGGTGATCCGAGCCTTTACCCATATATTGACGAGGCGTGGATAAAACCGGGGGCAATCATTGAATCAACCGCGGCGCTGCGCTTTGATGATGATTTTCTGATAAACCGCGCGCGGACGGTGACGGATAATATCAAGCTTTATGAGGCGTGGGAGGAGGAAATGCGCCCGAACGCGTACCACACAATCCCGATTCCTGCGGTGCGGGTGGAGGATTTGATTGCGGAAGGGAAGATGACGGCGGAGCAGATTGATGATTTGGGTGATGTGCTCGTCGGGAATATTCCGGTGCATCGCAAAGATGGCGAAATTGTGATTTATTCGGTCGGCGGAATGCCCACGGAGGACGTGGCGTGGGGAACAATGGTGTATCGCAACGCGCTGGAAAAAGGCATTGGGACAAAGCTGAATTTGTGGGAAACACCGCAGATGGTAGTGTAGTTTGCGAAAATGCGTGATAAAGAATAGCGAAGGCAGCAGAGGGATTATTAGATAGTCCGCTGCTGCCTTCTATGCATGCATTGCATACAGATATTGAAAGATAATGTATCAGTACGCTGACAGATGTTCGATACGTGGGAAAAAATCAGCCGAGTTCCTCAATCACACACTGATGTTCTTTCTTCTTTGTATCATAATTGATTCCGACGGCAAGAATGCGCGTGACATTTTCTTTTCGCAGTTTTTCGCAATATTCCTTCTCCCTAATCTGCGCAATCGCGTCCGCGGGTGTCTTATCAGCCTTGAGTTCCAAAATAATCCCCGGCAGGTTTTTGCGCCGCGGATAAAAGATAAAATCCACAAAGCCCTTGCCGCTTTTTTCTTCGCGCTCAACCTTATATTTATTTCTTGCCGAAAGATATGCAAGCGTCACCACGCAGGAGAGGCTGTTTTCGTCGTTGTACTTTAAAACCGGAAGCTCGCTGTTGTGGATGTCGTGGAGGTAAGATGCCACGACATCACCGTTTTTGTTTAGCGTTGCCTCAAGCACCGCGCCCGAATTGCGGACAAGCTGTGCAATATAGCCAAACTCATCATCCTTTAATGCTTTCTGAAATTCAATCATCAGTTCTTTATTCGGAATGCGCAGTTCCCCGTCGCTGTAGGACAGTAAACCATAGATAATCATAGCAGCATAAATTTCTTCCCTGTTTTGGGGCTGTCCCTGCCCTGCGGCGTACTCTTCTTCAATATCAACACTGACAGGTGTGTCATTTACCATTTTCACCACATCATCCCGCACCTCGCCGATATTGTATTTTAAGAAAAACAGCACTTCATCCATTTTTCCTGTCCGCGTCCAGTAGCTTTGACACGTTTCATCCTCCAAGGCACACACTACAGAGCGCGGATTATACAAACGCTGTCCATCGCGCGTCTGATAGCCGTTATACCATTCGCGGATATCCTCCATTTTGAGCGCAGTCTGCTTTTCGCAGAGCATCTCAACCTCTTCCTCCGTAAATCCGAAATACGTCTCAAAAAACGGATCCTTGAGCATGGTGTACTCCTTAAACATATTCAGTGCCGATCCCGTACTGTATTTCTTGATCGGCAAAACCCCCGTCATATAAACAAGCGCGACATAAGCCTTGTCCTTGAGCAGATTCCGCAAAAATTCCAAAAAATCCCCCTGATGTTCAGGATAGATTTCATGACTGAAAATGTAATCCCACTCATCAATAATAAAAATAAATTCGTCCCCGGTAGCGGTAAGCATGTCGGCAACGCTGCCAAAATCCTTACCGTTTAAAGCCGGATACGCTGCCTCAATATCCTGTTTTATGCAGTTCTTAATATAATTGATATAATCCTCATAAGAATCATTCTTGTCAGGCAGCTGATTCAGGCACAGACTGATAACATTGTATTGGTTTAAATGCACCGCAAACGACGGATTTTTACTGATTTCCAGCCCTTCAAACAATTCCCTTGCATCATATGCCTTGCAGTAATATGCCCCTAACATATTCAGAACAGATGTTTTCCCAAACCGCCGCGGTTTTGTAACGCAGACATATTTTGTGCTTGTCCGAATCCGTTTGCTGATGTGTTCAATGATTGCAGATTTATCAACAAAGTATTCGCTGTTTACAAGATCCCGATATAAAATTAAGGCAGAGTTTGTATTCAGACAGAAAGCCATAATCTTCCTCCATTTCTTACATGCCTAGTAAAGCAAAAATAAGGAACCGTTTTGTACCTTCTCATTGCATGACAATTTCGGTCACTTTTATTATACCGTCATATCCGTTCTGCCACAAGCAAAAACTATGGAAACGCAAGAAAAATCCCTTACATTGACATCAACCTTCCCATAAAGTATAATAAAGACATTATAAAAAAGCAAAGGAAATAAGAATATGAAAAGAAAAGGATTAATTGTAAGCCGCAGGCAGATCAGCTGTATTTTATGTATCAAAACATCAATACTCTTGATGCATATGCTTCGATGATTACGGATTATCCGTATTTTCAAGCGGAGGAACCCGTTTCTATGGGCGGTTGGGAGATTACATATCATGATTGTGAAATTGTGGAGAGCTTCGAGGAAGGCAGCTTCGTATACACAGCATCAGAGGCGGGATGTCAGATTGTCAGAGCGCGATTTACCATTACCAATATCGGCTCGAAGCAAAATACATTTCTTCCGATAGTCTACACGATTGCGGAGGATCCGCTTGTTCGACTTACCGATTCTTCGCATGAGAATTATTATGAGGTTTCTGACGGGTTGACTTTAAAAAGCAATTTGATGTCCGAAACCTTAAATCCCGGAGTTTCCATGGACGGAGAACTGTTCTTTCAACTGCCGGATGAAGTCGCGCAAGGTACAGAACCGGTTTATATTGTGATTTCTTTAGGAGAGGAAGAGATTTTTTGTCCTTTATTAGAAGCAGAGGAAGCGGAAGAATAAGAAATAAAGTCACAGGAAACAGCGGTAAATCCATGATACGGATTTGCCGCTAAACTTTTGGTGTATTTGTTTTCATTTCCGAAAAAAAATTGTTTGATTTGACATATAGTCAAATCAGACAAACTATGGTACACTCATAAATGATATTATAACAATCGATTAACATATAGGCGCATAATCCTGCCACAATACGAAATTAAGAGAGGTATCAACGATGGAAAGAAAATTAGAAATTACAAAACCATATATATTTCTGCCAATTTGCGTGGGAAAAACAGAAACAAAGGTCACAATCTTTTTGGAGGATGAAGAGGCATACCGCAAAAAAATCCATGAATTTATGGTACCCATCGCGGACACGGACACCGACGCCCAGCAGTATCCTTGCGACTATTACGCCGAAATCCCGATAGAACCATACATGGGCGAACAGCTCATTTTCAGTGCTGAAGCGCCGCAGGCTTTTATGGACGCTATCCAGAACGCCGAAAAAGCAGGCCAAAACGCCGACGCCCAAAAGCCACAGCCCCCCCACCCGCATATCCACTTTGCGGCAAACACTGGCTGGACGAACGATCCGAACGGTATGATTTACGCGGACGGCATATACCACCTGTATTTCCAATACAATCCGTTCAACACCTCATGGGAAAACATGAGCTGGGGGCACGCGACAAGCACGGATTTGCTGCACTGGCAGCAGCAGGATACCGTGCTGTTTCCGGACGAGAGCGGCACGATGTTTTCAGGCTGTGCAATCTCGAATGAACGTTCTTTACTGGAACTGCCAAGCGACGCAATTCTCTATTTCTATACTGCCGCAGGCGGCACAAACGCGTGGAGCAAAGGGCTGGCATTTACGCAGAAAATCGCATACAGCCTTGACGGCGGAAAGACGCTGGTAAAGATGGATAATCCATGCCTGTCCACAATCGAGAAGGAAAACAGGGACCCGAAGGTATACTGGCACGAAGAAACGAAGGCGTATGTGATGGTACTGTTTTTGGAGGGCAATGATTTTGCCATTTTCCGCTCGCAGGATTTATTATACTGGGAGCAGTCTGACCGCTTTACGTTGGACGACGCATGGGAATGCCCCGATTTGTTCTGCCTGACCGCGGACACGGGCGAAACGTGCTGGTTCTTTTGGACTGCGGACGGATTTTACTATCCGGGTGAATTTGACGGATTTCATTTTAAGGTACAAGGAAAACAGCGCAAGGCGTATGTCAATAAAATCCCATACGCGGCGCAGACGTATTTTGGCGTTGCAGACCGCACAATCTCCATTCCTTGGCTGCGCTTGGAAAACGACGGCAGATTTTTTGCAGGCGCATATGGACTGCCCGTAGAACTGACTTGCAAGAACACAGAGAATGGGTATATAATAGTACAAAAGCCTGTCAGGGAACTAATGCAGCAGGCAAAGCCCGTAACAGGGAGCGATGGGACGGGCGAAAGCAAGGTATCCAAGGCAGTCGTACTGGACTTGCGCGCAAAAGAGGATTATCAAGGAAGCTTTACATGGGAGCTGAACGGCAGTGTTGTCACCTACAATCCCGAAAACGGCGCGTTTTGCGTTGACGGGGAGCAGTACCAAATCGGCTGTGGCTACAGGGAATTTCTTTTTGTGGTTGATGATCGGATTTTGGAGGTCTTTTTCGGCGGCGGTGCCGAGTTAGGAACGTTTGTTCTAAAAGAAACGACCGTACAAGTCAAAGCACCAAGTGCAGAGGTCTTTGAGAGAAACCTTGTTTATGATGTAATGTAGTAATAGAAATGGAGTAATACAATATGGCGACTTTAAAGGATGTTGCAAGGGAAGCGGGGCTGACCGTTGGCACAGTGTCCCGAATCCTGAACAATCGCGGATATATCAGCAGCAATGCGCGGGAAAAAGTAGATGAGGCGATGGAAAAGCTCAACTATCGCCCGAACGAGGTGGCGCGTTCGCTGCACGGAAAGAGTACAAATACCATCGGGCTGATTGTGCCGCATATCAGACACCCCTATTTTGCGGAAATGATTAGCAATTTGGAAAATCAGGCGTACAAGAAAGGGTACAAAATCCTGCTTTGCAACTCGCAGAGCATACAGGAAAAAGAAAAGGAATATATTGACATCATTACGGGCAACCGTGCGGCGGGGCTGATTTTGTGCAGCGGCACGGTTGACACGAAGGTGTTCCAGCGGGTAGACATTCCCGTGATTACAATGGAGCGTTTCTTGGATAACGGAACGGCGTGCGTGGAGTGCGACAACAAGCAGGGCGGCGAGCTTGCGGCGCGAAAGCTGATTGCGTGCGGCTGCAAAAACCTGCTCCACGTTGGCACAATCGGCACAATCCCAATGCCGGCGGATATGCGCACGGAGGGATTCCGGGAAATCTGCCAGAAAAAAAACATTACCTTTGTGGAGGTGTCCACGGAGGAGGAGCAGTATAATGATTTGAAGTACGACGAGCTGCTGGAGAGCATGTTAATCAAGTATCCCGAGACGGACGGTATGTTTTTGAGCAGTGACGTGATGGCGGCGCAGGCGCTGCAGGTGTGCCGCAAGCTTGGTCTTTCCGTGCCGGAGGATATGAAAATCGTCGGCTTTGACGATGTCAATATTGCCTCCCTGACGACGCCGCAGCTTACGACCGTCCATCAGCCGGTCAAGGAAATGGCGGAGATTGCAGTCAATCTCATTCAGGACGCAGTGACCGGAAAGCTGGTACCCAAGCGGACTGTCCTGCCGGTTCGGCTGGTGGAGCGCGAGACGACGTGAGAGAATGGCTAAAAGGTTATGGGAAAAATGGTGTGATTTGGCGGTTTTACAATATGATAGCGGTAATCCAATTATCAATGGAATTACCGCTATTTTTTATTCTGCTACCAACGCCCGCACCAACGCCTCACTGTCCGCAAAATGCTCCGTATTGGCAATAATCACTGCATAAAGCGGCTCTGCCTCTTCGTCCGTCTGATTATAGGTTCTCCCAAATTCCGTATCCGACAATTCAATCGCAAAATACCCGTCAATCCCGTCCGCCAAATTGACTTCCCCGTTTTCGTCTTCCGTAAGGTTCGCCGTATCATAACAAAGCATTTCCCGACTAAGAAGTTCAGAAACCAAATCATCAGAAAGCGCCGTGTCCAAAGGAAGGCAGGCGTTTAGCGCGAGCAGATAGCTGTACATATCCGCATTGCAGACCGTCACGTCTATGCGCTTCGCAGAAATCGCAGTCATCACTTCCACCTCATAAAGATAGGCGTATCGATTGTCATAATCAAACGGCTGGTCTTGATTAACGTCCACATCGCCCTCTGCCCCATCACTCTTTAACTCCTGCGTAAACCTGTGAAACCACACGCTGCAATCGTCTTCGGTATTCAGCACGACACAAACACGCAGTCGGCGTGGCTTCTGCCCTTCCCAAAGCATATGGGCAAACGTTCCGATAATCACGACAACGCAGACGCAGACAAGCGCGCGCCATTTATAATAATCCCACAAAAAAACAAGCTTTCCGTGCGTATCAAGCCGCTTGAGCGTCTCCCAGTCCTGTTGCAGCTCTTTTTTCAAGGGTGAAGTGTTTTTGTTCATGGCAAGGTTCCTTTCTTAGTGCGTCATTCGTCCGTATTCTCATCATTTTCCTCCGAAAGAAAGGAAAGCGGTTTCAGCTCCTCTTCCGCCAGCGGATTGGGCAGATAAGGCTTTAAAATCTTTAACAGCATTCCGGTCTGAAACCGGCACACCAGTGCAAAAACAATAAAAATCAGCCCCGGCAGAATATGACACACCCAAAGCCCCAACGCGAGCGCAAATACTGTAAGGAGCGTCCTTCCAAGATTGCGGATAGACAGCACAAACGCCCAAATGATGAGTTCTTTATTCTTTTTCTCAAATTTCGCAAGCAGCGCAAAGGCGTAGAGCGTAATAAACAGCCAAATCAGAAACAGTACCGCAAAAAACACCATAAAAAAGGTGTAAATGCCCGTTCCCGCATGATAGCACATGGAAATATCCAAGAGCAGGAAAGCGCCGACCGCCGTGAGCGGAACGCCAAGAAATATGCCCTGCTTCAGATTTTGGCGAAACGAGTGAAAGAAATCCCTTGACAGATACGTTTCCTCCCCGCGCACAAGATTGATCATGGCGTAATAAAGCGCGGCAGTGGCAGGGCCGATTGTGACAATCGGCAGACAGCATAAAAGCCAAAGCAGGTTCAGCACAAACAAATCAAAAATGCTGCCCATTCCCATCCAAAAAGGGTTGTCCGAACGGAACAGTTTATTCATATGAAAGCTCCTTTCCAGTCAATACGCTTATTTTTGTAATGCTTTTAGCTGTTCTTGAAGCGCGGCAATGACAGCGTCCTTTTCCGCGAGCGCCGTTGCGTTCTGTGCAAGCTCTGCGTTCTTTTGAGCAAGCTCCGCGTCTTTCTGCGCAAGCTTATTTTCCCCTTGCTTAATCAGGCTCTGATATGTCCGCATAATGCGTTGTCCTTCTTCGCGCATTTCGCATAAATAACGCATTTCATCGTCCTGATTAAGCTTATAAAGCGTTTCCCTTGCTTCCTTAAAAACCGTATTATTCTGTGCCATCATCTTCAACTCCTCCCAAGTCTTCGCCCGAAACAGCCTTGCCCAGTAATCGAGCGCAAAAGCCTTATCCTCATCAGTTGCCAGTTCTATCTGATTTAAGTCTAACACATTGAGCGTAAAGTTGTCATTATAAATATAGTGTTTTTTCACGTTCATCGTAACTACTCAGTGTCTTCGCAGTTACGGGCATCAAGCCATGCAAAACCACTTCGTGGTGGCTTGATGCATTTCTGCCACTACGCTGTTTCACGAACTTTGCAGTAAATGCAAAGTTCTGAACTGAACGGTAATGTTTTTTGACATTTCACAAACGTTTTTTATCATATTATCCCCAAAACATTCCATATTTTGTCATATCATATCAATGGATTATCACACCCTAAAAACCGACCAAAATGAGAAAAAACAGCCAACTTCTCGTCATATTACACAAAAATCACGCATATAATGAACAAAAGACAGGCACTTATTTTGTTATAATGACGAAAAATGTGATAATCGATTGACATACATTTTCCGAAGTGCTATGCTTTATCCATAAAAAATAAAAAAACAAAAAAGTAACATCATAAAAGGAGGAAAAAGGTATGAGAAAGAAACTACTGGCAATGGCGCTTGTAACAGCGATGACCGTATCCCTTACGGCATGCGGCGGAGGCGGGGACAGCAGCACAAGTGCAAACGGCGGAGGCTCCGGTAGCGGAAGCGGCAACGTGGCAATCACCATCTTCAACTCGAAAATCGAGGTGCAGGACCAGTTCGAGGAGATGGCGAAGGAGTACAGCGCGCAGAAGGGCGTGGACGTAGAGGTTTACTATTCAAGCGATACCGTTTCGGCACATCTTGCGACACGCTACTCAGCAAACGATCCGTACACCCTTTCAATGGTGGACGCAAAGGATGTATACTCCCTTGCAGCGGAGCATGCGGCTGATTTAAGCGATCAGGACTGGGTAAAGAATACGGATTACGCGATTTCCGTAGACGGAAAAGTAGTAGGTTTTCCGGTATGTGTAGAGGCGAGAGGCGTGATTTACAACGCGGAGGCGATTGAGGCAATCACGGGTTCAGCCTTTAATCCGGACGATTACAAGACACTTGATGCATTTAACGGTTTGTTAGAGCAGCTTGTTGCAGGCGGTATGACAGCGCCGACAGGCATCATGAAAGAGGACTGGTCTTTGGCTGGTCATTTCCTGACAGAAACATATGAGCAGCAGCCCGACGTGGACGCATACATAAGCGCATTGCACGCAGGTACGGCGGATGTTGTAAACAACAGCAAATGGAATGCCATGATGGATACCTTTGATGCATTAAAGCAGCACAACTACGCGGCATCTTCTCCGGTAGCGGCAGAGCGTGAGGTTTCTGAGCAGAAGCTTGCAGAAGGCGAAATCGCATTTATGTTCGGCGGTAACTGGGACTGGTCGATGATTAACGCATATGACTATTCCGAGAACATGGGCTTAATGCCGGTACCGCAGAATACGGACGACGGCTCAAACGAGAAATTAGTCGGCGGCGGTTCAAAATATTTCTTCATTGACTCATCAGAAAATACTTCTGAGGAACAGCGCCAGGCAGCAAAGGATTTCTTAAACTGGCTTGTATTTGAGGAAGACGGAAATGCATTTTTGACAGAGAAGTGCGCACTTGTTCCGGCATACAGCAACATTGATGCAAGCGCACTCGATCCATTGTCAAAATCCGTAAAGAAATATGCGGACGAAGGAAAACTGATTGATAACTATAATTTCCTTCCCGATGATCACTTCTCAATCTGCGGCGCAGCATTCCAGAAGTATCTTGCAGACCAGTCAGACCGTGCGGTATTTGCGGCGGACATCGAAAAATACTGGTCATCAACAGCTCCGGTAGAACATTAAGGAAAAACTGAATATAGATTGAAAATCAAACATCTGCTGTCAAAAGGAATACTTTCCGTTTTGACAGCAGAAAGATAAAGGAAGGGGGAAATGATGTTATGGACACCAATTCTATGTCCTACAAAAGCAAACAGTTTCTGATGTTTGCGGGAGTGACGACGGCTGTGTTTGCCGCTGTTGTAATCGTACCGTTTATCTACGGTTTATATCTGACCTTTACAAGCTGGGACGGTATTTCCACACAAAAACCTTTTGTCGGATTTGCAAATTACGCGGCGACGTTCGCAGACGGCGCATATTGGCAGGCACTGGGCAGAACGATGATTTATTCCGTAATCGCCGTGATTTTGGTCAATGTTGTTGCTTTTATCCTCGCCTTCTTGGTAACGAGCGGCGTAAAAGGACAGAACTTCTTCCGTGCCGGATTTTTCGTACCGAACCTGATTGGCGGTATCGTTCTTGGTTACATATGGAAGTTTGTGTTTAACCGTGCGTTCGTTGCACTGGGCGAAAGCCTTTCTATCGGCGCACTCTCAACCTCATGGCTTGCCACGACAAACGGTGCAATGCTTTGTCTGATTATCGTTTCGGTATGGCAGTACGCAGGCTACATGATGTTGATTTACGTAGCAGGATTTATGAGCGTTTCGGCGGACGTGCTTGAGGCGGCAAGAATCGACGGCTGCACGAATATGCAGTCCATTATTCACATTTCCGTTCCGCTCATGGTTTCTTCGTTTGTACAATGTCTGTTCTTGACAATCACAAGATGTTTCATGGTATACGATGTGAACCTGTCATTGACAAAGGGCGAGCCGTTCAACAGCTCCGTGATGGCGGCAATGCACGTATACAATCAGGCATTTACTTATAAGAATTACGGTACCGGACAGGCGGAGGCGCTGATTTTGTTCGTAGTCTGCGCAGTCGTAGGCGTCCTTCAGGTATACATTGGTAAGAAAGCGGAGGTGTCAGCATAATGGATGATTTAAATGAAAAAGCTGCGCGCAGGCGAAAAATCAGCCATGCGGTAGAAATTGCGATTTTGATTATATTGTTTATCTGTTTCATATTTCCGTTTATTTTGGTCATCATTAACGTCTTTAAGACGAAGGCGGACATCACGACAAATCCGCTGGCATTGATTGGAGAGCACGGCTTTACGCTGGAAAACTTCCCTGAGGCAATGCGGAAAATGAACTTTTGGCGCTCGTTTGGAAACTCAGCATGCATCACGATTTTCTCGACGATTTTCACGATTCTGCTTGCGTCCATGACGGCATTTGTGATTGTACGTAACAAGTGGAAAGCGTGCGGTGCGCTGTTCGGACTGATGATTGCGTCGATGGTTATTCCGTTTCAGGTTTTGATGGTTCCGCTGGTATCGCTTTACGGCGGTGTGCTGGATATTTTAAACCACCGTGCGACATTGATTTTCATGCACGTAGGATTTTCTTTGTCAATGGCAACCTTTATGTTCCACGGCGCGATTTTCACGAATGTGCCGATTGCGCTTGAGGAGGCAGCGACGATTGACGGCTGTACCCGTTGGCAGACTTATTGGAAAATCGTGTTCCCGCTGTTAAAGCCGACGATTGCAACGGTTGCAATCATTGACGCGATGGCGTTTTGGAACGATTACCTTCTGCCAAGTCTTGTACTGGCAAAGAAGGAATTGTATACTATTCCTATCGCTACGCAGGTATTTTATGGAACATACTCGACGGATATTGGTTTGGTCATGGCAGCTCTGCTGCTGGCAATGCTGCCGATTTTGATACTGTATATGTTCTTGCAGCGCTATATCGTAGAAGGTGTAACGTCAGGTGCAGTAAAATAAGCGGTAATTTAAGATGCTTTTGTAATGGGACTGGCACTGACATCGTTGGTGTCGGTCCTGTTTCGTTTATGGTTTGATATGGAGGAGATTATGGCGAAAACGGAAAAAAAGAAAAGCACAGCACAGCAGCAAGTCTATCAGGAGCGGTTCGCGCGGCATTTTGACGAGCTGCGATGGCTTTATATGGAACTCTACGACAACAGCTCCATGTTTGCGGAGCTTTGTGACAATATGGAACGCTTTTACACAGAGCGCAGTGCGGATTTGAAGCGCATGGATAAAAAGCGCGAGGCGGATACGGACTGGTACCGCAAAAACGATATGCTTGGCATGATGTTCTACATTGACAATTTTGCGGGCAATTTAAAGGGCGTGCAGGAAAAGCTGGATTATATCGAGCATTGCAAGGTCAACTACATTCATTTAATGCCGTTTTTGGACACGACGGAGGGACGCTCTGACGGCGGGTATGCGGTGTCGGATTTCCGCAAGGTTCAGGAAAAGCTCGGGACGATGGAGGATTTGGAGCGTCTGACGGCAGCGTGCCATAAGAAGGGGATTAACGTCTGCATGGATTTTGTGATGAACCACACGTCGGAAGACCATGAATGGGCGAAACGTGCGCGCGCCGGCGAGGGCGAGTACATGAGCCGCTACTTTTTCTATGACAATCCCGACATTCCGTCACAGTACGAAAAGACCGTGCCGCAGGTATTCCCGACGACAGCGCCGGGTAACTTTACATGGCTTGACGATATTAAGCATTATGTCATGACGACGTTTTACCCGTACCAGTGGGATTTGAATTACAAAAATCCGCGCGTGTTCAACGAGATGATGTACAATTTTCTGTATCTGACAAACAAGGGTATTGACATTATCCGCATTGACGCAGTACCCTATATATGGAAGGAACTGAACACGCAATGCCGCAATCTGGCGCAGGTACATACGATTGTGCGCATGATGCGCATGATTGGTGAGATTGTCTGCCCGTCGGTTCTGCTTTTGGGCGAGGTCGTGATGGAGCCGGAGAAGGTCGTTCCGTATTTCGGAACGGTCGAAAAGCCGGAGTGCCACATGCTTTACAATGTCACGACAATGGCGACGACATGGCACACGGTTGCGACGCGCGACGTGCGGCTGTTGAAAAAACAGCTTGACATTGTGAATGCGCTGCCAAAGGATTACGTCTTTTTGAACTATCTGCGCTGCCATGACGACATCGGCTGGGGGCTTGACTATGATACACTGAAAACGGAAGGCTTTGAGCAGCGTTCGCACAAGCAGTATTTGAACGACTATTTCCAAGGCTTTGCGGGCGAGAGCAACAGCCGTGGCGAGCTATACAATGTAGATCCGGTGACGGGCGACGCGCGCTTTTGCGGGACAACGGCGTCAATGTGCGGCATTGAGAAGGCGGGCTTTGAGCAGAACGATGAGGCGATGGAGCGTGCAATCGGATTTGATGTGATGCTTCATGCGTATATGTTTATGCAGTCGGGCATTCCCGTGCTTTACAGCGGTGATGAAATCGGGCAGGTGAACGATTACACATATAAGGAAGACCCAAACAAGGCGGCGGACTCACGCTATATCCACCGCGGTAAGATGAACTGGACGCTTGCAAAAAATGTTGCCAATCCGGAAACGGTGGAAGGAAAGCTGTTTGCGCGCTTGGAGCAGCTTATTGAAATCCGCAAGCGGGAGAAGGCGTTTGTGTCGAACGCGGATACGTGGACGATTGACACGGGCGATACGGCAGTGCTGTGCATTGGCAGATATTTTGAAGGAAATAAGATTATCGGTCTGTTTAATTTTAGCGAGTTTGAAAAACGCGCGCGGATTAGCCAGAAGGACGATGTGTTTGAGGATTTGATTACGGGACAGCAGATGAAATTGCAGGAGGTTACAGTACCGCCGTATGGGTTCTATTACTTCCGCGAGCAGTTATAATAGACAGGCGCATTGACGCCGGAAAGTGAGGAGACGGCTGCATATGAAGACATTTGATGTGGTGGCATTGGGAGAATTATTGATTGATTTTACGGAGAATGGAACAAGTGTTCAAGGCAATCCGGTCTACGAGGCGAACCCCGGCGGCGCGCCCTGCAACGTGCTGTCTATGCTGAACCGTGCGGGGAAAAAGACAGCGTTTATCGGCAAGGTCGGGCAGGATATTTTCGGAAAGCGCCTGAAGGCGGTGCTTGAGGAGACGGGGATTGACGTTTCCAACCTGATTATGGACGCGGACGTGCGCACGACGCTTGCGTTTGTCGAGACCTTTGCGGACGGGGACAGGGACTTTTCATTCTACCGCAATCCCGGCGCGGACATGATGCTGCGGGAGGAAGAGCTTGATACGGATTTGCTGAAAAATACGCGGATTTTCCACTTCGGCACGTTGTCCATGACACATGAGGAGGTGCGAAACGCAACGAAAACGGCAATCCGGGTTGCAAAGGAGAGCGGCGCTTTGGTGTCGTTTGACCCGAACCTGCGCGAGCCGCTTTGGAAGTCGCTTGATGAGGCGAAGGAACAGGTGGCGTACGGGCTTTCGCAGTGCGATATTTTAAAGATTTCCGACAACGAAATCCGCTGGTTTACAGGCGAGGAGGATTTTGACGCGGGGATTGCGAAACTGCGCGGCGAATATGACATTCCGCTTATCATGCTTTCGATGGGAAAGGACGGAAGCCGCGCGTATTACAAGGACTTGCGCGTTGAGGTAGCGCCGTTTTTACAGGAGAACACGATTGAGACGACAGGCGCAGGCGACACGTTTGGCGGGTGCTGTCTGTATCATGTGTTAAAGTATGGACTGGAGCATTTCGACGAGGCAAAGTTAAAGGAAATGCTGACGTTTGCGAACGCGGCGGCGTCGATTATCACGACGAGGAAGGGCGCGCTGCGGGTTATGCCAACGGTCGATGAGGTGGAACGGCTGATAGAGGAGCGGGGATAGGTTTACTATCCCCTTTTTTCATATTAGAAATAATACAAATCCGCAAGCTAAAAAATTATTGTAATTGTTACGGAAAATGTTTATATTAAGAGATATGGAAGAAATATAGAAAAATGTAGAAACAATAAAGTTGTAGGGGGGCTTGGACATGTGGAAGAATAAGGCAAAAACGTTTATGACGGTGCTGCTATGCACTGCTTTATTGTCTTCGAATATGCAGACGATACAGCCAGTGTATGCGACACAGCTGCCGGACGGGAAGGACACGGTTTTATCAGAAGGCAAAGAAATAAATCCGTCAGAAACAGGCAGCGAAGAATTGCAGGAAACACAGGACACAACCGAAACGCAAGAGACAAGCAGCAAGGAAGAAACTCAAACGGAATTGCAAACGAAAGATGCACAAACAGAAGAATTAGAAACGGAAAACGTACAAACAGAAGACACGCAAGTGGTATCAGAGGAAATACCGGAATCGCAGACTTCAGAGAAAGCAGATACCGAACAGACACAATCGGAAGAAGAGCTACCCGAAACAGAAGAATCTGAAACAGAGCACATGCAAAATAAGGAAGGGCCGATAAGCTTTTCCGAAATTGTAGTCAATCCGCTTTATCAGGATTTTATCCGCCAATCCACGCTTGAATTTGAAATAGAAAGCATTCATGAGCAGGAAGAACGCAAAAACAACGCAAGAAACACACAGCGTGCAAATAATGAATACAGCAGTGTTGAATCTGCCGCTGTCTACGTGCGTGAACAGATGGTCGAGCGGAACAACACCGTCACGTTTGTCATTCCCCAAAACCTATATAACGCGAATAATGAGACAGACAGCAGCATTATCATAAATAATATAAGAACCATTATAGAAAACGTCGTAGAAACCGCGGTCGAACACACAGAGAACTGCAGCGGACGCGAAGGGGACGCCCTAAGATGGGGATATGGTGCATATCAGTCAACATTTTCCGTGGCATCCCAGTCCGCAGAGATTACCTGCACATTCATGTACTACACGACCTATGAGCAGGAACAGAAATTGACTTCTAAAGTCAATAAAGTTATAAGAAGCATGAGCCTTGACGGACAAAAGGATTATGATAAAATCACGTTAATTCATGACTATATCTGCGATAGCGTGGATTATGATTATGACTCCGCAGAAGATCATTACATAAAATTCACGGCATACGGCGCTTTATGTGAAGGGAAGGCAGTCTGTCAGGGATATGCGGTCTTGTTTTATCGTCTGTGCAAACAGGCGGGGCTTTCTGTCCGCGTAATCACTGGAACAGGTCAGGGACAGCCGCACGCATGGAATATTGTAAAATGCGGTGCAGACGGTTATTACAATGTGGATTGTACATGGGACGGACAAGACACAGATACCATTGAAAAATGGTGTCTGTTAAATGACAAAGACTTTAAAGACCATGTCAGAGATGAGGAATACGCAGCCGAGGCATTTTACAAGGCATACCCGATGGCAGGATTTTCTTATCAGGTAGAACGGGGAAAGACGCTTGACTGTGAAAATGAATTATATATTGCGATTACAACGGTCGATGGAAGAACGAGCTTAAATGCTGAGAACGGTAAACCCAAAATCATCATTTTTTACGACAAAGAAAGTCCTTCCAGTCAGGCAACCGTTCAGAATATCAGTGCATTCATTGCCGATTTTGGAGGCGTTGATCTTGTTGCCCTTGAAACGAATAACGCAGCAAAAGAGGGAGTGGAATCTTTCCGGCAAAATTACGGGTGCGATAAAATTGCATTCTGCTATGCGGGTGAAAAGGACGACTTTGCAGCCGTAAAAAATAAATATATCAATAAAGCAGACGCAGCAATAGACCCAAGTATTATTTACGAGCCGGTAATCTGTTACATTGACGCGAACGACCGTCTGCAGCATGTTACACTGTATGGCTATTCAAAGGTTCACAGCGCCGCTAGGGTACTGACCGACTTAAGACAGTATTGCGGTTATACTTATAAGGCGCCGGAGGAACCGGAAAACCCGGACGAGCCGGAGCCTTCCATTACCTATACGATTACCTATATTTTAGATGGCGGCGTCAACAACAGCAGCAACCCGCAAACGTACACCTCCTCCACGGATACCATTGTTTTGGAGGATGCACGACGGACAGGATATATCTTTGAGGGCTGGTACACAGATAATGCGTTTACCTCGGAACCGGTGACGCAGATTGAAAAGGGAAGTACCGGAAATCTGATTTTGTTTGCAAGATGGAGCGTTGACACACAGTCGCCTTCAGAATATACAATCACGTATGTTTTAAACGGCGGGAAAAACAGCCGGTATAATCCGACAAAGTATACATTGGAGACAGGCAAAATTACGTTGTATGACGCTTCATGGACAGGGGCATTTTTTGATGGCTGGTATAAAGATCCTGAATTTAAGGAACAGATAACGGAAATTGCGGAAGACAGCAAGGGTGACATTACACTCTATGCAAAGTGGAAAATAAATAAGCCGGAAGTGTATCTTGAGGTAGCCGGCGATACCGTTGCCATAGAGCTTCCCGGCGAGTATTATACGGAAACAGCAGAAAAAATCTTAGACCGTATCAACGCAATCCGGTTGGAAGCCTGCAAGCAAGGTGTGAGACATCCGGATTACAGCGGTAAAAATTTAACAATGGCGGATTATGTGCCGCTCCAATGGTCTGCGGATTTGGAAGGGATTGCAAGACAGCGTGCGGCAGAGGCAACGGTGGAGGCAGCGCATACAAGACCAAACGGGCAGAGCTGTTTTTCGGCTGTCACATTCAATAATGTGCGCTCAGCGGGAGAATGTCTGGCGTGGAACTATGAAGGACTGATGACAGGCATTGAGCAGTGGTACAATGAGAAAAAAGACTGGGACAATCAGACCGGAGCAGTGACAGGACATTATCAGATTTTGATAAGCCCGATGTATACGCATATCGGAATCGGTGCCTTCAAGCAGTCAAGCGGCTACTATGCAGTGGCATTGTCTGTAAACGGTTATGAATCTGTTGCAAATACGCAGAAGAATGATGCGCATGGAAAATGGAAACAGACGATGGAAGTGAAGCGCAGCAGCGTTACCAAGATGACGTTTGATAAAAATTTAGCAACCTATATTCGGGAGGGAGATACCTATCGCATTCCGATTAACATGTCGGTAAAGGGAGCAGGCAGCACCGTGACCTATTATGCCGGGGGCGATTGGAGCTCCTCTGATGAAGCAGTAGCGACAGTGGACATAAAAGGAACGGTAACTGCCAAAAGCAAGGGGACAGCGAGGCTTACGCTTAGTGTCGGCAGTCAGACAATCACTACGGAAATCACCGTATATGGAGCAAATGAATCCCCGATACAGATAAAAGCGCCGGCAAAAACCACCTATCAAGTGGGAGAGAAGCTTGATATCACGGGCGGACAAATCACTTATCCGTCCAGCGGGGGAAGCGTCACAAAGGACATCACCCAGAATATGGTCAGCGGATTTGATTCCGAAACGCCGGGAATTTGCCGCGTTACAGTGACCGATAATGGATATACCGCCGGATTTGACACATTGATTGTCGATGTTCCAAAGCTGGAAGCAAGGTATGGTCAGACACTAAAGGAAATCCGTTTTCCGGAAAATGAATATGGAACGTACTTGTGGGAAAACGAAAACCAAGTGGTGGAAACGACAGGGGAATCTGTTTTCAAAGCGTCTTTTACGCCAAAGGATACAACGTCTTTCCAAGTATTAAACAATTTAGATATTACAGTTACGGTGCGGACATCATTAGAGGGAGGGCGTGTTTTTCTTAAGAAGAACCGTTTTGTCTATAACGGTATAGAACAGGAGCCGAAAGTCGTAGTGGAGGTTGCCGGAAAAGCGCTGACAGAGAATAGCGATTACAGACTCTCTTATCAAGGTGATAGGAAAAATGCAGGCACGGCAGAGGCTGTGGTAGAAGGAATGGGTTTTTATTACGGAAGCATTCAGGCACAATTTACCATTGAACCGGCGCCTTTGACGATTACGGCGGAAAATTTATCCATTCTAATCGGTGCACCGCTTCCGACAGCGGACGCGTACAAAATAGAAGTGCAAGGGCTGGCGGCGGGGGAGCGTTTGCTTCGTGAGCCAACCGTGGAGTGCGCAATTGCAGACACCAAAAAAGCCGGAAGATATGCGATTGTGCCAAAAGATGCCGATGCCGGTTCCAATTATGTGATTACCTATATCAATGGTACGCTTTTGGTGGCGGAGGAACAGGTTTCCTATGCCGTTACATTTGACGTTCAGGGACATGGAGAGGCACCGGAGGCGTATGTCGGCATCAAGGCTGGCAGCACAATCTCAAAGCCGGAACAGGAACCGAGGGCGGAAGGTTATCGCTTCGGCGGCTGGTATCATGACGCGGCATGTACAAAGGCATGGGACTTTGACACAGATACGGTACAGGCGGATATTACGCTGTATGCGGGCTGGCTGCAGGCAGGCATGGACAACGGCTTTGCGTTTCGGGAAATTCCCGACTGTTATTATACCGGAAAAGCATGTACGCCAATTGTTCCTGTATATGACGGCGGGACGCTGTTAAAACAGAACAAGGATTATACCATCAAATATTTTAACAATGTCAATGCCAATCAGGACGGCATCAGAAAGAAAGGCAGCGGACATGGAGCGGATTTCAATGAGCTTCTTCCATATGCGCTGATAACAGGAAAGGGGGATTACAAGGATATTGTAAAAGTGAATTTTAATATTCTTCCCACATCCATCGGAAATGGAAGCGTAAATGCCGCAACCGGAATGACGCTGAAATATGCACAGCAGTCTGTAGCCGGCAGCAAACCGATAAAGCCGTTCACATCGCTGAAATATGCGAAAGCGCTCAAAGAGGGTACGGATTATACACTTGTGCTTACGGCTGTAAATGCCCGTGACCAGTCCGGGAAAAAAGTGGAAGAAGGCACAGTGCTGGAACGTGCTGTTGTTCCGGCAGGTCATGAGGGTGAATTTCTGCTGACTGTTAAAGGGATTGGAAACTATAATGGAAGTATACAAACAAATGTTTATGCAGCAGATAAAGACCGTTTGATGAAAAATGCAAAAATTACGCTTGGAAAGAATTTAAAAAATGTAGATTATAAAGGAAAAGCCGTTCTCTTGACACCGGGAACAGCGGAGTCGGAGGATACGTTTACCGTGAAAATCGGCACAACCGTATTGGAGCCTGTCAAAGATTATGCGGTTTCGTACCGTTCCAATAATAAGGTTGGAAAAGCGGAGATGATTATAACAGGAGAGGGTGAATATGTAGGCAGTAAATCCGTATTTTTCAATATCAAGGGAAAACCGCTTGCGGCGAAAAACATCAGCATCGAGGGGTTAGAGGATAAGGTATACACAGGAACGGCTTGGACGCAGAACGGCGTGAAGCTGACCTATCTGCCGGAAAACGTCCCACTGTCGTACGGGACGGATTATACGATAAAATACAGCAAAAATATCAGCAAAGGAACAGCATCCATCATATTCTGCGGAAAAGGAATGTACGGCGGAGAATTAAAAAAGACATTTAAAATCCTTCCGGCGGATATTTCTGACAGCTCCAAGGTAACACAGAAAGACACAATGAAGGCAATAACAGTTCCCTACAGCAAAGCGGGCGCAACGCCTGTGGAGGAGATTGTGCTGTTTAACGCTAGAGGCGTACAATTACAAAGCGGCAGGGACTATACAATTCAGTATAAAAATAACAAAGCAGTCGCAAAGCCGACAGACGAAAAACCGCCGACGGCTGTTATCAAGGGCAAAGGAAATTATACAGGCGAAATAACAGTGCCTTTTACCATTGAAAAGGGCAGTTTAAACGGAAGCAGTATCACGATTCTGCCATCTGCAGTCAATTATCAGACAGGAAAAGCACCTGCGTATGCCTATACCCCTTCCGTCAAAGTATTGGACGGAAAGTCGGCGCTTGGTAAAGGCAAAGATTTTGACCTTGTTTATGTCAACAACACACAGGCGGATTGGGAGGCTTATCTCCAAAATCCGGACAGGCAGACCATGAATATTAAAGATATGCCACACATTGCGATTCAAGCGGTGGAGGGTGGAAGCTACAGCTTAGAAGCGCCAATCCGCCTGCCGCTTCCGGTATATCAGAATAAGCTTACGAAAAAGAACCTGACTGTGGAGATCGACGAAACGGCAGCCGTCTATACCGGCGCGCAGGTTGCGCCGAAGGTAACGGTGTTTTATCAGGGCGAAAACGGTGGTAGGACAAAACTCACAGAAAGAAAAGATTATATGGTTTCCTATGGCGCAAATATAAAAGCTGGAAAAAATAAGGGAAGTATTACGATTAGCGGAATCAGCCCTTATTATGGAAGCAGCGTGACTGTGAAATTTGATATTGGGCAGAAGGCGATTGCCTTTGGCGGCACTTTGTGATTGTGAAAAAGGTGTACGTCGTGTATACTGTTGGTAGGCAGATTGTGCGTTACCGGGAGGTGGAATTATGATTGGCAATCGTTTTGTAAATGTAGGGGGACAACGGTTTGACAGGCTGAGGGAAGAGAACCAATTGTGGGAAAAGGCTTGATGATGGAGGAATGGGTATGAAAAAGGTTGAAGTGTTGATACAAAAAGCTTGTAAAATAATGGAACTGATTGTGGCGGTATTTGTAATGCTTGGTATTATCCTTGCATTGTTTGCCTTTTTGAAGGACGGTGTGGTTTTTCGGGAATTGCTGGAAAACATTGATACATTTCAGCATTATCTGGACAATATTTTCCTGATTGTAATTGGAATCGAGTTCCTGCAAATGCTGTTTCGCCCAAGTTCGGATAACGTGATAGAGGTTATCATTTTTCTAGTGGCAAGGCATATGATTGTCGTTGATACGACGCCGTATGAGGATTTCGTATCGGTCATCAGCATTGCGGTTTTGTGCATTGTGCGGCAGTATCTGCGCAAGAATGAGGCAAAAAAGGAGATTGAATAATGGCAGGTGGGAATACCGTTCTGTACTTGTTGCAGGGCGGTATTTTTCTATGCAGAAGAAAAAAACAATCAAGCATTACGAAGAATTTTGTTATATCAGGTCAGAAGCAGGTGGAGATGTTTGCCGATGCGATTGAAGCATCTGCTAATAATCCTACACCTCCTATCAATGTCAGTGCGACTTTTTTAACTGATCCAAAGGATATAGCAAAATTTATGGAGAAAAGGAAGAAAGCGGATGCAGGAAACAAGTAAATATACAGTTTTCAACATTCGTGAGTATTTGGGCGACGGAAGTCATGGACTCGGAGAGGACACTCTGATTCAGGTTCTTTCCGAGTTTTCACGTAGTTGAAACATTTAAGAAATGCCTTAATGTTACGGAGAAGTGCCCTAGCACTTCTCCGGTTCCGGATACTCCACCCCAAACGTATCAACCGTAACGCTCTTCATAACTTGCTCTTCCAGCGGTCTGTCCGAATAATCCGTATTGGTCGTGGCAATCTTGTTCACAACGTCCATACCTTCAATCACCTTCCCAAACGCCGCATAAGCGCCGTCAAGATGCGGGCTTGTCTTGTGCATGATAAAAAACTGGCTTCCTGCCGAATCCGGCATCATGCTCCGTGCCATTGACAGGACGCCTTCTGTATGCTTTAAGTTATTCTCAAAACCGTTTTCGGAAAATTCACCCTTAATCGAATACCCCGGACCTCCCATTCCCGAACCTTCAGGACAGCCGCCCTGTATCATAAAACCGTTGATGACTCTGTGAAAAATTAACCCGTTATAGTATCCGTCCTGAATCAGGCTTAAAAAATTATTCACCGTATTGGGGGCGGTTTCCGGATAAAGCTCCGCTTTGATTTTGTCCCCATTTTCCATTTCGATTGTAACAACTGGATTTTGTGCCATGCTTGTACGCTCCTTTTCCTAAAATTTGTAATCCCTATTATGATAAGATAAAACAAGCGGATAGTAAAGTAAAAAACGTCCTTTTGCAGAAATTTTTGAAAAATCCTTGTATACAAGAAACAATGGTGATACGATATTGTTTAGTAGGACGGAAACGATACATTTTGGACGGGTAATCAGACATGAGCACAGAAAAAATTGATGTAAAAATAACCGCTTCCCCAATACAGGCGGCGGATTACGCAAAAAGAAACATACCCTATATCGTGGTATTAAATGAAGAAAACAGAACGGCACAGTTCCCAAGCGGCGCATACTGCGTCGAGGGCATGGACGCGGTTGACGACACCTATAAGGAGCGGGTGTACCGCCGTTTCCACGGCATTCCGTGGGATATTGCGGAGACAGTGCGGCTAAAAATAAGGGAGATTACGGTAGACGATGTGCCGCGCCTGTACGAGCTGTACAGCGGCGAGGGAATTACGAAGTATATGGAGCCGCTGTTCCCTGAAATGCAGAAGGAAATTGAATACACAAAAGCTTATATTGAAAATGTGTACAAGTTTTACGGCTATGGCATGTGGGTGATTGTGCACAAGAAAAGCGGCGCAGTCATCGGACGCGTCGGACTGGAATACAAAGAAGGCTTTGACGGACTGGAGCTTGGCTTTATGCTCGGAACCGAATACCAGCACTGCGGCTATGCGTACGAGGCATGTAAGGCAGTGCTTACTTATGGGATACATATGCTTGGCATTACGCGCTTCTGCGCTTTTGTCAATGATGAAAATATGGCGTCCATACGGCTTTGTGGCAGGCTTGGCTTTATCAGGACAGGAAATGTGAAGGTGAAGGAGCTGCATTTTGACGAGAAGAATTTTGGGGAGAACGTAACAGAAAAGGAGCTTGTGTGCTATGTCTGTGAGGCATAATGTCAAAAAATGGATTTTATTTGGAAGAAAAATACAAGCAGATAACGCACAAAACGTACAATAAACCGGAAAATAGAACATATATTCAGCATTGCCACAGGACACAACGAAAAAAATTGTTTGACAATTCAAAACCGCGGTGGTAGTATAAGGCACATAAAGCAAAGGCGCTTTGGGAAGAAACATTCCCGGGGCGTCTTTTTTGTTTTCAATCTTGTTCTAAAAAGAAAAAATGAGGAGGAAAAAATGATGGCAGAGGAGATTATGAGTGCCATCACCGGAGAGGTGTATGGCGTATGGTTCTTAATTGGCGCCGCGTTGGTATTTTGGATGCAGGCGGGGTTTGCAATGGTGGAGGCGGGTTTTACCCGTGCGAAGAATACGGGAAACATCATTATGAAAAACCTGATGGATTTTTGTATCGGCACATGTGTATTTATTTTAATCGGCTTCGGGCTGCTGCTCGGGGAGGACATGGTCGGTCTGATTGGAAAGCCGGGCTTTGACATTTTCACAAGCTACGCGGACTTTGACTGGTCGAACTTCGTATTCAATCTAGTATTCTGCGCGACAACGGCGACAATCGTTTCAGGAGCGATGGCGGAGCGGACGAAGTTCCTGTCCTACTGTGTATACTCGGCAGTGATTTCCGCCCTCATCTATCCAATTGAAGCGCACTGGATTTGGGGCGGCGGCTGGATGGCGCAGATGGGCTTCCACGATTTTGCAGGCTCCTGCGCAATTCATATGGTAGGCGGTATCAGCGCACTGATTGGTGCGAAAATGTTAGGGCCTCGTATCGGGAAGTTCACGAAGGATAAAAGCGGAAAAATTGTCAAGGTCAACGCCTTTCCCGGTCACAACCTGACAATCGGCGCGCTCGGCGTCTTTATCCTGTGGCTTGGCTGGTATGGCTTTAACGGTGCGGCGGCAACGTCGATTGCGGAGCTTGGCTCCATCTTTGTGACAACGACAATCGCGCCCGCAATCGCAACGGTCGTGTGCATGATCTTTACATGGATTAAGTACGGAAAACCTGACGTTTCCATGTGCCTTAATGCCTCACTCGCAGGTCTTGTGGCAATTACCGCAGGCTGCGACGTGACGGACGCGTTTGGTGCAATCGTCATCGGCGCGGTTGCAGGTCTCTTGGTCTGCTTTGGCGTATGGTTCTTGGATTACAAGCTACATATCGATGACCCCGTGGGTGCGGTTGCGGTTCACTGCTTAAACGGCATTTGGGGTACCATCGCGGTCGGCTTTTTTGCAACGGATACGGCGCCTGCCTATGCGAGAGGATACGGCGACGGCGTGACATACGGCGCAAACCAGATTTGCGGTACCGGACTGTTTTACGGCGGCGGGTTCCATCTGCTCGGCATTCAGCTTGTGGGAATGTTCAGCGTTATTGCATGGACAGCGGTTACAATTACAATAACATTTGTTATTATTAAGGCGATTTTCGGGCTCCGTGTCACGGAGGAGGAGGAAATCATCGGTCTTGACGCGACGGAGCATGGTCTTCCTTCCGCTTACGCAGGCTTTGCAATGATGGATATTTCCAACAACATGATTATGGAGGAAAACGAAAACACGCAGCTTGGAACGGACGATTACGTACAGGCATCGGAGGCACAGAAAAATGCGGCGGTCAAGGTATCGCAGGTACCGTTCCCGTCTGCTTCCGGTATTTACAAGGTTGTTATCATTGCGAAGTTAAGCCGCTATGATAAGCTCAGAAAAGCCATGAACGACCTCGGTGTCACCGGTATGACCGTGACACAGGTCATGGGCTGCGGCATTCAGAAGGGTGCAGGCGAGCGCTACCGTGGCGCGGAGATTGACGCGACCTTGCTGCCGAAGGTGAAGGTTGAGGTTGTCGTCTCAAGTATTCCGGTTGAGAAGGTGATTGAGGGTGCGAAGAAGGTGCTCTACACGGGGCATATCGGCGACGGAAAGATTTTTGTATACAATGTTGACAAGGTTGTGAAAATCCGTACAGGGGAAGAGGATATGGCAGCGTTGGCAGATGTGGAATAATGGCAGAAGGAAAAGGAAGCGGGTGCGTTTGTGCCTGCTTCCTTTTGTCTGTTCATGAAATAATCGACTAAATAATCGACTCAATCGAAAGATTTTCCATATTCGACAACAGCATAATGCTGTTATAATAATCGTTCTGAAGGTCTGTATCCTTACCCGTCTGCGCATAGGAAAACGTATTCGGGAAAAGGACGCGGTTCATGAAAAGGACATTTCCGTCCATGCCGCTTTGCAGCGTCACCTTATACTTTAAGTAGGAGTTCAGAATGTACTCCAAAAAGGCAATGATGTAGGTGACATCATACTTCTGAATGCCGTCGTCCTCAAAATATTTTATCAGCGAGAGCGGGCACATGGAAGAACGGCATGTTTTATCCGTAATGATATTATCAAAAATATCGGCAATCATGACAAGCTTTGTGAACCTGCTGATTTCATCACTTTTTAACCCGTAAGGATAGCCGCTTCCGTCGCACCGCTCATGATGTGTGAGCGCCGTATCCCTGACCTGCTCGGGAATGCTGCGGTATCTGCTCAAAAGATGAAAGCCCTCAATGGGGTGGGTTCGCATAATGTTGTAGTCCTCGTTCGTGAATTTCCCATACTGCTCCATTACCGCCGGAGGCAGCATCAGAATGCCGCAGTCATGATAAAGCCCACATGCCGTTGCCGTTATCTGCTCTTCCTTGGAAAAGCCCAGCCGCCGCGCAAGCAGGTTGGACATCAGCGCCACGCTGATACAGTGGCTGTAGACGGAGTCATCGGTATTGCGCATGTTTAAAAGATAGTCCAGTGCATTGGAAGCCCCCGTGTCCTCCGTTAAGAGCGAGAGCGTCTCACGCAGCAAATCGTCACACGAAAACGGCTCATTCCTTGCAATGGAAGCCGTCAGGGCAGTACGGTAATGCTCGGAGCAGCGCTTGAAGGCGCCTAGGAAGCAGCCGGACGCTTCTTCTGTCTTAGCCGTCTGCGCTGCCATATCATCATTTGGTTTTTTGGCGTTTCGTTCCGTTATCTGAGGCATAAGCGGACAGGCTAGGTCATACGCCTTTTCCTCCGCAACATCAACATAATAGATACAATAATTCTCAAGCCGGGTAATGATGTTTTCGGTGAGTACGGTTCCCTTCGGAAGGACTGCGCGGCTGTCAGCGGAATAAATATTTTTCGCAGTAATCATGCCCGGCGTTAAATCCGCAATTGCTGTTTGTTTCATTGGTACCTCCATTCGTCCAATCAGGTGTTTAACCTGTGTGAAAGCCTATAAATTCTGTATGTTTTTTTGGTGCGTTTCCTGAATAAGCCCTTGAAAATAGGCGCCAAGATGTTTCTGTTGTTCCTTTGGAAGATCCTTGGCATACACAGGCTTTCCGTATTCAATAATAACATGTGCTTTTTTAATAAAAGGGAACTGGTTCTCGAAAATTCCGGCACTGTTGACAATCGTCATCGGAACAATCGGACACCCCGTTTTCACGGCAATTTTAAAGCTGCCTTCGTTAAAGGGCAGAAGCACGCCCTCCTCCTTGGAGCGTGTGCCCTCCGGAAAAATGCAGACGGACTTGCCATTCTTTATCAAATCAATTGCCTGCAAAATGGTCTGCATTCCCGCCTTAATATCCTTGCGGTCAAGAAAGAGGCAGTGGAGGTTGCGCATCCACGTATTGAGCAGCGGAACCCGCTCAATCTCCTTTTTGGCGATATATCCTGTCGGGCGAAGCACCTTCGGATAGGTCAGCACGACATCAAAATAACTCCTGTGATTTCCAATATAAAGCACCGGGGTATCGGAGGGCACGTTCTCAAGACCGATATAGTCAACCTTGGTACCCGCAAGGAAGCGCACGCACCGAAACGCCCAGTTCACAATGGCAAGGCTGGATTTGCTCTTTAAGTCAGGATTTGACTTTCCAATCCAGTATTCGACAAGCATGACAGGGATTGTAAAAATCAGAAAGAGCACGACAAAAGAGGCTGTCAAAATTAATCGTATCATAAGCAATTTAATCCTTTCGCATTCAATACTAATATCTTAAACCATTTCACACACTAAAATCAATAATAAAAGAATATCTTTTCTCTTAAAAGCATAGCTTAATACAGAAAATCCATATTAATTTATGAGGTGAGGCAGAATGCGTATTTCCATAAAAACCCTGATACAAAGTGTCTTAATGCTTGTTTTCATACTGACGCTTGCAGGTTGTGAAAGCAAGGAGGCGGGGGCGGATAAGCTTAAGGACTTAAACTTTACGGTCGTGGGAGAGAACGAACAGCCTGACGCGTTAAAGGACATCATTGCGGAAAAGGCAAAAAGCGCGTTTCAGATTAGCTATACCATCGGAGAAGAGCTTTACATCGCAATCGGCTATGGCGAACAGCCAAGCGGAGGCTACAGTATCACGGTAAATGAATTTTATGAAACGCCCGACACTTTGATAATCGATACCACGCTGCTAGGCCCCGGCTCAGCGGAAAACGTCACGGATACGCCGACAACGCCGTATGTTGTCATCAAAACGGAAAACATCGCGGATAAACCAATTACCTTCAAGTAGCTATGCGGCTTGGCAGATTTGTGGTAGGATAAATAACATAGGGCAGAAGAACATAAAATAACAAAGGAGGATAACATATGTTATTGATTAAAAACGGTTTGGTGACAGACCCCAGTCAGAGCCTGTGCGAAAAGAAGGATATTTTGGTAAAGGACGGAAAAATTGCATGGATTAAGGATAAAATAGCGTGTGATACGGAATGCGACGTAATTGACGCGCAGGGCTGCATTGTCGCGCCGGGGCTTGTTGATGTGCATGTACATTTCCGCGACCCCGGCTTTACCTACAAGGAGGACATTCTGACCGGGGCAAAGGCGGCGGCAAGAGGAGGCTTTACAAGCGTCGTGCTGATGGCAAATACAAAGCCCGTGGCAGACAATGAGGACACAATAACATATGTGATTGAAAAGGGAAGGCAGACGGATATTAAGGTCTATACCTGCGCCGCGGTGACAAAAGGAATGGGTGGGAAGGAGCTTACGGACATGGAAAAGCTGCTTGCCTGCGGCGCGGTCGGCTTTACCGATGACGGGATACCGATAACAGATGAAGCATTATTGGAAAAGGCACTTATGCAGGCTGCAAGGCTTGGCGTTCCGGTCAGCCTGCATGAGGAAAACCCGTCACTGATTATCAATAACGGTATCAACAAAGGAGCGGCATCGGAATATTACAAAATCGGAGGCTCCCCGCGGGAAGCGGAGATTTCATTGATAACACGCGATTTGGAAATTGCATTAAAAACAGGAGCGATTTTAAACGTTCAGCACATCAGCACCAAAGAGGGCGTGGCGCTCGTAAGGGCTGCAAAGCAAAGGGCGGCACAGAGCGGAGCCGACAATATCCACGCCGAAGCGACACCCCACCATTTCAGTCTGACACAGGAGGCGGCAATCCGGTATGGGACACTTGCCAAAATGAACCCGCCCCTACGTGAGGAGGAAGACCGCCTTGCAATCATCGAAGGGCTTCGGGACGGAACCATCGACATCATTGCCACCGACCACGCGCCCCACAGCAAGGAGGAAAAGGAGAAGGAGCTCACACAGGCGCCAAGCGGCATTATCGGACTTGAGACGGCGCTTTCCCTAGGCATTACAGAGCTTGTGGGAAAGAAAGGGCTTACACACACCCAGTTGATAAAGTGCATGAGCACCAATCCCGCACAGATGTACGGACTGGACGCAGGAAGCTTGAAAATCGGGGCTTTTGCGGACATTGTAATCTATCGTCCCGAGGCATTTTGGACTGCGGGGGATTATTTGTCGAAATCCGCGAACACACCGTTTACCGGACAGAAATTACAGGGCGTGGTGCAGTATACGATCGTGGACGGAAGGGTGGTTTACAGGGCGTAGGCTGCGCAGAGGCGTTTGGATAATTTGTATTAAAATATTGTTAATTTTATGTCAATATGTACACTTTACCTTATGTTAATTGGAAGGGGATTGCCAAATTTCGACAAAAATTTTAGAGAAAAACCGGAAAAATTTTAGCAATTTTTTATTGAAATAAAATTTTTTAAAAAAAAATTTAAAAAATATAAAGTGCGAAAAACGCCGAAAAATCAAGACTTTTTCGAAAAATCCTCCCCGAAGCGGCTTGATTTCTAAAATTTCTTGCTTGCATGAAAGCGTTTACAATGGTAAAATCTAAAATAGACACGGACTATGTCCTTTAAAACGAAAAAAACAGGCATGCATCCTTGTCTGAAACTTATTATCATTTTTTAAAAATTTTAAACATTTTTTAGGGAGGAATGGAAAAGAAATGAAAAAGAAAGCACTATCTTTACTTTTAGCATCTGCAATGGTTGTATCATTGACAGCCTGCGGCGGCGGTTCTGACACAGGCAGCCAGCCGGCAGCGGACAGCGGCAACAACGCTGCTTCATCAGGAGACAGCGGCAGCACAAGCACACCGGCAGCGGACAGCGGCAGCAGCGACGCGGCAGCGCCTGCAGAGGTTGACTATCACGAGATTCTTGGTGACACAGGTCTCAACATTGTAGTAAACGGTACGGTAACAGCTACTCTTGATAACGGACAAGCTGAGTTTAAGGAGCAGTGGGAGCAGGCAGTCGGTATTCCTTTGACAATCCAGCAGTTGGATCACTCAGGATATACGGATGCGGTTGGACGTCTCTTCGCAGGCGGCGATTATCCCGATGCAATCATCATGTCAGCGGATATGTTTAAGCAGTATGCACCGACAGGTCTTCTTTGGGATATGACAGCGGCTTATGAAAATGCCGATTTCCAAAGCAGAATGACACTTCCGGCAATCAATGAGGCATTAAAGGATTCTGAGGGACGCTTATACGGCTTCGCTTACGGATATGGTAACGGATGTGTTACATATATCAAGAAAGCATGGCTGGATGCAATTGGAATGAGCGTTGACGATATCAAGACATATGATGATTATTACACAATGCTTAAGAAATTCCATGATGAGGATCCTGACGGAAACGGTAAGACAGGTGATACATATGGTGTCGTAGCAGCCGGCTTCGTTGGAAACGAGGCTCCTTACGTAAATTACCTTCCTGAGTTTTGGCAGGATGCATATCCTTCTATTTATCAGGGAGATGACGGTGTTTGGGTTGACGGATTCCAGGAAGATGCAACAAAGCAGGCGCTTTTGAGATTACAGCAGGCATATGTTGACGGCTGTATCGACCCTGAAACATTGACGGCATCTACAAAGATTGCACGTGAGAAATGGTTCTCAAATGATCAGGCTGGTTCATCAGGCGTATTTACTTACTGGGCAGGTTCATGGTATCAGACATTGACAGACAGCTTAATCAAGAATGAGGTTGATCCAGAGCTTGTACAGCTTCCTCCTATTGCAGAGGTTGGCGCTTATATCAACAGAGAAGCTCCGGTATGGTGTATTATCGATTCAGGCGATCCTGCTCGTAATCAGGCTGTATTTGATGCATTGATTGAGACAATGATGGACGGCGATGTTGTTCAGACACTTTGGACCTATGGTGCAGAGGATGTTCACTGGTCAACAAAGGCAGAAGAGTTCACAACAAATCCGGGTACAGACCAAGAGAAGAAGTATTCTTATGCAGACGGTGAGTTCCACTTAAAGCAGTCTCCGAATGACCCGAACTCTGTATGGAAGAAGAACCTTATCGATCCCGCTCTTGCAGTATGTGAGCTTACAAACGGTTATGCAGCTCAGACAGACCTTGCTGCAGAGGGTAATAAGTTCTTTACGGAGAATTGTGTAGACGCTCCTCTTTCACCGGTATCAGAGACATTTACAAATGAGTCCGGTACAATCTATGATGCAAAGCTTGCAGCAATCACGGCAGTCGTAGTTGAAGGCGGCGATGTGGATGCAGCGATGCAGGCATATGTTGATACAGTTGGTTCTACTATCGACCAGTGTCTTGCTGAGTTAAATCAGTAATGATAAAATTGATCAGTTAAATCAGGCTGGCAATTAAATTAAGAAAAAAGCGTCTTCGCCATGTGCGGAAACTTGTACATGGCAAAGGCGCTTATTCTAAAAAACACCAACATAGTAACTCGTGGCCGTTCTAATCCGGCCGCATAGTAATTATGAGGAAATTTCCATTAGGAAAGGGAAGAAAGGATGAGAACGGTATGGCAAAAAAGCAAGTTGTAATGACATCCGGCGGCGTGGAAGTTCGCCACAAACCTTTGGGGCTTCGCATTTGGAATAATAGGGGTTTTTATATCATGTTCCTGCCTGTAGTGATTTTCATGTTAATCATGAACTACTGGCCTATGCTCGGTGTGCGCTGGGCATTTTATGATTATAAGCCTGTCGGACCAAAAACCTTTGTGGGGTTAGCTCATTTTTCAAAGATGTTTGGAACACCTGCATTTTGGACCGCATTTAAAAATACTCTTGAGCTGAGTATCATAAAGCTGATTATCACAAATATTTCCGCAGTTGTGGTATCAATCTTCTTAAATGAAATGAAAAACCTGTTTGCAAAGAAAACCTTGCAGACAATTATATATTTGCCGCACTTTATGTCATGGGCAGTAGTTGCATCGATTTTCAGCTTGTTCCTTTCGCCGTCATCAACCGGTATGGTAAACGGTATTTTATTCCACGGTGACACGACAAAGTACATCTACTTCCTTGCAAGCAAGACATGGTGGCGTCCGATTTTTTATGTGATTAATATATGGAAGGAAACCGGTTGGGGAACCATTATCTTCCTTGCAACACTTTCCGGTATTAATCCCGAGTTGTATGAGGCAGCAGACATCGACGGTGCGACACGTATGCAGAAAATCCGTTTCGTAACACTCCCTGCACTTGCCAATACAATTATTACGGTATTGATTCTGAACCTTGCAAAGGTTATGAACATGTTCGAGTCTGTATTCGTACTTTACAACAATGCAGTTTATGATGTATCAGACGTTATTTCTACTTATATTTACCGTCAGACATTTGCAATTGCGTTGCCGAACTATGGTTATTCAACAGCGGTAGGTCTTTTCAAGTCAGCAGTAGGCTGCTTCCTCGTTCTTGTATGTAACTGGGCAAGTAAGAAGACCCGTGGACGCGGTATCGTATAAGGAGGTGCGAATATGGCAAAGGAAAAAGAAATAAAATCAAAAAAGCCAAGTGAGAGAACATCGGTATTTGATATTGTCAATTATGTCGTGTTCATTATCATCGGTTTAATTGTTATCGTTCCGATTTGGAAGGTTGTGGTTGACTCTTTGAATAAGGTTGGTGTTTACCAGTTCCAACTTTGGCCAAGCCAGTTCACAATGGATGGTTACAGAACCATTATTGAAACATCGGCATTGTACAGACCGTTTATCAACTCTGTGATCACAACATTGTTAGGTACCTTACTTGGTCTGACGCTTTCAACGCTTGGCGGCTATGTATTGGTACAGTTTGAGATGCCCGGACGTGAATTCTTCGCATATTTCCTGATGTTCACCATGATTTTCTCAGGCGGTATGATTCCGGAGTATTTGGTTATGAAGCAGTTAGGTCTTGTAAACAATATGTGGATTCTTGTTTTCAAGCATGGTATGAACGTTTACAACCTTGTATTGATGAGGAACTTCTTTGAAGGTATTCCGGCTTCCCTGTTTGAGGCGGCGCGAATTGACGGATGTTCGCCGATGCGAATTTTCTTCACGATCGTGCTCCCACTTTCCAAGGCGGCACTTGCGTCAATCGGTTTGATGTTCTCCGTAGCAGTATGGAATGACTACTCAACGGTTAAGATTTACATCACAGACCCGACACAGGTAAACTTCCAGTATAAGTTAAGAAACATGATTATGGACGGCGATACGCCGACGACCTCATACGAGGTATCGCAGAATACGCTGTTTAACGCAGGTATCATTTCCGCGATTTTACCGTTCATGATTTTGTATCCGTTCTTACAGAAATACTTCGTTAAAGGCGTTAATATCGGTGCCGTTAAGGAGTAATCAAAAATTGTCAATAAAAGGGAAACTTCGGTTTCCCTTTTTTGCGTCTTCTGTGCTATAATAAATTATTATAATCAATGAGATAAAACTCATACAGAAAGAAGGGTACTATTATAATATGAAGCGAATTTTTTGGGCAGCGGACTCCACCGTGCAAAACAACGACGTAACAACCTATCCACAGACCGGAATTGGTCAGGTATTTCCAATGTTTGTAAAGGAAGGCGTTTTTGTCTTAAACCACGCAAAAAACGGCAGAAGTACGAAAAGCTTTATGGACGAAGGGCGGTTGGACGCCATTGACATGGAAATCGGTGAGGGCGATTTTCTTTTTATCCAGTTTGGGCATAATGATGAAAAAAAGGAGGATTTGACACGTTACACAGAGCCGTTTTCGACCTATATCGAAAATCTTAAAACATACATCGACGTGGCAAGAACGCATGGCGCGTATCCCGTTCTGATAACGCCGATTGAGCGCAGGCATTTTAATGAAAACCACAAGCTAAAGGACAGTATGCACACGGACTATGTGGCAGGCATGAAGGAAGCCGCAGAAAAATACAACGTGCCGCTTGTGGACTTATTTACCATGAGCCGCGCTGCGCTGGAGCAGGCAGGCGAGGAGGAAAGCCGCAAATGGCATATGAATTTCGACGCCGGACAATATGAAAATTACCCCGATGGAAATGACGATAATACCCATTTGCGGTATGAGGGGGCTTTGCTGTATGCCGGACTGATTGCAAAGGGATTAAGTGCGCTTGGCGGCATTTATTGGGAACTGATTGTTGATGGAGCAGAAAAATATTGGAAATGAAGAAACAGAACAGTAGATGGAAATACATTGTCTTGGCAGCGCTTGTTTTGGGTGCATGGATACTGATATTTTATAAGAGCTTATCCTATGAGTATTCCCTTCGTGGAGAAACGACGAATGTGTTTGGGGAATGCTATACGAATGCACTGGACTACGAGGTTGCGCCTTTGGCAGATGGCGGAAATGGAAAATACTTTGAAAAGAAGGGCGACGACCCGCAGCTTTATCTTGATTTATCCAAGAAGCAGGAGCTTGCACAAATCGGCGGACTGGAGCTTGTGCTCACAAAAGTGTTTGACGCAAACCACGAGATGGACGTGCAGGTGTTTTACCGGAAAGCGGGAGAAGTCTTTTCGGAGAAGCATTCCGTAAAGACAAAGCTCGCGGCGTGGGGAGAACGGGTGTTTATTCCGCTGCCGCTTGACTGTTATGAGGAGCTGCGCCTTGACATTGACGGGGCTTTTGAGCTGCATGAGGTCAATGTATGCAGCGAAAAAATGCGTGGCCAGCCTTACATATCAGACGCAACAATCAACAGGTGCCTTTGGTATTTTCCGGCAGTGCTGGTTGGCTTTTCCCTGATTTTTTGGGCACATGGGAACCGGAACAGCACGTGGAAGACGATTTTATTTGGTGCAGAGCCTTCCCCGAAACGGGAGCTGCATTGGGATTATATCCGTATCCTTGCGGCAGTGCTTGTGATACTGGCACATGCCTGTTCCCCGATGGTGACTGTAATAGAAGAGACCGGAGGCGCCGACTGGAAACGACTGGTGCTTGTGTGTGGTCTTACGCTTGGGCTGACCTGCAACCTGTTGTATGTCATGCTTTCCGGCGCGCTTTTGCTGAACGTGCCAAAAGATGTGGCAGAAACGGAAAATGTCGTGTCCTTTTATATCAGAAGGGCATCCAAAATCATCATACCGCTTGTGGCGTATTATCTGTTTCTGCTTTCGCTCAATCATGAGGTAAGCTTTCTTCCGCCCCGAAATCTTGGCACGGCATTGAAACGGATTATGACAGGGGCACCCGACGCTGCACCGCATTTGTGGCTGATTTATACCATTGTGGCTTTGTATCTTGTCACACCGTTTTTCCGGGTGATGGCAGTACATCTTAGCGATAAAATGCTCCATTCGCTGATGGTGCTGATTTTTGTCCTGAATGCACTGACCAATTATCTGCCGCTGTTTGGCATGAATTTTGGCGCGGCAACGTTTCTTGCGGGCTGGGAGGGCGTTTTTCTGATGGGCTATATCCTGACCCGGAGGAATGCGATTCCGAGAGAGGACGGACACGGCAGCGGGCTTGTGTTTGCGGGAATAGCGGGCTTTGTCATTGCGGTGGTGGTCGTTTTTGGCAATTCCGCGAACATGAATTATGTATACAATAATACATTGCCGCTGTTTTTGATGGCGTGCGGGATTTTTGAATTGTTTTTAAAAAACAGCAAACGCTTTGCGGTAAAATCCGGTTCGCGCTTTGGCATGCTTATGGATTTGCTTGTAAGGATGTGCTCGAAATACAGCTATTCCATTATCCTGATACACTGGTATGTCCTGTTTGTGGTGGTTCAGGGAAAAATGCATGTTACGGCGCTGCGGTTTGGCTGTATCGGCGGCATTGTGGCAACGGTGACGCTGACCTTTGTCGTATGCCTTGTCATGGCAATTGTGTTTGACAATACCGTGGTAATCGTCTGCTCGGTGCTTTTTGACAAGGCTTGCGAAAAAATCATGAATACGTTTGAAAAATACCGCGTAAAATAAAGCATGAAGAAGCTTTTAAAAATTATGTTAATTGTGATAAGTCTGCCGTTAATTGGCAGTATATTGATAAAACCGCCCCGCATGGAGAACGCAGACGACGATTTGCCAAAAAATGACACAAGTGTCATAAATTCGTCTTTCCGGGTGGCAGTGCATGAAAGCAAGGGGACGTTCCACTATGCGCCGGAAACGGTCGTGGAGCTGATGGTTGCGGCACAGATACCAAAGGAGCTTACGTTTAGCGAGAGCGAGGATTATGTGGAAACAGCGCCGCAGTCTGCCTATGATTTGGAGCAGGAATATCTCAAGGCGCTTGCCGTGGTGCTTCGCAGCAACCTCGTTTTTTTGTGGGAGCGCGAAGGGCGTCCCGAAACGCTTGATTTTGACCGGACAGGTCTTCGTATCCGCACGCTGCGCTCTGACGCGGACAGTGAGGAATATGTGAAAAAAAAGGAAATTGAACGTGCGGTTGCATTTACATATGGGGCTGTGATTACAAAGGAAAACAGGGTAATCGCGGCTCCGTTTTTTACGTCCACGCAGGGCAGTATGCTTGTCGGGGAGGCGGGCGAGGGAAATGGGTTTTCCTTAAATTATGCGTATGCTTTGGCGCAGGAGGGCATGGATTTTTACAAAATTTTGCAGCGTTTTTATGACGGGATTTCGGTGGCAATCTATGAATAAACTTCTCCAAACACGGCAATGCTATCAACAGGCGAACCGATAAAAATTCGTTGGTGGCTTGCCGGAAATGGAGGTAGAGGATGAACAGACGTAATAACAGGCGCCCTGCCATGCAGAAGGAAAAATTAAGCATTATAGCGGCTTCCGTGTTTGTACTGTCTGCGCTTACGCTTGCCGGGGTATACATGTCGGCGCGTGGCAACACAAAGACGGAGGAGAACAAAATAGATTTTGCAAGGCTTGAGCAGGAACAAAAAAAAGACCAAGATACGCAGGAAAACGGTGCGGATACGCGCTTTGTCTCAGGAAAGGCAAAGGCGGAGCTGAACAAAGGAAACAAAGGCGTGACCGACACGCGCTATGAGAATACGCAGGATATTGATATGTATGATTTGAGCGACAACAATGACATGGACGTAGACCCAAATTTTACGGAGGTCAATTCCGGCAATGTGTCAAACGTTCCGTTAGATAATACCAAGCTGGATGGCACTGCTATCGAAGGGACGGACAAGGCTGCGGTGTTTATGAGCGAGGAGACGGAGGCAGAGCCGTTATCCTTTGCAGGAACAGACGCATTGACGCTTCCGGTTGTGGGGGAAGTGCTTTTGGACTACAGCATGGACAGGGCGATATACCACCCGACCATGCAGCAGTATAAGTATAATCCCGCGCTTGTGCTTGCCGCGCCGGAGGGAACGGTCATAACGGCGGCGACCGAGGGTGTTGTAAAGCGCATTTACTATGATTCCCAGACGGGAAATACCGTAACCTTTGATGTGGGCGACGGTTATGAGCTTACCTACGGGCAGCTTGAGGAGCTTGCCGTAGCCGAGGGCGACAGGGTATCGGCAGGAGATTTGGTGGGAAAGGTGGCAGCGCCTACCATCTATTATTCGGAGGAAGGTTCCAATGTCTATTTTAAACTGACAAAAGACGGAACACCGGTTGATCCTTTGACAAGGGGACAGGAGGAATAGCAGTCAAATGCTTTTATTGAAAAATGCGACAATCCGCAGCATGACAAAGGCGGGGACATTTGATGGCAGTGTACTTATAAAGGACGGTAAGATTGCAGAGGTATCAAATGCGATAACGCTTCCCGCGTCTGCGGACTGCGAGACGATAGATGTGAAACACCATTTGTTAATGCCCGGCTTGATAGAGGCGCATTGCCATATGGGAATAACGGAAGAAAAGAAGGGGCAGGAGGGGGACGACTGCAACGAGACAGTCCATCCGGTTACGCCAATGCTCCGCTCCATAGACGCCATAAACACGATGGACGCAGCCTTCTCGGACGCGGTGAGGGCGGGCATCACTTCGGCAAATATCGGCCCCGGCAGCTCAAATGTTGTCGGCGGTCAATTTGCTGTGATAAAGACCTTCGGAAGACGGATAGACGACTTGATTTTGAAAATGCCTTCCGCGATGAAGGTCGCCTTCGGGGAAAATCCGAAGGTAAACTATTCCGGTATGAATACTTCTCCCGCAACGCGTATGGCGATAGCGGGAATGCTGCGCAATGAGCTGGTAAATGCGAGACAGTATCTTTCGGACTACGAAAAAGGCAACACGGCTTACAGTCTGCATTATGAGGCATGGCGTCCTGTTTTCGAGAAAAAAATTCCGTTAAAGGCGCATGTGCACCGCGTGGACGATATTTTCACGGTAATCCGCATTGCAAAGGAGTTTGATTTGCGCATGACGCTCGACCATTGCAGCGAAGGTCATCTGATTGCCGAGGAGCTTGCCGGTGAAAACTATCCTGCGGTTGTCGGACCGGACTTTACGACGCGCAATAAAATCGAGGTGCAGAATGTCGCATTTAAGACGGCGGGCATTCTTGCAAATGCGGGCGTAATGGTTGCGGTTACAACAGACCACCCCGTCTCCCTCATACAATCGCTTCCGCTCTGTGTCGGGCAGTGTGTGAAACAGGGATTGTCGCTGGAGGACGGGTATCGTGCAATGACCATCAATGCGGCAAAAATCTGCGGAACAGACAACAGGGTTGGCTCGATTGAAGTAGGAAAGGACGCAGACATCGCAATTTTTGACGGAAATCCGATGGAGACCTTCACAAAAACACTTATGACCATCATTGACGGAAAAGTAGTTTACAGAACTAAAGATTACGTGTAAAATAGAACTGTTGGGGTGAGCGTTTACAATGGTTACGATGACGATAAATTTCAAGAAAAAAAGCAGGCTCTTGTCCCTTATTATGGCTGCGGTCATTGCAATGACAGGCTGTGGCAGGGGGATACAGGAGGAAACGCAGCAGCCTGAGACGAAGGTGTCAACCGATCAGGACGTGATACAGCAATCCATATTTGGGCGCGGGGAGGACTTTGGCGCCCTTTTGGTGCGTCAGAATATTGCGCTTCCCGTAAGTACGACGAAGGTTTTTGTCAATCAGGCGGGGTATATTGCAAACCGCGAAAAAAAGGTTCTATTTTTGGGGGAGCAGCATGGAAAGACATTCCGTGTGGTCAATCAGGTGGATAAAAAGGTTGTGTATACCGGAAAGATTGAGGACGGAAGCTTGGACAAAGCCAGCGGCTGTTTTTTGAGCGAGGGCGATTTTTCCGGGGTGACGCAGGTGGGAGCCTATTACATAGAGACGGATATTGTCGGGCAGTCGTATCCGTTTACCATCACGCCGGACGGATACGAAAATATGTTTGTTGGTATGCTCAAAAATGTAAGCAATGTGACACTTGCGGAGAGCGCACAGGGTGTCTGTGACATCAGCTTTGGAATGCACGCGCTGATGTATGCAATGCAGCGAAACGGGACGCTGTTTGAGCAGGCGTATCAGCATTTTGGCGAGGACGAGAAGGACAAGCAGCTTGTGACACAGCTTCTGTACTTTGCAAGCTGGCTTGAGGGACATCAGCAGGCGGACGGGAGCCTTTATAATGATTATGAAGCGACGGCGGCATTCTGCGGGATTATGGCGATGAGCCGTGACATGTTCGGGCGGTATGAGGCGAGTGTTTCCAAGGAATATAAGGAGGCTTGCGACAAGGCTTGGGCGTGGCTTGAGGGGCAGGAATGTGACACAGATGTCAGAAAAAGTGCGCGCTTTTATGCGGCGTCACAGCTTTTCTGCGCGGATTACCACGAGGAGTATAAGGCAATTGTCGAGACATTCCTTAAGGAGAGAAATGAGGATTACTCGACGCAGCGGTTCGTCTTTTACGGTGCGATGGCGTATATCAGCGCGGGCGAAAACACGGATAGGGATTTGTGCACACACATTATGAAGGACTTGGTGGATCAGAATGAAAACGCCGGAAACGCGGCGGAGCGTGACGCGTTTTTTGGGACGGGCAGGCGTACTGCGTACGATAATCTCTACAATATGCTGCTTCTTTGTTTCATAAACGATATTACGCCGAGCAAGGAATACACGGAGATTGTCGAGAATACCATACAATATATGGGAGGACTGAACGAAAACGGCATATGCTATGTTGACGGAAGCGGCGCGTGGCGGGAGCTTTCGGAGACGTCTACAAGAAGCTTGGAGTGGAACGGGATACTGCTTTTTGGCATGAGTGACTTGTTGAAGAATTTAATCGACATAGAGAAGAATTGGTAATGGAATTTTTGAGAGGGATTGGATTAGAAAGGGGTATGGTTTTTATGAAAATTGTGGTATTGGCAGGCGGTATCAGCACGGAGCGGGATGTTTCCCTTGTGACCGGAACGATGATTTATAAGGCGCTTCGGGGGATGGGGCATGCGCTTGTGCTGCTTGACGTTTATATGGGGTATGAGGGCGACGCAGGGGATATTTTTTCGGATACGCGCGACTGGGGTGAAAATTCCGGGGCGATTTCGGAGCAAAATCCCGACATTAATGCGGTAAAGGCAATGCGAAAGGGCAATCCCGAGTGCGCAATCGGGCCAAACGTCATTGAGATATGCAAGCAGTCGGACATTGTCTTTTTGGCGCTGCACGGGCGAAACGGCGAGGACGGGAAGATACAGGCAATGTTTGATTTGCTGGACATTAAGTATACGGGAACGGACTTTTTGTCGAGCGCGATTGCGATGGATAAGGCAATTTCCAAGGATATTTTTGAGCAGTTTAAAATTCCGACGCCAAAGGGAATTGTGGTTTCGCGCCAAGATATGCATATGGTCGATGTGTGGAGTATTTTCCCATGCATTGTGAAGGTCAACTGCGGCGGATCAAGTGTCGGCGTTTACATCGCGCATGACGGCAGGGAGCTTGCGCAGGCATTGCAGCAGGCATTTTTGCTTGAGGATACGGTTATCATTGAGCAGTACATAGACGGCAGGGAATTTTCGGTGGGCGTGATGGACGGCAGGGCGCTGCCGATTATCGAGATTGCGCCGAAGGTCGGGTTTTATGATTATAAGAATAAATATCAGGCAGGCTCTACCGTGGAGACGTGTCCGGCGAAGCTTGACGCGAATGTGGCAAGGGCGATACAGGCGTGCGCGGAAACCGTGTTCCGGGCGCTGCGCTTAAAGACGTACGCGCGTATGGATTTCCGTATGGATACGCAATCTAATTTTTATTGTCTTGAGGCAAATACCCTGCCCGGTATGACGCCGACATCGCTTTTGCCGCAGGAGGCAGCGGCGGTCGGCATGGATTTTCCGGCACTCTGCCAAAAGATTATTGATATTTCTTTAGAAAAGTATAAGAGCTGATACGGGGGTATGGTATGAAGAACATGACACTGGGCAATATCGCGCGCGCAGTCGGCGGCGAGCTGCATATGGAGTACGCGCCGGATGGCGCCGCGGCGGTGACGGAGGCGCTTGGCGTGGTAATCGACTCAAGGCAGGTGGCGTGCGGCTTTGTGTTTATTGCCACGGTCGGGGAACGCGTGGACGGACATGATTTTATCGACAGCGTGTGGGAGAAGGGTGCGCTTGGCGTGGTGTGCGAGAAGGCGCCGGCAGAACCGAAGGGTGCGTATATCCTTGTGGAGGACAGCTTTCAGGCGCTTAAGGACATGGCGGAATTTTACCTTGACGGACTTGATGTCAGGGTGGTCGGTATTACGGGGAGCGTCGGCAAGACGAGCACGAAGGAGTTTGTGGCAGGCGTGCTTGCGCAGGGCTTCCGGGTGTTAAAGACGGAGGGCAATTTCAATAATGAAGTGGGGCTTCCGCTTACGGTGCTCAAAATCCGCGACGACTGCGAGGTTGCGGTGCTGGAAATGGGTATCAGCGATTTTGGCGAAATGCACAGGCTAAGCAAAATCGCAAAACCTGACATTTGTGTCATAACGAATATCGGTCAGTGTCATTTGGAAAATTTAAAATCGCGTGACGGGATTTTGAAGGCGAAGTCGGAAATTTTTGACTTTATGAAGGAAAACGGCGGCATTTGTTTAAACGGGGACGACGACAAGCTTGCCACGGTGACGCAGGTCGGAGGTATTAAGCCGCTGTTTTTTGGAAGTGAGAGTAGCAATGATATATATGCGGACAATTATGAGAACAAGGGGCTTGACGGCAGCAGCGTGATGATACATATCCGCACGCAGCAGGTGCATGCGGATTTTCGGGCGGACATTCCGCTTCCGGGCGGGCACATGGTTTACAATGCGCTTGCGGCGACGGCTGTGGGGACGCTTTTGGGGCTTCGTGCGGAGCAAATCAGACAGGGCATTTGCACGGTGGAGCCGGTCGGCGGCAGGAGCCATATTATACATACGCAGCGTTTTACGGTGATTGACGACTGCTACAATGCCAATCCGGTGTCCATGAAGGCGGCGCTTGATTTGCTTACGATGTCCGATTTGACGAAAAGCCCGCGGCGCGTGGCAATTTTGGGCGATATGTTTGAGCTTGGGCAAAACGAGCGGGAGCTGCACGCGGAGGTCGGAAGGTATGCGGCGAATGCGGAAATTGATGTGTTGATTTGTGTGGGTGATTTGTGCAAAAGCATGTATGAGGCGGCTGCCCGTGTGGAAAACAGCGGACAGAGCGTTTATTATTTTGCGGACAGGGACGCGATGCTTGGTGAGCTGGAGGGGCTTTTGCAGGATAAGGATACAGTGCTTGTGAAAGCGTCGCATGGAATGCATTTTGAGGAGGTTGTGGCTTGCTTATGAAAAAACTGGGATTTGGTGCAATGCGCCTGCCGTTAAAGAATTTTGAGGATAAGGCTTCGAAAGGCGCTTGTGGAGCGGTACGACAGGAACAGCTATGTGTTTGCGGATAAGATGCCGACGGTGATTGTGAAGTCTGCCGACGAGTATCCGATGTATTTCGAGCGGCAGCTTGAACGTACCGGGGTAGGGTATTTTGATTATTATCTCATGCATAATATGGGTAAGGACAGGTATCAGAAAACGAAGGCGTTTCATGGGTTTGAGTTTGCGCAGCAAAAAAAGGAGGAAGGGCTGATTAAGCAGTTTGGGTTTTCGTTCCACGATGACGCTGACACGCTGGACGAAATCCTGACGCAGCACCCGGAGGTTGATTTTGTGCAGCTTCAGATTAATTATTTGGACTGGGACAATCAGAACGCTGGTTTCATTTGTATTTCCTTAAAAATCGTTAGATGCGTTAAGCAGGATTTTGCGGCTATTTGAAAAAAATATGTAAGAGGGCAAGCTATATGAAATGGAAAGTGAGATACTTTTTGGCTGCTGTTGCGGTTGTATGTACGCTTTTTGACTAGGCATTGATTTTGTTATTGTCAAGTTCATTCCTGAAGATACACCATTACCGGACGAGGTAGAAGCCATAGCGCGGGCAGATAAAAGCATAGCGGAAAACGGAACAATATCACACAACGCAATAAATTGGGATTAATTTATAAAATCCCCTAAATAGTATGCAAAAAATATGCATTCCTGTTTTATAATGAGTAACATAAATCATTCTATTAATTTGACAATTTATTAACAATCAATGATAAAACAGCTTACTAAAGGGGAATATCAAATGAATTCAAAATATATAAGATATAAAAAATACACACTCTCACTATGCCTTGGCGCGCTCATCTTAACCACTAGCGCATGCCAAGCCACCACCGACAAACCCACAATGACAAATTCAGAGCCAGTAACAACAATCCCATTCGACACCTCTGACGCCACCGAGCCGCAGGAGCGCCTTGTCCTGTCGGAAAAGTGTTTCCGGGAACTGGCGTCAGATGATTACCACCTGTCTGACGACGAACAGGACGCGTTATATAAAAAAATAACAGACAGCAAAATCCTCGAAAAAGAAAACACGCGCCTGACAGGCGTGTCATTTAATGACTATGACAAAAACGGGAAAACAGACATGCTGGTCTGCCTTTACGAGGATACCGAAGATTCCGACAGCTACGCGGACGGCTGCCTTTACCTTTTTATGAACGACGACAAAACTCCGTATTCCATCTATGACGATTTCTGTTGCTACAGTTTTGGCAACATTTTTGGCGATTTCGGGGAGGACGTTGACGGCGACGGCAACACGGAAATCGTTTTCTGCGTACAGGGAACTGGCTGTGGCGGCGCAGGGGACTGTCAAAAATTTATGGTGAAATACAAGGACAAAGCAATCGAACGTATGGAACTGCCTACGGATTTTACTGACGAGGATTATGATTATGATATCGGACTTTCCATTGAGGTGGAGCGGGACAATGAAAACAACGTTTACAGAATATCCTGCCCTTATCTGAATGACACGATTTTGATGGACATTCCAGAGGACGATGAGGACTGGGGCGGCGGTGCAAACTGTAGGGGATATTTTCTGCTCACAATGACAGAGCATGAGGGCAGACAGCTTCTTACCGGATACGAATACCTCTATGCGGGTGCGATTGTAGATGGGATTGGAAATGCCGTGTTTTTGTTTGACTGGGACGAAAATGGGAGAATTTATGTGTGCGACTGGTATATAGAAGACTGGAACGACAAGAAATATAGGTCGGACGGTTTGTGCGGGTATCCGTTGAACAATAATGAAACGGCGCAAAAAAATGACACAAGTGTCACAAATTTGTTCGGCGATACGCAGACAGGCGCGGAAGTGGCGGCATATGAGGAATTTCTCACAGGAAAACGCACTGCGTCAGTTGCGCACAATGCGTATATTGATGTGTCCTATATCGGCGGATTTCTGAATAATTATGCCGCAGGCGGCGCAGACGAGGGGCTTTCGATAGATGATTTGACTGCGAAGATTACGGATGAAATGCTTGAAGCAAGGGGCAACAGCAAAATCGGGCGTATGGAATATGCACTGATTGACTGCGGCGGAGACGGCAAAAAACAGCTTGCGCTGCGTGCATTCGGTTTGGGAATTTATTCCGAGGACGATGACAGCAGCCTTACGATGGTGTTTGACGAGCAGGACGGGAACATCATCTTGACTTACGCGGGCGATTCGTGGGTGCGCAGTGATATGGAATTATATGAAAACGGCTATGTGTTTGGCAGCGGCAGCGGCGGCGCGGGAACCCACTATGCATGGGAGGGCATTATCAAAGCAGACGGGACATTCCACAAAACCTATGACTGCCATATCGAAACCGGACAGGGAATGTATGGAATGAGTTCGCCGTGGGA